>NZ_SMKQ01000118.1 GCF_004348995.1 Nonomuraea terrae
GGGTGAGGGAGGGTCCGGGGATGACGTCACGGGGCCTCCTGTCGGGACGGGAAACCACATCACACACCGAAGCCGCGTACCTGTCGAGGACATCCGCCCATCTCAGAAGGCTTCGTCCGGCGACGTGAGCGGCGGCGGCAGCGGACGGGCGTGCACGACGTCGAGCCGGGAGACGGCCCGGGTGAGCGCCACGTACAGCCGGTGCAGCCCCCGCCGCTCCGCCGCCACGATGGCGGCCGGCTCCGCCACGACGACATGGTCGTACTCCAGCCCCTTCGACATGGAGGCGGGCAGAACGGTGAGCCGCCCGCCCACGTCCAGCCCCTCGTCCCACAGCGCGGACGTGAGCGTCTCCACGGCGGCGTCCGCCGCGATCACCCCGATCGACCCCTCGAACGCGAGCGCCGCACGCACCGCCGCCACCACCCCCTTGTCCACGTCGGTCACCCGCCGCACCCGCAGCAGTCCGTCCGACCGGTACGAGCGCGTCGGCGGCACCCGTGCGCCGAGCGCCGGCAGCAGCGCGTTGGCCAACTCCACCACGGCCGCCGGCACCCGGAAGCCGGTCGTGAGGGCGACGACCCGGCCGTCGGGCTTGCCGAGCAGCTCCAGATGCTCCGGCCACGACGTGGCGGCCCACGGCGTGGTGCCCTGCGCCAGGTCGCCGAGCACGGTGAGCGAGCCGTGGGCGCTGCGCCTGGCCACCGCCCGGCACTCCATGGCCGACAGGTCCTGGGCCTCGTCCACGATGACGTGGCCGTAGCCGCGGGGGCGTTCGAGGAGGCCGCCGACCTCGTCCAGCAGCACCAGGTCGGCGGCCGACCAGCGAGCGCTCGCGGGGCTTCGGGGCGGCCTGGACCAGGTGATCGCGGCGCGCTCGGCGTCCGTGAGGACACCGGCGGCCGCGACGGGGTCGCGCAGCACCTCGTACAGGATCTCCTCGGGTCTGACGGCGGGCCAGACGGCGTCCAGTGCGGGGGTGACGGCGCGGCCGACACCGCGCAGCCAGGCCGCGGTCGCCGTCCGGCCCCGGGCCTCCGCCTGGCGGCGGATCGCGGCCACCACGCGGGCCAGGACGCGTTCGCGGCCGACGCCGTACGGGAGCGGCTCGCGGCGGGTGTCGTCCACGATGCGGCGCAGCTCGTCCTCGTGCACCCGCCAACGGGTCGAGCCGTCCGGCACCACGACGGGCTCGGCGGGCCGCGCGATCCGGCCGTACAGGGCCTTGCGCAGCACCCGCGCCATCCGCGCGTCGTGTTTGACGACCGCCGCCTGCTCGGTGTCGGCGGCGGTGACCGGGACGGTGGCCAGCAACCGTTCCAGCGTCGTCTGCTCGACGTCCATCTCGCCGAGCGCGGGCAGCACCGCCGAGATGTAGCCGAGGAAGGCCGGGTTGGGGCCGAGCACGAGCACGCCGGAGCGTTCCAGGCGGCGGCGCTGGGCGTAGAGCAGGTACGCGGCCCGGTGCAGGCCCACCGCGGTCTTCCCGGTGCCCGGCCCGCCCTGCACGCAGATCGAGGTGTCGAGGTCGGCGCGGACGAGGTCGTCCTGCTCGGGCTGGATGGTGGCGACGATGTCGCGCATGGGGCCGACGCGGGGGCGTTCGATCTCGGCGGCCAGGATGTGGCCGCCGCCCTCCTCGCCCCGGTCCAGCCGCTCGTCCTCGAAGCCCGTCAGGGTGGTGCCGGACCAGCCGAAGCGGCGGCGCAGGGCGACGCCCTGGGGATCTTCGGCGCCGGCCCGGTAGAACGCCCGCGCGACCGGCGCCCGCCAGTCGACCACCACGGGCGGGCCGCCGTGCTCGCCGGTGATGTGCCGCCTGCCGATGTGGTACGCGCGGCCCTGGTGCTCGCCCGCGCCGAAGTCGAGCCGGCCGAAGAACGGCGGCCCGTCGGGCTCCTCGCTCAGCTCCTTGGCCAGGCTCTTGAGGTGGCGGCCCAGGCGCTCGGCGCTGTAGCGATCGCCGGCCACGGTCTCGCCGACGATCACGTTCTCCCGCGCGCCCTCCAGCATCCGGCGCAGGCCGGCCCGGCAGCGTTCGACATGCCGCCGCTCGTCGTCGAGCGTTCCCATCACCACTCCAAGTGTTAACTCGGTTAATAGATTTACCAGGTTAACACTTTGCGGCGGGATCGTGGGTGCCTGCCGTTACTTGGTCATCCGGGACGTGCCGGTCGGCTGGGTGTCGTCGGCGCCGGTCGTCATGTCCTGGGCGCCGATGACGGAGAGCAGCTCCAGCTGGGCGGCGCCGTTGCTGCCGGGCGGCGCGGTGAACCACAGCAGGCGCTGGCGCCCGTCCTCGCTGAACGGGCTGTGGCAGTCCACCTCGATGACGCCGAGGGCGGGGTGGACGATCCGCTTGTGGTCGACCCGCCGCAGGGCCACGTCACGCGTCTCCCACAGGCTCGCGAACTCCTGGCTGCGCCGTCGTAGTGCGGAGACCATCCGGCTCACCTCAGGGTCCTTCCCCCGACGGGCGGCGACGGCGTGCAGGTCGGCGACGAAGACACGCGAGTGGTGGTCGTGGTCCTCTACCGGGTACAGCGTGCGGGCGCCGGGGTCGGTGAACCAGCGGTAGACGAAGCCGGCCGCGGGGCCCCGTACCCCGGTTCGATGCCCGACGAGCGCGATGGCCAGAGGGTTCTGGGCGAGGGTCTCGTGCAGGTCGGTCATGATCTGGGCGGGGGTGGTGGAGAGCCGGTCCAGCAGGCTGAGCAGCGCCGGCTGGACGTGCGCGGTCGGGCCGTGGGCGGCCTGGGGGACCGGCCGGTCGGCGAGGTGGAACAGATGGTCGCGTTCGTCGCCGTCCAGCCGCAGCGCCCGCGCGAGTGCGGCCAGCACCTGTGCCGAGGGCTGTACGCCGCGGCCCCGTTCCAGCTCGGTGTAGTAGTCCGCGGACAGCCCCGCCAGCTGGGCGACCTCCTCGCGCCGCAGTCCCGGCACCCGGCGCCTCGGACCGGCGGGCAGACCGACCTCGGCCGGACGGATCCTGTCACGCCGCGACCTCAGGTACGCGGCGAGTTCCGAGTGGTTCATCTCTCGATCGTCGCCGGTGCCGAGGGACTGAGCCAGGGGACGTCAACCCCTGGGTGGGGGCAGCCGTGGCTGTCCCGTGAACAGCGGTGCACGCTGGATGTACAGGGGCGGGCCGGATCGAGGCCCGGGTGCCGGCGAAGGTCTGCCGCACGTCACGGGCCTGAGCCGCGTCCCGCGACCAAGAACGCGACACGTCAAGGAGAACCAGAGTGCCAACCATCGGTACCCGCCCACTCGGCGCGCACGGACCCCGGGTCTCGGTCATCGGCCTGGGCGCCATGGGCATGTCGGACCTGTACGGGCCGGCCGACGAGCAGGAGAGCATCGCGACCCTCCACGCCGCGATCGACGCGGGCGTCACGCTCGTCGACACCGGCGACTTCTACGGCTCCGGCCACAACGAGATGCTGATCGGCCGTGCCCTCAAGGCCCGCCGCCGCGAGGACGTGGTGATCAGCGTGAAGTTCGGCACGCGGCGCACGCCCGACGGCGGCTTCCAGCCCGCAGCGGCCGATGTCTCGGCGGCGGCGGTGAAAGACCGGCTGGCGTACTCGCTGCGGCGTCTGGGAACCGACTACATCGACATCTACCGCCCCTCCCGGCTGAACCCGCAGATTCCGATCGAGGACACCGTGGGGGCGATGCTGGAGATGCAGCAAGCCGGATATATCCGGCACATCGGTCTCTCGGAGGTCGGGCCGGACACCCTTCGCCGCGCCGCCGCCGTGGCCCCGATCAGCGACCTGCAGATCGAGTACTCGCTTCTGTCGCGAGGCCCCGAGAAGGCCATCATCCCGACGCTGCGTGAGCTCGGCATCGGCCTGACCGCCTACGGAGTGCTCTCCCGCGGCCTGCTCAGCGGTCACTGGGACCCCGACAGGAAGCTGAGCGGCGGCGACTTCCGGGCGCACAGCCCCCGCTTCCAGGACGGGAACCTGGAGGCCAACCTGCGCCTGGTCGGCGCGCTGACCCGAGTCGCCGAGCGCATCGGGGCGACGACCAGCCAGGTCGCCATCGCCTGGGTCGCGGCCCAGGGCGAGGGCATCGTCCCGCTGGTCGGCGCCCGCCGCCGCGACCGGTTGGCCGAATCCCTCGCCGCCGTGGACCTCACCCTCGACCAGGAGACACTCGCCGAGATCGAAGCGGCGGTGCCGGCGGATGCCGCGGCCGGCGAGCGCTACGCGGCCCAGCACCTGGCCATGCTCGACAGCGAGAAGTGAGACCCCGTGGCCGAGCGCCGAAACGCCTGGCCCTGCCCCTGTGTCTCGCTCCGTCGAAGCCGGTCCGCAGTGCGGAAAGGACTCATGCCAGGGGAAGGTCCACGTGCGGTGTGCCGCCGCCTCCGTCGCGTGTTGACTTGGTAAAGAGATTGACCAGGTTAACGCGTTGCTAGGATGGAGCCCATGACGGGACTGCGGGAGCTGCAGCGGCGGCGGGTGCACGAGGCGATCTCGGCGGCGGCCATCGCGCTCTTCCTGGAGCGCGGCTTCGACGAGGTGCCGGTGACGGAGATCGCGGCGGCGGCCGGCGTCTCGAAGCCGACGCTGTTCAAGTACTTCCCGGCCAAGGAGGATCTCGTCCTGCACCGCATCGCCGATCACCGGGGCGAGGCGGCGCGGGTCGTGCGGGAGCGGGTGGCGGGTGAGCGCCCGCTGGAGGCGCTGCGCCGCCACTTCCTCGACGGGCTCGCCCGGCGCGACCCCGTGACGGGCCTCAACGACGACCCCGAGGTGCTGGCCTTCCATCGGATGGTGTTCACCACGCCCGGCCTGCAGGCTCGGCTGTTCCAGCACATCTCGCAGGACGAGCAGGCCCTCGCCGAGGCCCTCACGGGCGCCCTCGCGGATGCTCTCACGGAGACGCCCGATGAGGCGGGCGACGAACTGGCCGCCGGGCTGCTGGCCGCGCAGGTGCTGGCCGCGCAGCGGGTGCTGGCCAGGCGTAACTGGCGGATGCTGGCGCAGGGCCGCCCGATGGCGGAGGTCGAGCCGGAGGCGGTACGCGCGGCGGAACGCGCGTTCTCCATGCTGGAAACCTCATTCTGAGAGCCCCTTTTTCGGAAAAGGAACCCTTTCTAGTGGGCTGAAGGCGGCTGCGGCTTTTTTAGACGATGGCCCGATTCCGCGTACGGCGAATATCGCCGGCCAGGCGGAATCGGGCCAGGTCAGCGCGGTTTCCCTTGTTATCCTGGTGCCCTCTTCACGAATTGCAGAGTTATGCAATTTGGGACAAGTTGACGTTCTCTTTACGCAGCAGAGGGAGTGATGGTGAAGGGACCTTTCACGCGCATCGCCGGTGACGGATCCGACACGAAAGGAGACGCGGCGTGACGGCCGCGGTGTGGGGGCGGGTCCGCGCCCTGCTCCCGCGACGCGCCGACCTGGCCGCCATGGGCCGCCGCCCCCGTAACGACCTGCTCGCCGGGCTCACGGTGGCCGTCATCGCGCTGCCTCTGGCGCTCGGCTTCGGCATCTCCTCCGGCCTCGGTGCCGCCTCCGGCCTGGCCACGGCCGTCGTCGCCGGATCGCTCGCCGCGCTCTTCGGCGGGTCGGCCCTGCAGGTGTCCGGCACCAGCGGCGCCATGACCGTCGTGCTCATGCCCATCGTCGGCACCCACGGCCCCGCCGGCGTGCTGACCGTCGGCCTGCTCGCCGGGCTGTTGCTCGTCGCGCTCGCCCTGGCCCGCGCCGGCCGCTACATGGCGCTCGTCCCCGCGCCCGTGGTGGCCGGTTTCACGGTCGGCATCGCATGCGTGATCGGCCTGCAGCAGTTCCCCCACGCCCTCGGCGTCCGGCCCCACGACAGCGACCAGGTCCCGGTGATCGCCTGGCACGCCGTCGCCGACTTCCTCGCCGCGCCCCACTGGTGGGCCGCCGGCGTCACCCTCGCCGTGGCCGCGCTGCTGCTGGTGGGCGCGAGAATCCGGCCCGCCGTGCCGTTCTCGCTGCTCGCCGTGGCCGCCGCCACCCTCGTCGCGGAGCTGGCCGCGCTGCCCCTGACCAGGATCGGTCACCTGCCCCCCGGGCTGCCCGCGCCGTCGCTGGGCTTCTTCGACCTCGGCGCGATCCCGGCCCTCCTCGGCCCCGCCGTCGCCGTGGCCGCGCTCGCCGCGCTCGAGTCGCTGCTGTCGGCCGGCGTCGCCGACGGCATGTCCGGCGGCCACCGCCACGACCCCGACCGCGAGCTGTTCGGCCAGGGCGTGGCCAACCTCATCACCCCGCTGTTCGGCGGCATGGCCGGCACGGGCGCCATCGTCCGCACGGCGGTCAACGTCCGCTCCGGGGCCCAGTCCCGGCTGGCGGCGCTGTCGCACGCCCTCATCCTGGGCGGCATCGTCTACCTCGCCGCCGGGCTCGTCTCCCGCATCCCGCTCGCCGCGCTGGCCGGGGTGCTGCTGGCCACGGCGGTGCGGATGGTCGAGATCGGCGCGGTGCGCGCCATGATCCGTTCCACCCGGGGCGACGGCGCCGTCCTCGTGCTGACCGCCGTCGCCACCCTCATGCTCGACACCGTGCTCGCCGTCCTGCTCGGCCTCGTCGTGGCGGGTGCGCTGGCGCTGCGGGCGATCGCCCGTAACGTCCGCTTCGACCAGGAGCCGCTCCGGCACGACCTGCAACCCCAGCACACCGAGGACGAGCACGCCCTCCTCGCCGAACACATCGTCACCTACCGGCTCGACGGCCCCCTGTTCTTCGCCGCCGCCCAGCGCTTCCTGCTGGAGCTGTCGGAGGTGACCGACGTGTCCGTGGTCGTACTGCGCATGCGCCGCGTCACCACGATCGACGCCAGCGGCGCACTCGTCCTCGGCGACGCCATCCAGCGGCTCGAACGGCGCGGCATCGCCGTCTACGTCTCCGGCATCCCCGACGGCCACCACCAGCCACTGGAGGCGCTCGGCGTGATCGCCCGGCTCGACCGTACCGGCCGCGTGTTCGCCACCACCGACGAGGCCATCGCCGCCGCCCGCGAACGCCTGCACACCACCGGCGTCGTCCCCCGCCTGGTGAGCTGACACGGTCGAGGGCGTCGAGGGCGTCGAGGGCGCAGCGTGTGGAGGCCTTGCGTGGGGTCAGGCGAGAGGGCGTGGGGCGGGGAGGCGGAGGCGGTCGACGGCTTCGCGGCGGGTGCGTTCCGGGCGGCGGTCGTAGCGGGCCGTGGTGGCCGGGCTGGAATGGCCCACCAGGGCCTGGGCCGTCGCCAGGTCCACCCCCGCGTCCAGCAGTTCGCCGATGAACGTCCGGCGGAAGTCGTGCGCCGTACGCCGGGCCGCGCCCGCCGCCCCGAGCCGGCGGGCCAGGATGTCGGCGATACCTTGCCCGGTCAGCCCCACCGGCCGCCCGTCGCGCACGCGTACCCGTCCCGCCTTGCTGATCGGGCTGAACAGCGCGCCCGGCGCGTTTCCGCGGACCGCCAGCCAGCGTTCCACCAGCCCGATCGCGTCTGTGGTCAGGTAGACCAGGCGTTCCTTGTCGCGCTTGCCGCGCACCCGCAGCGAACGTGCCCCCGGGTCGTAGTCGGGCAGTTCCAGCCCGCCCAGCTCGGCGCGGCGGCAGCCGGTGGAGTACAGCACCGCGATCAGGGCCGCGTCGCGCACCCCGGCCGGCGAGTCGTCGCACGCCGCCAGCGCCGCCCCCACCACCTCGGGCGGCACGTGGTGTCCGGTCGGCAGGCGGCTCTGGCGCACGGGGGCCAGATCGGCGGCGCGGGCGAAGTCCTCCGCGGTGGTCTGCCCGAGCCGCCACGCCTCCTTCAGCACCCGGCGCAGCGCGACCAGGTGCTTGTTGACGTACGCCGCCGACCACCCCTGGTCGGTGAGCATCGTGCGGATGCGCACGGTGTGCTCGTAACGCAGCAGGTGCCACGGCTGGCCCGCACCGGTGGCGTTCTCGTCGCCGGTGAGCAGCTTGGCCAGCCGGTCGAGGCAGCCGCGCATCGTCCGGCGCGACTCCGGGCTGGTCAGCGAGTCGAGATAGACGTGGTACGGGTCGCGCGCCGGCTCGACCGGCAGCAGCCCGGCAGCGGATCCGGCGGGGGACTCGGCGGCGGGTACGGCGGGCAGGCTCATCCAGCCGATCTTAGAACGGCCCGGCGAGCCCGCCCCAGGTGTGTCCGGTCAGAACGGGCCGGTGAGTTCGCCGAGTTTGCTGGTGAGTTCGAGGTTGGCGGAGTAGTCGACCGGGACGGCGATCACCGACACCGCGTCGTCGGACAACGCCTTGCGCAGGGTCGGCAGGAGGTCGTCGGCCGCGTTGATCTGATAGCCGCGGGCTCCGAAGCTTTCGGCCAGTTTGACGAAGTCGGGGTTGCCGAAGGCCACGTGGGAGTCGCGGCCCAGCTCCAGGTTCATCTTCCACTCGATCAGCCCGTACGCGCCGTCGACCCACACCAGCACCACGAACGGCACGTTCTCGCGTACGGCCGTCTCCAGCTCCTGCACGTTCATCAGGAAAGCCCCGTCGCCCGTCGCCGCGAGCACCCGCCGCCGCGGGAACGCCAGCTTGGCCGCCAGCGCGCCCGGCACCGCGAACCCCATCGACGACAGCCCGTTGGAGACCAGTATCGTGTTCGGCTCGTACGTCGGGTACATCCGGGCCATCCACATCTTCACCGCGCCCGTGTCGGCCAGCACGATGTCCTCGCGCCCCATCGCCTCGCGGATGTCGGCCACCACCCGGCGCGGCGACAGCGGGAACCCGTCCTCCGAACGCCCCTGCTCCAGCTCCTCCTTGAGCATGCGGCGGATCCGCTCGCCGGTGCCGTTCAGCGAGAAACGCCGGTGCACGGCGTCGCCGAGCGCGTGCAGCGAGCGTGAGATGTCACCCTGCACGCCGACGTCCACGGGGTAGTGGTCGTCCACCTCGGCGGGGAACCGGTGAATGTGGATGATCTTCTTGTCGCGCAGCGGATTGATCTTGACCGGGTCGAACTCCTGCAGCTCGTACCCGACCGTGATGAGCACGTCGGCCTCGTCGAAGCCGAAGTTCACGTAGTCGTGCCGCATGAACCCGACCGCGCCGAGGGCGTGCCGGTGGTCGTCGGGGAAGACACCCTTGCCGTTGAACGTGGTGGCCACCGGCAGGCCGAGCCGCTCGGAGAAGCGGACGAGCGCGTCCGAGGCCCCGGCGCGGGTGGCGCCGTGACCGGCCAGCACGATCGGCCGGCGGGCGGTGGCCAGCACGTCGGCCGCACGGGCGATCTGGGAGGGGGAGGGGTCCTGCGGGCGTACGACGTTGACCGGGAGCGGGCGCAGGTCGGCGGGGAGCGGCGCCGACTCGACGTCCTCGGGGATGGCCAGGTAGACGGCGCCGGGGCGCTCGGTCTGCGCGGTCTTGAACGCCTTGCGGATCAGCTCGGGCAGCGCCTGCGCGGAGGGCGCCAGCTCCGACCACTTGGTGATCGGCCTGAACAGCGACACCAGGTCGACCACCTGGTGCGACTCCTTGTAGATGCGGTCGAGCCCGACCTGCGCCGTGATCGCCACCACCGGGGTGCTGTTGGTGGTGGCGTCGGCCACGCCGAGCTGCAGGTTGATGGCGCCGGGTCCGAGCGTGGCCGAGGCCACACCCGCCTTGCCGGTGAGCCGGCCGTAGATCTCCGCCATGAACGCCGCGCCCTGCTCGTGGCGCACCAGGATGTAGCGGATGGGGGAGTCTCTGAGAGCGTCGACGAAATGGATGTTTTCCTCGCCCGGGATGCCGAAGACGTACTCGACGCCTTCGGCCTCCAGGGCCTGCACGATGAGCCGGGCCGCGACGGCCTGCGCTGACATGCGAAACGCCTTCTTCCATGAACGACTTCGTCCCGGACAGCAACCGGGACCCGCGGTTCATTCCAGGCGCGCCACCCCGTCGAGCAGCCGGTCGACGTCCGAACGGTCGTTGTAGTGGACCAGGCCCGCCCGCACCGCGCCGCCGGCGTCGCGGATGCCCATCGCGCCGGTCAGCTCCCAGGCGTAGTTGTGGCCGTGCCAGACGTTGACGCCCAGCTTGGCCAGGTGCTCGGCGACCTGGTGCGGGGTGCGCCCGGCCACGTTGAAGTAGACGGTGGCGGTGCGCCGGGCGGGCTTGCCGTACGTCGTGACGTGCGGCATCGTCTCCAGCCCCTCGACGAGCACCGCGAACAGCGCCTGCTCGTACGCCTCCGCTGCGGCCATCGAGTTCAGCAGGCGCTCGCGGCGGTTGCCGGTGCCCGGCACCATGGCGGCCAGGTGGTCGACCGCGGCGGTGACCCCGTCGAGGTCGGCGAAGGGCGAGGTGCCCGTCTCGAACCGCTCCGGCACCGTGTCGGACGAGGGGGCCAGCTTGTCGGGCCGCAGCGTCTCCAGCAGCGCCGGGTCGGCGATGACCGCGCCGATGTGCGGGCCCGACCACTTGTAGGCGCTGGTGGCGTAGAAGTCGGCGCCGAGCGCGCGCATGTCGACCGGGCCGTGCGGGGTGGCGTGCACGCCGTCGACGTACACGAGCGCGCCGGCGGCGTGGGCGATCTCGGCGATGGCGGGCACGTCGGGACGGGTGCCGATGATGTTGCTGGCCGCCGTCACCGCGACCACCCTGGTGCGCTCGTTGACGAGGTCGGCGTACTGTTCGACCGGCAGCTCCCCGGTGACCGGATCGACCTCGGCCCAGCGCACGGTGGCGCCGGTCTGCGTCCAGGGCCGGACGTTGGCGTCGTGGTCGAGCCGCGAGACCACGACCTCGTCACCGGGCCCGGCGATGGCCCTGGCCAGGCGGTAGGTGAGCGTGGTCATGTTGGGGCCGAGGATCACGCCGCCGGGCCGGCCGCCGACCAGGTCGGCGACCGCGGCGCGGCAGGCGGCCACGATCGCGTCGGAACGGTGGCTCGCCGGGAAGGCGCCTCCGACGTTGCCGAGGCCGGACCGGTAGGCGGTGGCGATGGCCTCGATCACCGATCGGGGGACCTGGGTGCCGGCGGCGCCGTCGAGGTAGGCGTGACCGTCGGAGAGCGCAGGATACGTCGCGCGTACCTGCTTGATGGGGTATTCGGAGGGGAGCATGATGTATAGATTCTCCGCCAAGCCCAACCTCAATCGCGCCATTTCTCCTCCTCTGACTCTTTTTCACCGGAAGTCGTTCCTTGCAGTGATGGGCGGAGTCTGATTGGTTCGGTGCGGAGGTGTGACGGATGCCGCAGTTGACCGCTCTCGACGCGCAGTTCCTCCAGTTCGAGACCGACACGAACATCGCGAACATCGCGGGCCTCGCCATCGTCGACGGCGACCTCAACCGCGCCGACCTGCAGGCCCTGCTGGAGCGGCGGCTCCCGTACGTCCCCGCGCTGCGGCGCAGGCTCGCCCCGGTGCCGCTGGGGCTGGACCACCCGTACTGGGCGCAGGAGGACGACCTCGACCTCGACTACCACGTTCGAGAGATCGGCCTGCCGCCGCCCGGCGACGAGCGGCAGCTGGCCGAGCAGGTCTCGCGGCTGCACGCCCGGCGGCTCGACCGCGGCCGGCCGCTGTGGGAGATCTACCTGATCCACGGTTTGTCCGGCGGCCGCATGGGCCTGTACACGAAGATCCATCACGCGGCCGTGGACGGCGTGGGCGGCGCCGACGTGCTGGCCGCGCTGCTCGACCTCGGCCCCGAGCCCGCGGAGCCGCCTCCGTACGAGCCGGAGCACGACGCACCGCCGCCAGGCCCGGCCGGGATGCTGGCCCGCGGGCTGGTCAGGCTGGCCGGTAACCCGGCGCACGCCCTCCGGTTCGCCGCCCAGGCGGTGCCCGTCCTGGACGAGATCCCGTTGCTGTCCCGGCTGCCCGGCGCCGGGGTGGTCTCCGGATTCGCCCGCCGTCTGGCCGGGCACGGCCGGGCGCCCGGCCTGCCGACGCTGCCCGCGCCGAAAACGCCGTTCAGCGGGCCGGTGTCGCGGCACCGGCGTTTCGCGTTCGCGTCGCTGCCGCTGGAGGAGATCAAGGAGGTCCGCAAGGCGTTCGGCGTCACCGTCAACGACGTGGTCATGACCGTGTGCGCGGGCGCGCTGCGGACGTGGCTGGCCGCGCACGGCGGCGTGCCCCGCCGGCCGTTGGTGGCGGGGGTGCCGTTCTCGCTGCGGGACGTCGGCGTCGACGAGCCCGGCAACCAGGTGACGCTCATGACGGCGCCGCTCGCCGTGCACGTCGCCGACCCGGTCGCCCGGCTGCACCACGTACGGCACGCCATGCACCGGATCAAGGACCGGTTCTCGGTGGCGCCCGCGCGGTGGCTGCGGGAGTTCAGCGAGTCGATGCCGGCCGCGCTCATGGGGCTGGCCTCACGCTCGGCGTTCGGGCTGATCGGCCAGGCCTCGCCGCCGATCAACGTGATCGTCTCGAACGTGCCGGGCCCGCAGTTCCCCCTGTACGTGTGCGGCGCCCGGCTGCTCAGCCTCTATCCCGTCTCGGTCATCTCGGACGTGAGCGGCGGCGTCAACATCACGGCCTTCTCCTACGACGGCTCCCTCCACGTCGGCGTCCTCACCGACCGCGAGATGGTGCCCGACGCGTGGGAACTGGCCGGATATCTGCCCGGATCCCTCGCCGAACTGCGCGCCGCGCAGGCCTCCCTGCCGCACTAGCGCGGCCCGCGCGGGCCCATGTTGTCGGATGCGTTGGGTAGCGTGATAAGGAGACGGGCCATCAGGCGCCCGTCACGTTCGCACGTCCTCACAACTCCAAGGTGCCCGTCGCCGCAGTCTTCCCGGTGCGATTCCGGGCTCCCGTGGGCTTCAAGGCCGCCGTCCGTCCAAAGCGAGCGAGGAGAGAGTTTTGTCCCAAGCAGCAGAGGTTCTCGAACTGGACGACAACGTCGCCGACGGCGGGACGCTCGGCGCCGACTCGGTGAAGGCGTACCTGAAGGAGATCGGCCGTGTCCCGCTGCTGACCGCCGAGCAGGAGATCGACCTGGCCAAGCGCATCGAGGCCGGGCTGTTCGCCAAGGAGCGGCTCGACACCGAGCCGGGGCTTCCCGACGACCTGCGCGCCGACCTGGAGTGGATCGCCGACGACGGCGAGCGGGCCAAGCGCCGCATGCTGGAGGCCAACCTGCGGCTGGTCGTCTCCATCGCCAAGCGCTACACCGGCCGCGGCATGCTCTTCCTCGACCTCATCCAGGAGGGCAACCTCGGCCTGATCCGGACGATCGAGAAGTTCGACTACCGGCTCGGCTACAAGTTCTCCACGTACGCCACGTGGTGGATCAAGCAGGCCATCACCCGTGCGATGGCCGACCAGGCCCGGACGATCCGCATCCCCGTCCACATGGTGGAGCTGATCAACAAGGTGGCGCGGGTGCAGCGCCGGCTGCAGAGCGAGCTCGGCCGCGAGCCCATGCCCGAGGAGATCGCCAAGGAGTGCGAGCTCGAGGTCGACCGCGTCATCGAGGTGCAGGGCTACGGCCGCGAGCCGATCTCCCTGCACACCCCGCTCGGTGACGAGGGCGACAGCGAGTTCGGCGACCTCATCGAGGACACCGAGGCCGTCTCCCCGGCCGACGCCGTCTCCTTCACTCTCCTGCAGCAGCAGCTGCGCGCCCTGCTCGGCCAGCTCTCCGACCGCGAGGCGGGCGTGATCAGCATGCGCTACGGCCTCAACGACGGCAAGCCGATGACCCTCGACGAGATCGGCCGCGTCTACGGCGTCACGCGTGAGCGCATCCGCCAGATCGAGGCCAAGACGATGTCCAAGCTGCGCCACCCCTCCCGTTCCCTGGCCCTGCGCGACTACCTGGGCTAGCGGAGGGCCGGCGCGTCCCGCCTGCCGGCCCTCGCCTCCGGCCGTCACGCGGACGGCTGCCCGTTCGAGGTCGCGGCCACGGCCCGCGCCGGCATGGGGGCGGCCCTGGTGGCCGCGTTGCCGCCGATGACGCTGACGATCTCCAGCACCTCCATGATCTCCGCTTCCTCAGCGCACGGCGTTGCGCATGTGCAACTTGAGCCCCGGCGCGTACAGGTGCGTGGCGGTGACGTCCTGCGGGCTCCTCCGCACCGGGGCCGCAGTGCGCGGACAGCACCTGCGCCGAGGAGAGGTGGCCAGGCCCTGCTCCAGACGGACGACGTGGTCCACCGACAGGACGGCCAGCGGCGCCGGCTCATCGCGCCGTAACCCGGCGCCCCGCCGTGCCCCGCCGGCGGGGCACTCCCACCGCGGACACCGGCCACGCAGTGCCCTGCCCAGTTCTCTGGATCTGCCCATTTACCAGTATGTGGCGCCATGACACTCGGGACACCTGGTACTGCTAGTCCATAGGCCACGCGGGGCACTGGCTGTCCGTCGGCGATACGACGAAGGTGGAGGCGTCACGTTCCGCCGACACCGGAACAACGCCGGCCGGACAGAGCCCTGAAGGCATCAGCCACTGCCTCCGCAGGCCCCTGTTGCATATGATCCATCCCTTGGCGGCGGAAGGAATGCCGCTGCCCGGCAGAAAGCGGCTGAGGAGAGCAGTTTTGCAGACGTCCCCCCACGAAGAAGCTCCGCCGCACGGCATGGCCGCACGGGCGCTGGCCCCGGACCTGGCCCGTGGCGTCATGCTGCTGGCCATAGCCTTGGCGCACGCGCCGCTGTTCGTGGTCACGGCCAATCGCGGCTCCGCCGTGGCCAACGAGATCGCCGGCTTCTTCTACCAGCTCTTCGTCCACAACCACGCGCGGCCGATGTTCGCCTTCCTGTTCGGCTACGCGCTGGTGCAGCTGATGGACCGGGAGTTACGGCGCGGCAACGACTGGGTGAGCATCCGCAAGCTGCAGCGCCGCCGGGGATGGTGGCTGGTCGCGATCGGCTTCGTCCACGTGGCGGTGCTGGTGCCGATCGACATCCTCGCGGTGTACGGCGTGGCCGCCGTGCTGCTCGCCGGTCTGCTGCGGGCCAAGGACGCCATGCTCCTGTGGGCGGCGGGCATCAGCCTGGCGCTGTCCACTTTCGTCGTCGGATACCCCATGTGGCGGGCGATGTCACACCACGTCGCCGCCTACACCATGAGCTCCATCGCCGCCGGCGACAGGGACTTCGGGGAGATGTTCCTCTCCCGGATCCAGGACTGGCCCTACGGCGTGGTCGTGGGCGTCGTCTCGATCACTCCCGGGGTGATCGTCGGCATGTGGGCGGCGCGGCGGCGCCTGCTGGACCAGCCCGCTCAGCACCGGAGGTTCCTGCTCCACGCCTCAGTGCTCACCACGGTCGTGTCCATCGCCGGTGGCGTTCCCGCCGCCCTCATCCAGGAAGGGGAGTGGACCCGGCCGTCGGACGCCGCGGTGTGGATCGCGGCCCTCGCGCAGGCGTTCACCGGATTCCTGGGCGGAATCGGCATGGCCGCGATCATGGCACTGATCGCGATCGTGGCCGTCCGGCGGCGCAAGCGCCTGACCACGGCCGTCGAAGCGCTTGGCCAGCGCTCACTGACCCTGTACCTCTTCCAGTCCGTCGCGTTCGTCGCGGTCTTCCATCCGTACGGGCTCGGGCTCCAGGACGAACTCGGACTTACCGGCGCCCTGGGGGTGGCCGCGGCGACGTGGCTGGTCTCGCTGCTCATCGCCGATCTCATGCGGCGCGCCGGACACCGCGGCCCGGCGGAGATCCTGCTGCGCCGCCTCGCCTACCGTAGGTAGGTGGCCCGCCGCTGTCCTAAGAACTGCTAAGGCAATGAGGTGAGGCGTCGCCGGCGACCAGTGCGCAGGCCAGTTCGAGGAAGGCGTCGTGGATGTCTGCGCGGGCGTCCCGGCGGATGCGCAGGCGTCGGAAGGCGGGCAAGCGGGGCGAAGATCTGCTCGACGACCCAGCGGTGTTTGCCGAGGCCGGAGCCGTGTTCGGTGCCGCGGCGGGCGATCAGCGGCCGGATCTGCGGGTGCTTGTCATGGTCGTAGCCGCGGTCGGCGAGCACGATGTCGGGGCGTTGCCGTGGGCGGCCGCTTGCCGCGCACTTTGGGGATGGCGTCCAGGAGCGGGCGGGTGGTTCCTGGAGTCCTCCAGCAGGACCGAGGTCACGAGATCGAGCGGGACGGAGAAACTCGCCGACGAACTTCCCGGCTCCTGACTGCCGAATAATATTCGGCTGCTAAAGCACGACTTTTGGGGCTTTTGGCTGATATCCGTACAAAATTGCCGCGTCTATTGTGCGGTGGAGAAAGGCTGCGCAAACGAGGGATCAAGAGTGTCGCCTCAAGCCTTGGGGATCGGGTGCGGCTGACTTAGATTCCCCACTGTGAAACGCTCCCGTTCCAGCCTCGTCCACCAAGTGACGTACGCGATCAAAAATCCGCGGAAAATCCTCCCCCACCTGCGGCGGCTGGCCCGCGACACGTGGTTTCGGCTGCACACGCGCGACCACGTCTCCTACTACCGGGCCGTGATGAGGTCCGACACCGCGCGCGACCCCGAGGGCGCGGTCGGCTCGCACACCCACAAGCGGTGGCTCCAGCTGGGAAGGCTGCAGTTCGACTACCTCGTCGAGCACGGACTGAAGCCCGAGTGCCGGATGCTGGAGATCGGGTGCGGCAACCTGCGGGCGGGCCACCTGTTCATCGACTACCTGCACACCGGCAACTACTACGGCGTCGACATCTCGCCCGACATCCTCATGGCCGCCCAGGACACGCTGGTGCGGCACGGGCTGGGGGAGAAGCTGCCGTACCTCACGCCGGTGCGCGACATGCGCTTCGCGTTCCTGCCGAACGAGCACTTCGACGTGGTCCACGCGCACAGCGTCTTCTCCCACTCCCCGATCGAGGTGATCGAGGAGTGCTTCGCCCACGTCGGCAGGGTCATGAAGCCGGGCGCCTGGTTCGACTTCACCTTCGACCGCACCGAGGGCAAGGAGCACCAGGTGCTGCGGGAGGACTTCTACTACCGCGCCGAGACGCTGATCGCCCTGGCCGAGAAGTACGGCTTCCGCGCCACGTTCATGGACGACTGGGAGCCGCTGCACAAGCAGTCGAAGATCCGCCTCGTCAAGCCCTGACGAGCCTCCCGATGAGAGCGGATATCCGGTTGCGGACGTTCCGGTGCGCTCCCTAGGGTGCCGGAAGGTGAGAGACGTACGGTCGCTGCCGAAGGCCCACCTGCATGTCCACCTCGAGAGCACCGTACGGCCGAGGACCGTGCGCGACCTGGGCGGGGCCGCCGAGCCCGAACGGGTGTTCCCGACCTTCAGGGAGTTCGCCGACCAGCGGGCCCGGGTCAGGGAGCTGCTGCGCACGGCCGAGCACTTCCGCCGGGTCGCGGTGGAGTTCTGCGAGGACGAGGCCGCCCAGGGCACCCGCTACGTCGAGGTGACGTTCACCGCCGCCTCGCACGGCGAGCGCGTGGGCGATCCGGAGATGCCGCTGGAGGCGGTGCTCGACGGGCTGGCCGAGGGCCGGGAGCGCTACGGCGTCGAGTGCCGGGTGCTGCTCGACCACTCCAGGCGCCGGCCGGTGGAGCGGCTGTGGCGCACGTACGAGCTGGCCCGCCGGCACGAGCAGGTGATCGGCATCGGGCTGGCGGGCGACGAGAGCCACCCGCTGGCGCCGTTCGCGCGGGTGTGCGACGCGGCCAGGGACGCCGGGCTGCACCTCGTGCACCACGCGGGCGAGACGGCCGGGGCGGCCAGCGTCCGTGAGGCGCTCGACCTGGGGCACGCCGAGCGCCTCGGCCACGGGATCCGGGTGCTGGACGACCCGGAGCTGGTGGCCGAGGTGGGCGAGCGCGGCATCCCGCTGGAGGTCTGCCCCACCTCCAACGTCCTGCTCGGCCTCGTGCCCTCGCTGGCCGAGCACCCGCTGCCCCGGCTGCGGGCGGCCGGCCTGGCGGTGACGGTCAACACCGACGGCGAGACGGCGCTGGCCGACGAGTACGACCGGCTGCGGCAGACCCTCGGGTTCGACGACGCCGGCCTGGCCGGGCTGGCCCGCGCCTCGATCGAGGCGTCGTTCGCCCCCGACGACCTCAAGGCCCAGCTGGGGGCCGGCGTCGACGCCTGGCTACGCCCTGGCCACCTGGACGACCGCCGCCCCGAGCGGGCCGAGCACGACCTGCCCTGACACCGGGAGGCCGGTGAGCAGATCCGTCCCGCCGTCCAGCGGGACGGATGCGGACTCGTCCGCGCTGTGGTTGAGCAGGAAGACGTACTCGTGCGCGGCGTCCTCGCGCACCGAGCACTCCACGTGCGCCGGCACACCCTCGAAGCGGGAGCGGACGCCCGCCCGCTCCACCGCGTCGGCCACCACGGCGTCGAGCGCCGCCTGCTCCAGCAGGGTCGCGACGTAGACGACGCGTCCGGCGCCGTACTGGTTCTCCACCACCGCGGCGCGCCCGGCCAGCAGCCCGTCGGCGTACGTGGCAAGCGCCCTGCCGGTCTCCAGGTGCAGGTCGTCGCGCCACCAGGTGGCCGTCGCGCGCCGCCCGTCGGCGAACTCCACGGCGAACACCTCGTGCGGCCTGGCCGGCCAGTACTCGTCGATCTTCGCCCCGATGAGCCGGCGGAACGCCCCCGGGTAGCCGCCGGGCCGCACCCGGTTGCAGTCGTCCACGACGCCGGAGAAGAAGGACATGACCACCGTCCCGCCGTCGCGGGCGAACGCCTCGATCCGCGCCACACCCTCGTCGCCGATCAGGTACGCGTTCGGCACCACCAGCACCTGGTAACCGTCCAGCGGCGAGGTCGCGGAGACCACGTCCACCGGCAGGTGGCGCTCCCACAGCGGCGTGTAGTGCCGCATGACGGTGTCGGTGTAGCTGAAGTCGTTGCGCGGCAGCCCCGCCACCTCCTCCAGCCCCCACCAGCCGTCCCAGTCGAACAGGATCGCGACCTGCGCGCGCTGGGTCGTGCCGGCCACCGGCGCGAGCAGCTTCAGCTCCCGCCCGAGGTCGGTGACCTCCCGGAACGTCCGCGAGTCCGGCCCCGAGTGCGGCAACATCGCCGAGTGGAACCGTTCGTGGCCGCCGCGGCCGGCCCGCCACTGGAAGAACATCACCGAGTCGGCCGCCCGCGAGACCGCCTGCAGCGAGCCGAGCCTCATCCGCCCCGGCTCCTTGACGACGTTGAGCTTCCACTGGCTGACCGCGCTCGCCGCCTGCTCCATGAGCATCCACGGTTGCCCGCCCTTGAGCGAGCGGAACAGGTCGTAGTTGAACGCGGCCGACACGTGGGAGTCGGGCTCGGCCGGGTTCGGGTAGATGTCGAGCGCGACGGCGTCCTCCTCCGGCGCCCACTTCCAGTAGTCGGCGTGGCGGAAGAAGCGCATGAAGTTGGTCATGACCGGGATGTCGTCGCGGAAGGAGCGCACGATGTCGCGCTCGGCGAGGTAGCACTCCAGCAGCGCGTCGGAGGTGAAGCGCTTGAAGTCGAGCCGCCGGGCCGGGTTCATCCAGGTGCGCGGGATGTTCGGCACCTCGATCTGTTCCCAGTCGGTGTAGACCTGGCCCCAGAAACGGGTGGTCCACGCGTCGTTGAGCGCCTCCAGCGTGCCGTACCTGCGCTGGAGCCAGCGCCGGAAGTTCACCGAGGCGGCCTCGTTGTAGGCCGTCGGGCCGTACTCGTTGCTGATGTGCCACATCGCCAGCGCCGGGTGGAAGGAGTAGCGCTCGGCCAGCTTCGTGGTGATCCGGGCGGCGTGGTCGCGGTAGATCGGCGAGGACGGGTCGTAGTGCAGGCGGTTGCCGAAGCCGAACGGCTGCCCGTCCGCCATGATCGGGAAGACCTCGGGATGCAGCTGGGTGAGCCAGACGGGCGGCGCCGCCGTGGGGGTGGCCAGGTTGACGCTGACGCCGTGGTCGTGGAGGAGGTCCATGATCTCGTCCAGCCAGCCGAACTCGTACCGGCCGGGCTCCGGCTCCAGCGACGCCCATGCGAACACGCCCAGGCTGACGGTGTTGACGCCCGCCTCGCGCATGAGGCGCATGTCCTCCTGCCACACGGAACGGTCCCACTGCTCGGGGTTGTAGTCCCCGCCGAAGGCGAAACCGCCTACACGACGGCGGAATGCGTCCATACGTGTCATGTCACCTTCTCCTGCGCATTAAGCGAGAAACAGCATCAATGCCATCGGAAAGTTTCCGGACAATTTCCTGAAATATTACCGTGACATTGCCGATCGGTTACGCTAGGCTCCCGCCCGTAGCCCTGTCAACCATCTGGGACGTACGGCGATATGCCGCCAAATGTGCCAGGTCAGAGGGTTGTCTGTTTCGCGTGATTTTCCGAAAGTCATGAGAAGCCGGTGCCATCCGATACGGCGGCACCGCGGCACACGGGAGGTCCTGTGGCCCGAGCCACGCTGGCCGACGTCGCGGCGGCCGCCGGAGTGTCCGTGCCGACCGTCTCCAAGGTCCTGAGCGGCAAGAAACACGTGTCCCCCGCGACCCGCGACAAGGTCCTCGAAGCGGTCAGAGCCTCCGGGTACGAAGCCCCGCGCGCGCCCAGCACCCCTCGCGTCGGCCTGGTCGACCTGCTCATCGACGGGCTCGGCTCGCCGTGGGCGCAGGTCCTCATCAGGGGCGCGGAGAAGGCCGCGGCGCGCTGGGGGTTCTCGCTCGTCGTCACCTCCTCCGCGCGCTCCGACTTCGACCTGCGGCGCTGGATCGGCATGCTGCGCAAACGCGGCACCGACGGCATCGTGCTGGTGCTCTCGCGGGCCGACCAGCGCGAGATCGAGACCGTCGAGGAGCTGCTGCACGTGCCGCTCGTGCTGCTCGACCCGGTGGGGCAGCGCGACCCGCGGCTGTCCACGGTCGGCTGCACCAACTGGCTGGGCGGCGTCATGGCCACCACCCACCTGCTCGACCTCGGGCACACCAGGATCGGCTTCATCGGCGGGCCGCTCGACACGCAGTGCACGCTCGACCGCTACGAGGGCTACCTCGCCGCACACCGTACGTTCGGCGTCGACTCCGACCCCGCGCTCACCCGCTACGGCGACTTCCTCGTCGGCGGCGGCAAGCGCCTCGGCGCCGAGCTGCTCGACCGCGACGACCCGCCCACCGCCATCTTCGCCGGCAATGACCTGCAGGCCGCGGGCGTCTACCAGGCCGCCACAGAACGCGGCCTGCGGGTGCCCCACGACCTGTCCGTGGTCGGGTTCGACGACGCGCCGCTGTGCGAGATGCTCTCGCCGCCGCTCACCACCGTCCGCCAGCCGCTCGACGACATGGCCAACGAGGCCGTACGCCTGCTCTCCGAGGCCCTGACCCACCCGGGAGGCCCCGCCGGGACGCGCATCGAACTCGCCACCACCCTCATCGTCCGCGGCAGTGCCGCGCAATTGCGGGAGAATGCGAAAGAACCCCACAAATAGCTGTGAAATAACGTTCGTTCGTAGGAAATGACGGCCGGGAGCCCTATTGTGTGGCACGCGGTTATCCCCGTCATTTCGGAGGACGGACGTCGGTGAATCCCGGGTTCCTCATCAAAGATCCTCGCAGCCGTGCCGGATTACGGCTGAGCGGTGCCACCGCCTCGCAGGAACGCCTGGCGTTCCTCAACGAGGCGAGCACCCGCATCGGCAGCACGCTCGACCTGGCCCAGACCTGCCGGGAGGTGCTCGACGTGGCCGTGCCGCGGTGCGCCGACGCCGGCGGCATCATGGTGCAGGAGCGGCTCATCACCGAGGGCGAGTTCCCCGCGCGCCCCAACGACGGCACGGCGCTGGTGCGCCGGGTCGCCACCGCGGTCGCGGTCGAGAACCCCTTCGACTGGGACCGCGCGTTCCCGGTCGGCGAGGTGGCCGTCTACCCGCCGTTCCTGCCGCAGGGCCAGGCCATGGCCACCGCGAGGACCGTCCTGGTGCCGCGGCTCGACCAGGGCGTGGGCGACGACAACGCCAAGGCGTTCGGCCGTGACGTCATCGCGGAGCTCCTGCCCGGCTGCTCCTTCCTCGTCGCGCCGCTGCTGGCGCGCGGCAACGTGCTCGGCTTCTTCGTGCTCGTCCGCGAGGCGTCCAGCGAGGCGTTCCAGGACGCCGACGTCGCCCTGGTCGAGGAACTGGCCGCGCGCACCGCCATCTGCATCGACAACGCCCGCCTGTACGCGCGGGAGCGGCGCACCGCGCTCGCCCTGCAGAGCAGCCTGCTGCCGGCCCGCATGGGCCAGCTCCGCACCGCCACCCAGACCCTGGCCAGCCTCGACCTCGACCCCGCCGAGCTGCTCTACCGCCTCGACCGGGTGGCCGGCCGGCTCGACCTGGACCAGATCGCCACCTGCCTGTACGCGCGCTACGACGTGGCGGCCGGCACGGTCCAGATCGCCAGCGCGGGTCACCTGCCTCCCGTGCTCGTGCGGCCGGACGGGGTGGCCGAGACGCTGCCCGTGGTCCCTGGCCCGCCGCTCGGCATCGGCTCCGAACAGTACGAGCTGTGCGAGTTCCCCCTGCCCGCCGGCGGGCTGCTCGCCCTCTACACCGACGGGCTGGTCGAGGGCCGGGAGTGGAACATCGACGAGGGGCTGGCCAAGCTGCGCGCCCTGCTGACCGGGCCGCCGCACGGCATCGAGCGCATCTGCGACATGGTGATCCGTACCCAGTGCCCGCACAGCGACCGCGACGACATCGCCCTCCTGCTCGCCAAGGCCGTCTGACGCTCAGCCGCGCATCCCCGCGTACGCCCGCGCCAGGCCCGCCTCGTTGTCCTCCGGGCTGCCGCTGACGCCCCTCAGCGCGCCGCGCGCGATGCGGCCGGCGACGTGGATGGCGGTCACCGCCCACCGCAGCCGGACGAACAGGTCGAGGTGGTCCAGGTCGCGCACGATCGCCGGGTCCACCGTGCGGTAGCCGTCGAGCACGTGGCGCAGCGCCCGCGGGGTGTCGCGGGTCAGCACGGCCACGCACGCCACGTCGTACAGGAGCGGGGCGTGCAGGACCGCGTCCCAGCCGACCAGGCCGTCCAGGGCGGACGAGCCGCCGCTGAGGCGGAAACCGTCGAGTCTCGGGTCACCGTGGACCACGCCGAGGCGCAGCAGCGGCGTGGCCTCGCGCGCCTCGTCCAGCACCTGTGCGGCCGCCCGGCGCACGTGCGGCGGCATGGGCACCTCCCGCAGGCGGGCGCTCGCCCACGGCCAGGGCCACCTGAGCCGCTCGGGCAGGTCGTCCACGGCGTCGGCCAGGAGCCGGTGGGCCCTGCCCAGGACGGCGCCCAACCGGCGCAGGTCGTGCGGCGAGCCCGCGTCGGGGACCGTGCCGGGGACGTACTCCAGCAGCGCCAGCACCCCCTCGGGCAGCTCCGCCGCGAGTCGGCCGTCCGGCAGGGCGACGGGCGCGCCGCCGGCCAGGCCGCGCCGCCCGGCGCGCGCGGCCACCCGCAGGCCGCCGGCGAAGGCGGCGGCGTCGGCGGTGTCGGCCAGCTTGGCGACGTAGCGGACGCCACCGGGGGCGCGGACCAGCCACGTGGTGGAGTTCAAGCCGCCGGTGAGCGGCTCGGTGCCCTCGACGGGGAGCTGCCAGGCGGCCAGCGCGGACAGCAGCCGATCGTGACGCATGGGGCTCCCGAGGGCGGAGGAGGCGGACGTCATGCCCTCCATGTGCCCCGCCGGACGGCCGCTCGCACCCGAGCGGGCGCCCGGTCGGCCCCGTCTGGAGCGGTCGTCCCGGCGCGGGGGCCGGGACCGGGGTCGGCGGGTGGCGTCAGAGGAGGCCGGCGTCGCGGACCTTCATGGCGACGTGGACGCGGTTGTCGGTGCCGAGCTTGGCGAAGATGCGGGTGATGTTGGCCTTGACGGTCGCCACGCTCACCGAGAGCGTGCGGGCGATCTCCGCGTTCGAGGCGCCCCTGGCCACCTCGACGGCGACCTCGCGCTCGCGGTCGGTGAGCGCGGCCAGCTCGCGCGCCGCCTGCTCGCGCCCGGGCTCGTGCCGGTCCGTCGCCGCGGCGATCACCTGCCGGGCCACGCTCGGCGACAGCACCGGCTCCCCCTTGGCCACCGCCCGCACGGCCTCGATCATCTTGGCCGGCGGCGTGTCCTTCAGCAGGAACCCGTGCGCGCCCGCCCGCAGCGCGCGCAGCACCATGTCGTCGGCGTCGAACGTGGTCAGCACCAGCACGCGCGGCGGCGCCGGACGGCTGAGCAGCAACTCGGTGGTGACGAGGCCGTCCTGCTCGGGCATCCGCAGGTCCATCAGCACCACGTCGGGACGCAGGTCGCGGATCACGGCCACGGCCTGCCGCCCGTCGCCCGCCTCGCCGGCCAGGTCGAGGTCGGGCTCGCCGCCCAGGATGAGGCGCAGGCCCGTGCGGACCATCGGGTCGTCGTCCACGATCACCACTCGGATCACGGTGTCAAGCCTCCCACGGCAGGCGCGCTTCCAGGACGAACCGTCCGTCGCGTACGGCGTGAGTGAGAGTGCCTCCGGCCATCCGGGTGCGTTCGGCCAGGCCGACGAGCCCCAGCCGCCCACCCGGCCCCGCCGCGTGCGGCGGGGCGGGGTTGCTCACCCGGATGAGCAGCCCGCCGCCCGGCCGCCCGTCCAGCTCGGCCCGCACGGGGCGGCCGGGCGCGTGCTTGCGCGCGTTGGTGAGCGCCTCCTGCACGATCCGGTACGCGTGCCGCCCGGTCTGCGCCGGCAGTTCCTCCCGCGCTTTCACCGTGTCGTCCACCTCGACGCGCTGCCCGGCGGCGCGTACCTCGTCGAACAGCGACTCCAGGTGAGCCAGCGTCGGCTGCGGGGCCTCCAGGCCGCGCTCGTCCTCGCGGCGCAGCGTGCCGAGCACGGCGCGCAGCTCGTTGAGCGACTGGTGGGCGTTCTCCTGGACGGCCAGCGCGGCCTCGCGGGTCTGCTCGGTGCTCAGATTCTCCCGGTACGCCAGCCCGCCCGCGAACATCGCCAGCAGCGACAGCCGGTGGGCCAGCACGTCGTGCATCTCCTGGGCGATCTGCAGCCGCTCCTGGAGTTTGGCCTGCTCGACGCGTTGCCCCTGCGCCTCCGCCTCCGCCGCCCGCCACGCGGCCTCCCAGTCGCGGCGTCCGCCCACGTACAGACCGGACACGATGGCGGCGCCCAGCAGCGCGGCGCCCACCACGCCGTAGAGCACGGCCGCCTGCGGGCTGATGTGCCACCAGGCGGAGGCGACCAGGAACAGCCAGAACACCGCCGCGACCGGCGCCACCTGCCGCCACCGGCGATGCGTGGCCAGCGACGCGATCGCCACGAGCGCCGGGCCGACGACGGTGGACGAGAACGCCACCGGCGCCACCGTGGCCAGCGCCACCAGCCACGGCCGGCGCCGCCGCCACGGCAGCAGCGCGATCCCGGCGGCGCCGAGGCCCAGGTCGGCCAGCAGCCCCGGGAGACCTTCATCGATCCCGGGAACGCGGCCGGAGAAGGTGATCAGGGCGACGCAGGCGAGCGACAGCGGCAGCGCGGCGAAGAGATAGCGGAGCACGCTCCCCAGCCGTTCCTGCACCCACCGACGGCCGCCCTCGCCGATGGCCGGGTGTGACGGGACGCTGCGCGGGTCGGGGTGGTCGTGCACGGGCTCCAGCCTAGAGACCGGCCGGCCCGCCCTTCAGATGCCCAGGTCGCGTACGGGATGGCCCATGGTCGACATCCGTTGTGGACCCAGGGCTACCGGGCGGGAGACCGCTGTCCGGAACGCCGCCCGGAAGTCTGGCCTCGGGTCCGATGAGGAACAACCGCGTTCGCGATGGACTCGATCCGTGATCGAATTCCACCGCGTCAGCAAGGCGTACAAAGGGGTGCGGGCCCTGGACGACGTGTCCTTCACGGTCCGGCCCGGCACCGTCACCGGTTTCCTCGGGCCCAACGGCGCCGGCAAGTCGACGGCCCTGCGCGTCCTGGCGGGCCTGGCCCGGCCCACCTCCGGCTCGGCCACCGTGCTCGGGCGACCGTACGCGGAGCTGGAACGCCCCGGCTACGAGATCGGCACGCTGCTCGACGCGGGGGCGCTGCACCCCGGCCGCACCGGGCGCGAGGTGCTGACCCTCGGCGCCATGCTGCTCGGCCTGCCCCGCACGCGCGTCGGCGAGGTGCTGGAGCTGGTCGGCCTGAGCGGCAAGGAGGCCGGGCAGACCGTCGGCCGCTACTCGCTGGGCATGCGGCAGCGGCTGGGCATCGGGCACGCCCTCCTCGGCCACCCGAGGGCGCTCGTCCTCGACGAGCCGGCCAACGGCCTCGACCCGCAGGGCATCCGCTGGATGCGCGAGCTGCTGCGCGGCCTGGCCGGCTCGGGATGCGCGGTGCTGCTCAGCTCTCACCTGCTGCACGAGGTGGAGCAGGTCGCCGACCACATCGTGATGATCGGCCGCGGCCGCGTGCTCGCCCAAGGCTCCCTGGAGGAGCTCGGACGGGGCCGCAGCCTCGAACAGACCTTCCTCGACCTCACCGCAGACACCGATCGGAGCCCCGCATGACCACGATCACCTCCGGCACTCCCTCCCGTTCCGAGGCCACGGGCGCCTCCCGGGGCGTTCCCTTCGGCAGGCTGCTGCGGGTCGAGACGCGCAAGCTGTTCGACACGCGCGGCAACCTCGTGCTGAGCGCCGTCCTGGTCGTCCTGTCGCTCGCGCTCGTCGTCGGGCGCAGCGTGGTGACCGGCGAGACGCGCTTCTTCACCCTGGCCGGGACGGCGGCGATCGCGCTCGGGGTGTTGCTGCCCGTGCTCGGCGTCCTGACGATGACGGGGGAGTGGAGCCACCGCACGGCGCTGACCACGTTCACGCTGGAGCCGCGGCGGGGGCGGGTGCTGGCCGCCAAGTGCCTGTCCGCCGTGTCCGCGACCGTGGTGGTCAGCCTGGTCTCCCTTCTGGTCGCGGCGCTGGTGACGGCCGTACACGGCGGGGAGGCCCGCTGGAGCGTCGACCCCTTGGCCCTGCTGGGGTGGATCGCCACGATGGTCCTCATGACAGGGGAGGGGCTGGCTCTGGGCCTGTTGCTGCTCAACGCGCCCGCCGCGATCGTCATCTGCCTGGTGAGCCCCATGCTGTGGGGCTTCGTCGCCCGGCTCGGCACGGCAGGGGAGACGCTGGCCACCTGGCTGGACCTCAACGCCACCACGAACGCCCTGATGAACGCCGACATGTCACCCACGGCAGCCGCCCAACTGGCCACCTCGGCCCTGGCCTGGATCGTGCTCCCTCTGGCGGCGGGCTTCCTGCGCGTCCTCCGCACGGACATCCACTGAATCCCGGCACATCCGCGCCGGCGGAACGCTTCGTGCCGGATTTCCCGGGTGGTCCGGCTAGGCGGGGGTGGGGGAGGTGCGCAGGGC
>NZ_SMKQ01000119.1 GCF_004348995.1 Nonomuraea terrae
GCCAGGGGCCGTCGAGCAACGGCGCCGCCTCGGGGTAGAGGCGTACCGGGGTGTCGGTGGGGGCGACGATCCGCGCGTGCGCACTCAGATCGAGCAGGGCGTGGGCCGCCCACACGAACGCGTATCCGGGATCGGCGGCCAGCCGGTAGCCCGCCACCACCGCTCCCGCCTCCCGCGTCACCGTGCGGCGCAGCTCGAAGGCGTCGCAGGTCACCGCGGCCTCGGCGGGAGCGCCCGACCAGGGGCGGGCCCACGCCTCGCCGTGGTCGGGCGTGCCCCGGACCGTCGGGACGCACTCCTCCAGGCCGCCCGCGTCGACGAACGCCGACCCCGGCGTGACCGTCGCCCGCGCCGGATCCGGGCGGGACCACAGCCATTCGCGGCCGCCGCCCGACAACGACACCCAGCGCCCGCCGTGCGGCAGGTCGAAGCGGGCCCGCAGCGCCACCCGGCTCGTCGTCACCATTCCGCCAGCCCGCCGTCGTCGTGCCGCCAGATCGGGTTCCGCCACGCGTGCCCCACCTGGTCGGCCCGCCGTACCGCGGCCTCGTCGATCTCCACGCCCAGCCCCGGGGCGGTCGGGCGCGCGGCGTATCCGTCGACGAAGCGGAACACCTCGGGGTCGGCGACGTAGTCCAGCAGGTCGTCCCCCTGGTTGTAGTGGATGCCGATCGAGTGCTCCTGGATCAGGAAGTTCGGCGTCGCGAACGCGACCTGCAGACTGGCCGCGAGCGCGATCGGCCCGAGCGGGCAGTGCGGGGCGAGCTTGGCGTCCCACACCTCGGCGAGCGCCGCGATCCTGCGGGTCTCGGAGATGCCGCCCGCGTGCGAGAGGTCGGGCTGCACCACCGCCACCCCGGCCTCGATCACCGGCCGGAAGTCCCAGCGCGAATAGAGCCGCTCCCCCACGGCGACCGGCACGCTGCTCGCGGTCACCACGTCGCGGAGCAGCTGCGGCCGGTCGGGCAGGACCGGCTCCTCGGCGAACATCGGCTGCAGCGGAGCCAGCAGCGGCAGGATCCGCCGGGCCTCGGCCGCCGAGACGCGGCCGTGGAAGTCCACCGCGACGTCGCGGCCCGGCCCGAGGAGCTCCCTGGCCAGGGCGACCCGGTCCACCACCGCCGCGACGTCGGCCATGGTCGCCGCCCCGGGCAGCCGGCCGACCGCGTTCATCTTGACCGCGGTGAACCCGGCCTCGATCCGCTCGGTGATGCCGTCGGCCAGTTCGGCCGGGTCGTCGCCGCCGACCCAGGCGTACATCCGGACCCGGTCGCGGACCGGCCCGCCGAGCAGCGCGTGCACGGGCACGCCGTACGTCTTGCCGGCGATGTCCCACAGCGCCTGGTCGAGCCCGGCCAGCGCGCTGGACAGCACCGGGCCGCCGCGGTAGAAGCCGCCGTTGGCCAGCACCTGCCAGTGGTCCTCGATCCGCAGCGGATCCTGGCCGATCAGGTACTCCGCCATGGTGTGCACGGCCGCGCGCACCGCTTCGGCGCGGCCCTCCACGACGGGCTCACCCCAGCCGATCACGCCCTCGTCGGTCCGCACCTGGCAGAACAACCACCGGGGCGGCACCAGGAACGTCTCGATGTCGACGATCTTCACTTGCCGCCACGATTCTTGATCTGCTGCTCGTCCTTGGCCGCCTGCTCCAGCAGCTCCCGCATCGCGCGCTCGGCGCCGTCGGGGTCCGCCCGGCGCACGGCGTCGAGCACGGCCCGGTGCGGCGGCAGGAAGTCGTCCCGGTGTCCCTCGGTGTGCACGAGCAGGTCACGGGCGCGCAGTCCGATCTCGATGATGTACTCCATCCGGATCAGCAGTTCGTTGTGCGAGGCCTCCAGCAGCTGCCGGTGGAACGCGAGGTCGGCTTCGATGATCGCTTCGGCGTCGGCCTGCTCGTCCACGGCCGCGAGCGCGGCCGCCAGCAGCTCCACCTCCTCCTCGGTACGGCGGAGCGCGGCGAGCCTGGCGCCGGCCGGCTCCACGATGATCCGCACCTCGTAGAGGTCGTCGAGCAGCCCGGAACCGGAGGGTTCCTCGAACTGCCAGCGCAGCAGGTCGGGATCGAGCAGACTCCACTGCGAGCGGGACCGGACGAAGGTCCCGCGTTTGGGCCGCGCGTCCACGAGCCCCTTGGCGGCGAGCACCTTCAGCGCCTCCCGCACGACGGTCTTGCTCACGTCGTAGGTGATCTCCAGCGCGTCCAGGTCAAGGGTGGAGCCGGGCGCCTCCTGACCCGAGACGATCCGCCGGCCGATCGCTTCGACCACCTGCCCGTGTATGCCACGACCTGGGTAAATGCTCAATTTCTCCATCCTCGGGTCGGGGTTGCCGTATCGCTCACGCCGAATCCTTCTTCGCGCTCCAGCCGCCGTCCACCAGCAGGCTCGTCCCGGTGATGTACGAGCTCTGCGCCGAGGCGAGGAAGACCACCGCGGCGGCCACCTCCTCGGGACGTCCGAAGCGCCCGGCGGCCGTCGCGGCCGCGCTCCGGCGGCGGTCCTCCGCGCTGACGCCGTCCCACGCCGGGGTCAGGATCGGCCCGGGGAGCACGGTGTTGACCCGCACCCGCGGGCCGTACTCGACGGCGAGCTGCCGGCCCAGGGAGATGAGCCCGCCCTTGGCCGCCGCGTACGCGGGATGCCCCGGCAACCCGGCGACGGCGTGCACGGACGAGCTCAGCACCACCGCGCCGGCTCCCCGCTCGGGGAAGCCCGCGCCGAGCAGCCCCACGCAGGCACGGACGCCGAGGTAGGTGGCGGTCAGGTTGACGGCGATCTGCCGGTTCCAGTCGGTCTCGGCCAGCTCGTGCGCGGGGGCCGTGATGTTCACGCTCGCGTTGGAATGGAGCACGTCGAGGCGGCCGAACTCGGCGCGGGCCAGGTCGGCGATCCGCGTCCAGGTCCCGGCCTGCGCGACGTCGCCGGCGAGCGGCAGCACCCCGGCGGGCGCCGCGCCGTCCGGCTCGGTCAGGTCGACGGCGATCACGTGGGCGCCCTCCGCGAGGAAGCGCTCGACGACCGCCGCCCCGATGCCGGAGGCGGCGCCGGTCACCACGGCCACTTTTCCTGCGAGCAGTTGTCGGTCCATCTCCATCCGATTCATGATGACGGCCTACACCCGATCCAGGATCACGACCGAGGCGTCGGTCGTGTCGTCAGGCAGCGGCGCCAGCCCCGCGGCGGCCAGCGCGGCCCCGCTGTGCCGGCTGTCGTCGTCCCGGCGCCGATAGCGCGCGGCCGGGTCGACGCCGCGCGGCCGGACCCGGGGCGGGCGGCTCACGTGCGTGGCGGACCCGCGAGCGTGACCGGTGCGCCAGGACAGCAGCACGACGGTGTCGTCGCGGGCGTACTCGACGGCGTAGAACGGCCCGCGCGGATCCCCGTGCCGGTGCACCTCGCCGAGCTGGACGACGTCCCGGACGGACCGGTAGAGGCTGATCCAGCGGGCCGCCTCGTCGAGCCGCTCCTGGTCCCAGGCCGAGATGTCGGCGCCTATGCCGAGCACGCCCGCCATCGCGGTCACGTACCGGAAGTCCCGGCTGCGCGGACTGGTGGCGAAGAACCCCGGGTCGTCGGTGACCCACGAGCTCATCAGGTGCGGCGCGAACGCCTGCAGGAAACCGTGCTGGACGACGAGCCGGTCGAGCGGCCCGGTGTTGTCGCTCGGCCAGAGCACGTCGCAGCGGGCCACCGTGGCGAGGTCGGCCCGGCCGCCGCCGGCGGCGCACCCTTCGACGACCACGCCGGGGTGGTCGCGCCGGAGCGCCTCCAGGATGGCGTAGTAGTTCGCGACGTGCCGTCCGTCGAGGTCGGCGCCGGCGCCGCGCTCGGTCATCGGGCGGTTCATGTCCCACTTGAGGTAGGAGATGTCGTACCGGGACAGCAGGCGATCGAGAGCGGCGTGCGCCCAGGCCGCCGCGTCGGCGCGGCCGAGGTTGAGCACGTACTGGTTGCGGATCGTCGTCATCGGCCGGCCGGGCACCTGGTAGACCCAGTCGGGATGCTCGGCGTAGAGCCGTGAGCGCGGGCTCACCCCCTCGGGCTCGACCCACAGGCCGAAACCGAGGCCGAGCTCCCGTACCTGGGCGACGAAACGGTCGAACCCGCCGGGGAACTTCGCCGGGTCCGGCTCCCAGTCGCCGAGGCCACCCCGGTCGTCGTCGCGGCCGACGAACCAGCCGTCGTCCACCACGAACGTCTCCACCCCGATGGCGGCGGCCTTGCGCGCCAGCTGGATCTGCTCGTCCGCGCGCACCCGGAACTCGGTGGCGAACCAGGAATTGTAGACGACGGGCAGCGTCACGTCCCGGCGCAGCCCCCGCTGGTAGGCGTGCCACGCCCGCGCCGCGCCCGCCAGGCCGTCCGGGCTGTACAGCCCGCAGGCCGGCGGGGAGGTGAAGGTCTCGCCGGGCGCCAGCTCGATGGCCGCCTCCACCGGCAGCCGGCCGAGGCTCACCCGGGTGACGCCCTCGGCGGAGTCCGCGTCGGCGTCGATGGCCCACGACCCGCTCCACGCCAGGGCCGTGCTCCAGGTGGGACCGTCCGGTTCGTCCAGTGGCTGTACGGCGAGCCACGGCGAGTGCGCCAGCCCGGTCACGCCGAGCCGGTTCTCCAGCGTGAACCGGCCGTGCCGGAGCTCGACCTGGCCGGTCTGGAACTCCTGCGCCCAGCGTCCGTGCAGGTAGTGCAGCCGCGCCCCGCCCGGGGTGGGCATGGTGAACGCGGCCGATCGCGACCGTTCCAGCCGGAGCGGGGTGTCTGCCTCGTTCGTGATCTCGGCCCAGCGCTCGACCACGTCGTGATCGCGGCTGACGCGGTAGCACAGGGTGGCCGTGAGCCGCTGCGACGCGTCGGCGAAGCGCAGCCGCAGCTCGGTGGTGCCGTCCTTGTCGGCCAGATCGTCGCCGCTGTGCCGCCAGAGCGTGCCTCTGACGCCGCCCTCGCGCTCGGCGATCAGGTCGAGCTGGGCGAAGTGCCGCACCCCGAAGGGCGCGTACTCGCAGGCGGCGACGTCGGCCGCGGTGGAGTAGGGGGTGGGCCCGGCGTATTCCAGCGGCCCCGGCACGAGCGTCTCCTCGACGGCCGGCCCCCAGTACGCGAGCTCCGCCCAGGCGCCGTCGGGCGCGAGTCGTACCTGGTAGGAGGTGGTGGCGGTGCGAAGTGCCCATCGCGTCATCGGGACGATCCGATCAGCAGGCCGGAGATGAAGTAACGCTGGAAGCGCAGGAAGACGATCACCGTGGGGATCGCGGCGATCACGGTCGCCGCCGCGATGACGTTCCACGAGGAGACGAACTCGCCCTGCATGCCGAGGATGGCCGGGGTGACCGGGAGCTTGTCCTCGCTGCGCAGCAGCGTGATCGACCACACCAGGTCGTTGAACGTCCAGGTGAAGCAGAGCGAGCCCAGCGCCGCGAGCGCCGGCTTGGTCAGCGGCAGGACGATGCGCAGGTACACCCCGAACGTCGTGGCGCCGTCGATCCTCGCCGCGTGCGTCAGCTCCTGCGGGATGCCGCGCATGAACCCGTGCAGCACGAACGTGTAGAAGCCGAGCCCCACCGCGGTCTGCACGACGATCATGCCCATGAGGGAGTCGAACAGCCCGAACTGCTCGGTGAGCTTCAGCACCGGGATGAGCAGCAGCTGCGCCGGCAGCAGGTTGCCCGCCAGCATCAGCAGCAGCATCGTCCGCCGGAACGGGATGCGGTGCCGCGCCAGCCCGTACGCCGCCATCGAGGCGAGCACCAGCGTCACCAGGACGACGGGCACGGTGATGAGCAGGCTGTTCAGGATCGACCGCCACTGACCCGACGCCAGCGCCTGCCGGTACGGCTCGGCGGTCAGCCCGTCCGGGACGCTGGCGAGCCCGGAAGCGGCCAGGTCGTCGAAGGTGCGCAGCGACGTGAGCACGACCAGCGCGAGCGGGATCAACCACAGCACCGCCAGCACGGGCATGCCGCCGTGGAACAGCCACGTTCGCAGCCGGGGGTTCCGGGACTGCACCGCCGTCATGCGCTCTCCTCCTCGCCAAGGCTGCGGACCAGGTACACGATGATCGTCCCGACGGTGAGGATGAAGATCACCACGGCGAGCGCTGAGCCGTACCCGAGCTGCGAGCCGAGCACACCGGTGGAGAACTGGTAGGTGCTCAGCAGCTCCGATGAGTGGTACGGCCCGCCCTTGGTGAGCGCCCAGACGATGTCGAACGAGCGCAGCGCGTCGATCACGGTGACCGCGAGCACGACCGTGGTGATCGGCCGCAGCTGCGGCAGGGTGATGTGCCGGAACCGCTGGAAGGCGTTCGCCCCGTCCGTCCTGGCCGCCTCGTGCAGCAGCGGATCGACGGTCTTCAACCCTGCCAGGAACAGCACCATGATGTAGCCGATCTGCCGCCAGAGCGCCGGCACGATCAGGGCGTACAGCACGGTGTCGCTGTCGCCGAGCCAGATGCGCGCCTGGTCGGCGAGCCCGACGGCGGAGAGCAGGCCGTTGACCACGCCCTCCGGCTGGTAGATCATCCGCCACACGAGCGCGGTGACGACCATCGAGAAGACCACCGGCAGGAAGAAGATCGCCCGGTAGATCCCGACGCCCGGGCGCGGCTTGTCGAGCAGCAACGCCAGGCCGAACCCGCCCAGCACCGAAAGCCCGCCGAACAGCACCAGCCACAGGACGGTGTTGCGCAGCGCCAGCAGGAACGTGGCGTCCGACCACATCCGGGCGTAGTTGTCCAGGCCGATGAACGTCGGCGGCGAGATCCCGTCCCATTGGGTCAGCGAGATGTAGAGGCTGTTGAGCGCCGGCCAGAAGGTCCAGAACATCTCGAGCGCGAACGGGACGAGCACGAAAGCGAGCAGCACGAGTGCGTCGCGGGACCCGTGCCAGGTACGCCGGTACGGCTTGGCGGCGGGCCGGTAGGACTTGGCAACGGACGCCATGGTCAGTTACCGCGGGCCTTCGCCGAGTCGCTCTGCCACTGCTTCTGGATGTCGGCGCCCTTGTCCGGCTCGTCGATGAACCGCACCAGCGCCGTGGTGAGCGCGTTGAGCTGGTCGTCGTTGGTGTCGCGGTTGAAGAACTGCGTCACGTCGGCCGCCCCGGCCACCATCGCCCGGCCCTTCTCCAGCAGCGGCGTGCTGACCGGCGACTTGGCGTCGGAGTTGGCCGGGAGGAGCGCGTTGCCGGAGATCTTCAGGTAGAGCTCCTGGGCCGCGGGGGTCGCGACGAACCCGAGGAACGCCTTGGCCCCCTCCGGGTTGGCGGTGTGGGCGCTGGCGATGAAGCCGTCCAGCGGCGCCTCCTCGACGACCGGCACCGCCGGGTCGACGATGGGGAACTGGAAGAAGCTGATGTCGTCCTTGACGTCCGCGGGCATCGCGTCGGCGAGGAAGGGACCGCACAGGAACATCGCGTCCTTGCCCTGCTGCCACTTCGCGTAGCCCTCCGTGGAGGCCAGGCCCTTGCTCGCGGGGTCGAGGTACGGCAGCACCTCCTTCCAGGTGTCCAGCACCTTCGTCACCCGCGCGTCGGTGTAGGCCTCGTTGCCGGCGAGCAGCGCCCGGTGGAAGCCGGCCCCGTTGATGCGCAGGTTGAGGTAGTCGAACCAGGACGCGGTCAGCCACGCCGCATCGGCCAGCGGCAGCGCGATCGGGCTGACCCCCTTGCCCTGCAGCGTCTTGCACAGCGCGACGAACTCGTCCCAGGTCTTCGGCTCGGCGACGCCCCACTTGTCGAAATAGGACTTCCGGTAGAAGACGCCCCACCAGTAGTAGACGGTCGGGATGAAGATCTTCTTGCCCGTCGCGTCGGTCGACAGCTTGGCGAACTGCTCGCTGTAGCCCTGGGCGGGGTAGACCGAGGTGACGTCGAGCAGCAGGCTCTGCTGCGCGAAGTCGCTCGCGATCTCACCGGCGAACCACGTGAGCACGTCGGGTGGGGTGGACAGGGTGAGGTCGGCGCGGATCTGCTGCTGGAACGCCGCCGCCTCCATCGTGTTGAGAGTGCTCTTGTACTGCGGATGCTGCTTGGCGAACTCGTCCAGCAGCGCCTGCATGCCCTTGCGGCCGTTGTCGCTGCTCTCGCGGGACTTCAGGACCAGTGCCGTGCTGGACTGACCGCCGCCCCCGGCGGGCCGCGCCGGAGTGCTGGTCGCGCATGCGCCCAAGGTGGAAGCGATGCCGAGCGCGCCGAAGCCGGCGAGAAAGCCGCGCCGGCTCACATCGCGTCGGCTCGCGTGAAGTTGACTCACAGTGACCTCCGTGGGCGGCCGCTGGGAGTGAGGATCCGGCCGCGATCACAGACCTTGGCACGCCGACCCGGCGAGGGTCAATATTAATTCATAAGAAATGAATATTGAGCTTCCGCACCAGACGACGTACTCTGTCGTGCGCGATGTCACGAAGGTCACGGGAACGCTCCAAACGGCCGACCGCGCAGGTCAGCACACCGGCGCGCCGCCCGTCGGCCTGCTACGGGGCCAGCGCCTCCAGAGCCTCCTCGGCGCGGCGCATCGCCTCGCCGGCATCGGACGACGGGATCTCGCGGTCGAAGTTCAGATCGTGGAAGACGTCGGTGACGCCCTGCTCGGCCAGCGCCGCCACGTCGTTCCTGATCTTGTCGTACGTGCCGGTCAGCGGCCGGTCCTCGTCGGCCTCCCGCACCTGGGTGACGCCGCGGCAGACGAACCGGAACGCCTCCGCGTCCCGCCCCGCCCCAGCCAGCTCGGCCTTGATCAGCCGCACCCGCCCGGCGATCGCCGACAGGTCCTCCCGGCTGGAGCTGACCCAGCCGTCGGCCAGCCGTGCGGCGCGGCGCAGCGCGACCTCGGCGGTGCCGCCCAGCAGGACGCGCGGCGGCCCCGGCACCGGCTTGGGGTCGATGTGGGAGGCGGGCACCCGGTAGAACTCGCCGGAGTGCTCGACCACGTCGTCGGCCCACGCCTTGCGCAGCAGCTCGACGAACTCCTCTCCTCTGCGCCCGCGCCGCGTCATCTCGACGCCGGTCGCCTCGAACTCCTCCGGCAGCCAGCCCAGGCCGATCCCCGCGGTGACCCTGCCGCCCGAGACGGTCTGCAGCGTGGCCAGCTGCTTGGCCAGCACGATCGGCTGGACGTAGGCGTTGATCACCGCCACGCCCAGCTCGATCCGGCTCGTCACGGCCGACACGTGGGCCAGCGTGATCAGCGGGTCGTGGACGGCGCGGTAGGTGGGCCCCATGAGGTGCCCGACCGGGTACACCAGCCGCTGGAACGTCCAGAGCGCGTCGTAGCCGAGCTCCTCGGCCCGCACGGCGATGCGGCGCATGTTCTCGGGGGTGGCCCAGGGCCCTGACTGCGGAACGGCGAAACCGACTCTCATGCCCCCAGTCTGACCGACGCGAGTTCGTCCCAGACATGGGCCTGTGACCTGCGAGGAAGAACGAGACCAGTCGCCCACCGGCGTGGCCAGTCCGCGCATCTTCCGCAGCGGCACCCTGTCGATCATTCTGCCCCCAGCGCGGAGCCTCCCGCTACACCTCGGCATGGCTGAGTGCTGTGCGGACACGAGAGGCAGTCGACGTCACCACCCTGGGCAACCTCACTGTCCACGGCATCGACCACCTTCGGGCGATCACGAGAACCGGCTCACACGAAGGCCGCACGTCGGCCTGCGATGCAAGATCGCCTACCTGCCAGGTAATGGCCCTGCCTACGCAGGGCGTGCCAGACTCGGCAGCGCACCGAACACGACTTCACCGGGAGGACACCGTGCCGGCCTACGTCATCGCCCACCTGCAGGAGGCAGCCCCGCACCCGGAGATCGCGGAGTACATCGAACGGCTCCCCACCACCTTCGAGCCGTACGGCGGCCGCTACCTCGTCCACGCCACCCAGCACGAGGTGAAGGAGGGCAACTGGCCCGGACATGTCGTGATGATCGGGTTCCCAGGGATCGCCGAGGCGCGGGCGTGGTGGGATTCTCCCGCGTACCGGGAGATCGCGCCGCTGCGCTCGCGGCACATCGAGGGCGACATCATCATGGTCGACGGCGTGCCCGAGAACTACGTCCCGACGGCGGCCGTCACCGCCATACGGGAAGCGGCGGACCTGCCCGCGTAGGTCAGCGTCTGGGATGGCAATGGCCATCTCCACCTCAGCCACTGACCCCCGAACGACTTACGGCAGGGACCACTCAGCACTCCCGGACGAAGGCCCCTTCGGCGCCACCGTCTCGACGAGACCCCGCTCACGCAACAGCGCCGGCGCGGCCCGCACCACCTTGCGGGTGACACCGAACTCCGCGGACAGCGACGTCTCCCCCGGCAGGCACTCCCCCGGCCGGTAACGTCCCCGGCTGATCCGGGAGGCGATCTCCTCGGCGATCTCCTCGCCCTTGGTCGGGGCCCGCCGCACCGACGTGCCCTCCGGGCCGACGAACCGCCCATGGCGGCCGCGCGAGTGGATCAGCGCACGAACGCGCCGCCCGTCTGTCAGAGCTGCATCCCCTTCGCGCTGCGCGACTGCCCCATGCCGCTCAACGACGTCACGCTGTGGTCGGTGGGCTGGACAGAGTCCGCCGGCGTGCTGGCCGACCTGTACGAGCCCGACATCCTCAAGCGGCCCATCCTTCAGCACCACAACGTGTTCGTCCCGTGGGACGCGTTCAAGCACCATGCGGACACCCTCGCCACCAGCCAAGTCGTGCACCTGCGAGACCTGCGCCAGCACGACCTTCCCGGCCCGGCGCCAGAAGCCTGACCCGGTCGGATCCGCGGGGGCGACCTGAGCGGGCGTGGCCACCCGCCCCGCACCCAGGACCACGCTTCCCCGCCCGGGCCCTGAAAAGGGGGCTTTAAGCCGCCGATGGCCTCCCGAGGATGGCCACGCCATCGGAAAATGCGCCCTCGCCGACCGGGGGCCGGCTGCAGCAGCGGTCCTTCGACCGTTGCCCATTACCTGCCAGGAATTGATCTTCTCCGGTGTGCCACGACATGCTCCCCGTGTATTTCTCGTGAGCTCAGTAAAGGGAGTCAGTCTTGAAGCGCCATGTCCCTTACCGTATTCGCCGCTCTTTCCGCCGCGACGCTGCTCGGCGGCGCCGGCCCCGCCCAAGCCGAGACGGCGGTAAATGTCTGGGTGAGAGGTTCGGCACCCTCCTACGACACCTATATCGTGAGCGTCGGCGCGCAGGGCCGGACCGGGCTGGTGAACCTCGATATGTATGTCTCCTATGGCCAGGTCATCACCGGAGTGCGCAACGGCACGGCCTTCTGCCAGTACGGCCACTTCGGAGCGACCTGCGACCTGGTAGACGGCAAGTTCCCGCAACACTTCGAGGTGACGGTCAAACGGTATGACTCCGCAAACGGGCCTTTCCACCTGCAGGCCATCGCCACCACCTCGACACCTGAGCAGGATTACGCCGACAACAGCACCGTCATCGAGACCTACTGACCGAGGACGGCTCAGCCGGCAGAGATCGCCGGTGATCTCGGCCGGCGTTACGAGAAGATAGGCGGGCTGCGCGTTCTCAGGGCACTGAATCTTTCTTGCTACCTGCCCGGCGCGTCTGCTCTCGGTGCGCTGGTAGTCGGTGCCCAGAACGGCAGAAGGCCCTCACCGGCGATGCGGCGAGGGCCTTCCTTTCCGGTCCATGCGCCGCGGCCTGGGTCGGGGCGATCAGCTTGGAGCACAGGGTCCAAGCAGGAACGCGGCAACCGCCGGCTCCACAGTGATGAACCCCGCGAAGCCGCATGCTCCGGTCAGGACGGCAAGCGCCGGATGACCCGCGATCGCCGACACGAGCGTGGCGACTCGCGGGGTCTTGGGTCCGGGTGAGAAGGAGAGTGCGGCCGTCCTCGGCGTAGCCGCTGGCCGCCTTAGGACAGAGCCCTACCTGGCCGTCGCGATCCCGGCGTCGCGAAGTGGCTCACGTGCGCCGCGGCGTCCCGGTCTGCGATCCACGTGCAGCCGCTGTCCGGGCTTCCGGACGAGGCGATGACCGCGTCGAGGCGGTTACGGGTACGGGTCAACCCGGCGATCTGGGCGTCGATGCGATCGCGCTCGGCGAACAGCCGGGCCCGTGACTCCGGAGTGCTGACCTTGGCCTCGACGCAGGGCAGCAGCTCGGCGATGGTCCGGCTGGACAAACCGGCCGCGTAGAGCATCTGGATCAGCTGAACCCGGTCGACCGCCGATTCGGGGTAGTGGCGCTGCCCGGAGTCGCTCCTGTTCGCCTCCAGCAGCCCCTGCTCCTCGTAGTAGCGCAAGGCCCGCACGCTGACGCCCGACCGCGCCGCCAACTCGCCGATACGCACCGTGACCTCCATCACAAGACTTGCCTCTGACGTCAACGTCAGGTTTTAGCCTATCCGGCATGCAGATCAACGGAGCACACGTGCTGGTCACCGGCGCCAACCGCGGCCTGGGCCAGCAGTTCGTCCTTTCTCTTCTCGATCGCGGCGCGGGCAGGGTGTACGCCACCGCCCGCCGCCCGGACCTCATCGACGTGCCCGGGGTCGTCCCGCTGCGCCTCGACATCACCGATCCGGCATCGATCGCCGCCGCCGCGGCAGCGGCACCCGATGTCAAGATCGTCATTAACAACGCGGGCATCTCCACCGGCGCGAACCTGGTCACCGGTGACCTGGACACGATCCGCCGCGAGATGGACACCCATTTCTACGGCACCCTCAACGTGATCCGCGCCTTCGCGCCCCAGCTGGCCGACGGCGCGATCCTCAACGTGCTATCGGCGATCTCGTGGCTCGCTTTCGACGGCGCGGGCGCGTACCACGCGGCCAAGGCCGCCGAGTGGGCGCTCACCAACAGCGTCCGCCTGGAGCTGGCCCATCAGCGCACTCTGGTGACGGGACTGCACTTGGGCGCTGCGGACACCGACATGATGGCCTGGTACAACGGCGACAAGAGCGCCCCCGAGGTGATCGTCGCGGCGGCCCTGGACGGCATTGAGGCGCATCGGTCCGAGATACTCGCCGACGCCTGGAGCCGCCAGGTGAAGGCGTGGCTGTCCGAGGACCCGAGCGTCATCTACCGGGAAGCGGCGGCTGCCCTCACGGCCTGACTTGCTGATCCTGAAAGTCACGGCGTCCGCGGCTGTGACTTTCAGGCCCCGCCCCGTACGTTGAGCGCACTCGTCCGCAGGGTGGTACAGCGTGGCCAGAACGAAGGCCGGCCCGATGACGAATCTCAGCCCTTCTGGGGATCGGCCCCTCGGCAGGCCGCCGGGCAAGGCCGGACGGCTCAGGCCGCCTCGGTCTCCTCGTCCTCGCCATCCCTGCAAGACGAACGACGAGACGATCCGGAGATCGCGTCCGGCGGCATGAACGGCCCATACCGCCGAATAGTCTGTACGAGTGGGTCTGGAGCAGGAGCTGACGGGTGTCGCCGCGGCGTATGGCGGCACGGGAACGCCGGTCTTCCATCCGACACGCACCGACGTCGTGGTGTTACGCATGGGCGAGGTCGTGGTCAAGGCCCATTCGGCGCGCGACGACGCCGAGGCGTTGCGCCCGAGGGTGCGGGCCGCCGCCTCGGCCGCGGTGAGCAGTGTGATGCTGGCGCCGCTGGAGCCCCAGGTGCTCGCGGCGGGCGGGCGCGCGGTCACCGTCTGGCCCGCCGGCCGGCCGATCTCGCAGGACGACGATCCCCGCGCCGCGCCCTGGGAGGAGGGCGCCCGGTTACTGGCCCGGCTGCACGCCGTCCCCCTCACGCTGCTGCCCGCCCTGCCGCCCGCCGGAGGGCCGGCGCGGGCCGCCCGCGCGGTCGGCCGCATGCCGGGCGACGGCCCGGTCGAGCAGCTCATCAGGCGGGCGTTCAAGGAGCTTCCCGAGCCCCGGCGCAGGCGGGTGGCGCCGCTGCCTGGCCTGCTCACGCACGGCGACTGGCATCTGGGCCAGCTCGTCCACCGCGACCGCTGGCTGCTCATCGACGTCGACGACCTCGGCGTCGGCGACCCGGCGTGGGACCTGGCCCGTCCCGCCGCCTGGTACGCCGCCGGCCTGCTCGAACCGGCCGTGTGGGAGCGGTTCCTCGGGGCCTATCTCGCCTCGGGCGGGCCCGCGCTCGGGGCGGGCGACGACCCCTGGCAGCGGCTCGACGTGCCCGCCAGGGCGCTCACCGTCCAGCTGGCCGCCGTGGCCGTCGTCAATGCCGGGCGCGAGGGCCGGGAACTCGACGAGGTCGAGCATTCGTTGGTCGAGGCGTGCAACAGAATCGTCAAAGCATGACGGGGTTGCGCGCGGTAGGTTTCATCAAGAGACCATAAAGCCAAGGAGAGCGACTTCGATGCAGTGCCCCAAGTGCCGCGGGAACATGCGGACTTACGACCGCAACGGCGTCCACATCGAGCAGTGTGACAACTGTCGTGGGATCTTCCTCGACTACGGCGAGCTGGAGACGCTGGCGCGGATGGAGACGCAGTTCCACGCCGCTCCCCCGCCTCCGCCTCCCGTCCACGGCGGCCCGGCCTGGGGCGCTCCCCACGGCAGCGGCCACGGCGGCCACTACGGCCACCACCGCCAGCGCAGCTGGGTGGGCATGCTCTTCTCCACCTGATCGTGACGAGGCCGCGCGCTCTCCGGGGCGCGCGGCCTTCCGCGTGTCCCGTTCAGGACGGGAAGTCGTCCGGGTCGACCGGCGAGGTGCGGGCGTTGCCGCCGTCGACCGCGTGCAGCGTGATCCGCCAGTCGTGCCAGCGGATCTGCGTGGCGGTGTAGGTCGTCTTGAACGACACCGACTCCTCGAACTTCTCGAAGCTGCAGTCGCGGGTGAACGCCTTGGCCTTGCCGTCCCAGTCCACGCCGTGCGTGAAGAAGATCCGGTAGCTGCCGTCGCGCACGCCGGCGACCTTGAACTTCGCCTTCTTGCGCACGTACACGCTGAACACCTTGCCACCGCCCCTGACCACGGTCACCACGGCGTCGCGGGTGCCGCCGTTGTTGATCTCCAGTGAGCCGCGGCCGTTGAGCGTGCCCTTGCTGATGTACGAGCCGTTGCGCAGCCGCCTGGTCTGCCGGTCGGCGGCCTTGACCGAGACGATGTCGGCCGGGTAGTCGCCGGCGCTCTCCAGCTCCTGGCCCGCCTCGTCCAGCGCTCCGAGCTGCTCGCCCAGATCGGCGAGCACGGCCGAGGACGTGCACAGGTCACGCGCGCCGACCTTGCCGGCCGTGGCGCCCAGCTCGCCGGCGAAGTCGCGCAGACCGGCGACGTACGCCTCGTGCTGGGCGCGGACGGCTGCGGGCGGGGTGACGGCGTCCAGGGTGTCGACGGCGTCGTTCAACGTCTCCTCGGCCCTGGACATCCGCTGGTCGAGGACCTTCAGCCCGCGCGCGCGGGACAGCCCGGTGATCGCGCCGGCCATCTTCTCGTGCAGGTTGCCGAGCTCGCTCTTGTACGCCTCGGGCGTCAGCGCGACCGGCCCGGCACTGGCGTCCGGGGCGGCGCCTCCGCCGCCCGCGACACCGGAGATCCGCTGCTCGCCGCCGGCCGGCGACGAGCCCGCCGAGGAGCACGCGGCCACGCCGGTGAGCGTCGCCAGAGCGAGAACGGAGGAGATCAACCGGGGTCCAGCCACCTGCCACACTATCGCCGGGTTGATCCCTAACCGTCAATTGACGATTCCGCCAGTCCCTTCTGCCGGTCCTGCCGCAGCCGGCGGGTGATCCCGATGCTCTCCAGGAACGGCAGGTCGTGGCCGGCCACGACGAGCGCGCCCCGGTACGCCGACAGCGCCTGGGCGAGCTGCCGGACGCTGGCCATGTCGAGATTGTTCGTCGGCTCGTCGAGCAGGAGCAGCTGTGGCGGCGGCTCGGCCGACAGCAGCGCGGCCAGGGTGGCGCGGAACCGCTCGCCGCCCGACAACGTGCCGGCGGCCTGGTCGGCCCGCTCCCCGCGGAACAGGAAGCGCGCCAGCCGGGCGCGGACCTCGTTCACCGACGCCGACGGGGCGAGGGCGCGGACGTTGTCGACCACGCTCAGCCGGTCGTCCAGCAGGTCGAGCCGCTGCGGCAGGTAGCGGACGGGCACGTGGGCGCCCTGCTCGACGATCCGCTTGAGCAGCGTGGTCTTGCCCGACCCGTTGGGACCGAGCAGCGCGATGCGTTCCGGCCCCCGGATGACGAGCGTCTCCAGCACTTTCAGCCCCGGCTCCTCGGCCGGCGCCTCGCCGGGCTCCAGCGGCAGGGTCAGGACCGTTCGGCCGCCCGGCACCTCGGTGCCGGGCAGGTCGATGCGGATCTCCGCGTCGTCGCGCACCGCCTGCTCCGCCTCGGTCAGCCGTTCGCGGGCCTCCTCCAGCTTCTCCTGGTGCAGCGCCCGCTGCTTGCCGGCGTTCACCTGGGCCTTGCGCTTGAGCGCGTTCGCGACCATCTTGGGAACCTTCTTGTTCTCGGCGGCCTTCCTGCCCTGGCGCGCGCTGCGCTCGATCCTGGTGCGGGCCTCGATGAGCTCGCGCTGCTGCCGGCGCACCTCGCCCCCGGCGGTGCGGACCACCCGCTCAGCGACCTCCTGCTCGGCCTCGACCTGCGCCTCGTACGCGGTGAGGTTGCCGCCGTACATGCGGACGGCGCCGTCGCGCAGCTCGGCGATCTGGTCCACCAGCTCCAGCAGCGCGCGGTCGTGGCTGACCACCAGGAGCACTCCCTGCCAGGCGGCGACCGCGGCGTACAGCCGGCGGCGCGCGTCCAGGTCGAGGTTGTTGGTGGGCTCGTCGAGCAGCAGCACGTCGGGCCGTTTCAGCAGCTGCGCGGACAGCGCGACCATGATGGTCTCGCCGCCGGACAGCGTGCCGACCGTGCGGTCGAGACCGATGTGGCCGAGGCCGAGCCGGTCGAGCTCGGCCCGGGCGCGGTCCTCGACGTCCCAGTCGTCGCCGACCGCGGCGAAGTGCTCCTCGGTCACCTCGCCGCTCTCGATGGCGTGCAGCGCCGCCCGCGTCGCGCTGATCTCCAGCAGGTCCGACACGGTACGGCTCGCGCCCAGCGGGACGTTCTGCGGCAGGTACCCGATCACCCCCGAGACGGACACCGAGCCCGAGCGCGGGGTCAGCTCTCCGGCGATGATCTTCAACAGGGTTGATTTGCCCGATCCGTTGACCCCGATGAGCCCGGTGCGGCCCGCGGGGAAGGCGGCGTCGAGCTTGTCGAGCGCCTTCGTGCCGTCCGGCCAGGCGAAGGACACGTGATCGACGACGATGGAATGAAACACGAGGCGGCTCCCATCACAAAATCCGAAATTTCGTGACTTGGCGGGAACACCGCAGATGCACGCGACACAGGGGAACACGGAGACGTGTCCGAGCTCGGAGCGAGGACATGCTCGAGGTCCAGGTGTGCGCGCATGCCCACGACAGGGCGGAACGGCGCGGTGCCCGCGACCTCAGATCCTCACGTCAACTGCCCCCAGGGCTCGGCTACAAGACGTATGACAGCGTACGCGAGCCCCGCGACGGCCGGCAAGGCACCTCTGCGGCGACGGTCCGCCCAGACCATCGACTGAGACGCCGCTCACACCCTAGAGTCGGGGCCAACACCCCCAGGAGGTCAAGGCATGTCGAGCATTCCCGCCCTGCTGCGTGACCGGATCGCGGCGACCCCCGACGCCGAGGCGTACCGAGTGCCGTCCGATGACGACTGGACGTCACTGTCATGGCGGGAGGTGGGCGAGCGCGTGCGCGAGCTGGCCCTGGGCCTGTCAGAGCTCGGCTCCGGGCCGGGCAACCGCGTGTCCATCCTCTGCTCCACCCGCCTCGAATGGATCCTGGCCGACCTCGCGGTGCTGTCCACCGGCGCGGCCACGACGACCATCTACCCGTCCAACACGGCCGCCGAGTGCGCGTTCGTCATCAACGACTCCGGCAGCACGATCATCGTCGCGGAGGACGACGGCCAGGTGGCCAAGCTCAGGTCGGTGCGCGACGAGTTGCCCGGCGTCACCCACGTGGTGGTCGTCGACGGCTCCCCCAGCGACGACGGCTGGGTCGTCACCCTCGACTCGGTCAAGGGCGGCAAGGGCGACTACGACGCGATGGTGGACGCCATCGCCCAGGACGACCTGGCCACGCTCATCTACACCTCCGGCACCACCGGCCGGCCCAAGGGCGTGGAGCTGACCCACGACAACTGGCTCTACACGGCGCAGGCCGTACGCGAGGTCGGCCTGATCGGGCCGACCGACCTGCACTTCCTGTGGCTGCCGCTGTCCCACTCGTTCGGCAAGCTGCTGGAGGTCGTGATGATCGCCATGGGCGTGCCGACCGCGATCGACGGCCGCCTCGACAAGATCGCCGACAACCTCGGCGTGGTGCGGCCGACGGTCATGGCCGCCGCGCCGCGCATCTTCGAGAAGATCCACAACACGGTCGTGGCGACCCAGCGGCGCGAGGGCGGCCCCAAGCTGCGCATCTTCACCTGGGCCCGCAAGACGGGCATCCGGGTCAGCCGGGCCCGCCAGCGCGACGCGGCCGTCCCGCTCACCACCCGCGTCGAGTACGCCATCGCCGACCGTCTGGTGTTCAGCAAGCTGCGCGCCCGCTTCGGCGGCCGGATCCGCTTCTTCATCTCGGGCGCCGCGCCGCTGTCGCAGGACATCGCCGAGTTCTTCGACGCCGCCGGTCTGACGATCCTCGAAGGGTACGGGCTGACCGAGTCGTCGGCGGGCAGCTTCCTCAACCGGCCCGACTCGGTGAAGTTCGGCACGGTCGGGCTGCCTTTCCCGGGCACCGAGGTGCGCATCGCCGACGACGGCGAGGTCCTCATCGGCGGGCGCGGCATCATGCGCGGCTACCACGGCCTGCCGGAGGAGACCGCCGAGGCGCTGGCCGACGGCTGGCTGCACACCGGCGACATCGGCGAACTCGACGAGGCCGGGCGGCTGCGCATCACCGACCGCAAGAAGGAGCTGATCAAGACCTCGGGCGGCAAGTACGTCGCGCCGACGTACCTGGAGGGCCGCATCAAGGCCACCTGCCCGTACGCCTCGCACGTGTTCGTCCACGGCGACCGGCGCAACTACGTCACGGCGCTGGTGACGCTGGACATGGACGTGGTCAAGCCCTGGGCGCAGGCCGAGGGGCTGCCGCTCGACCCGGCGGAGCTGCGCGAGCACCCGCGCATGCGCGAGGAGGTCGAGAAGGCGATCAAGCAGGTCAACGCCGACCTGGCCAGTTACGCCACGGTCAAGAAGTTCGCGATCCTGGCCGAGGACTTCACGGTGGAGACGGGCGAGCTGACCGCCAGCCTCAAGATCAAGCGCAAGGCGGTCGAGGAGCGCCACGGCCAGGTCCTCGACTCCCTCTACGACGCCTGACGCCGGAGGTGGTCTCCCTGCTGCCGGTGCGGCCCCGGCACTGCGACGCGCAGGCCATGGTGCACGCCATCCGCTACTACGAGTTCTTCGAGGACGCCTTCCTCGACTGGCTCGCCGCCAGGGGCGGCTACGAGCGGCTCCGGCGGCAGGGCGCCGACCTGGTGATCCGGGCCAGCGGATGCGAGCACCACGCCCCCGCCCGGCTCGGCGACGTGCTGGCCGTGGAGAGCGGCCCCGCGCGGATCGGCACGACGTCGATCACGATGACGTTCACGATCCGGCGGGGCGAGGGCGAGCTGGTGGCCGTCGGCACGATCACGTACGTGTGCGTGCGCGGCGGCCGCCCGGCCGCCCTCCCGGCGATGCTGACGTGACGGTCAGAGCACCCGCTTGGCGTACGGGAGGGAGCGGACCAGATAGGCCACCGACCAGCACGCCGGCAGCGCGAGCGCCAGCAGCACCGCGAACTTGGCGACCGCGGGGGCCTCCAGCCAGCGCAGCGCCCAGCCGAGGGCGACCAGCACGAGCGGGTGGATGAGGTAGACGGTGAAGGCGTGGTCCGACAGGAATCTGCCGCGCGGCCCCTGCCGGTTGTGCCGCTCGCGGAACAGCACGGTCAGCCCGATGATCATGCTGACGGCGAAGGCGGACTCCCACAGCGCCATCAACGCCTGGGACGTCGCCCCTGTGGTCAGGAGCGCCGCCGGCAACAGCACCGCGCTCGCCACGCCCGCGGCGGCCAGCCCGATCCGCCCCGCCCGCGCGGGCAGCGTCTCGAACCACCCGTGCCGGTGGGCGACGCACCCGAGCACGAACATGCTCACGTACTGCGGCAGGAACTGCGGCGACGGCAGGCCGAGCACCGGCACGTAGGTACCGGTCGGCACGGGGAAACGCCACAGGAACGTCACGACGGCGAGGCCGAGTACGAAGGCGACGATCCAGAGCGGCCTCAACGGGGCGGGCGCCAGCTCCGCCTGGGCAGGGCGCAGCAGGGCCCGCCAGGCCGCGTACGCCAGGGCGAAGACGATCAGCACCTCGACGAACCACATGGGCCCCGGGTCCCAGGAGGCGAGGTAGTACTGCCAGTACGGCAGGTCCAGCGCGAGGTAGCCGCCGAAGTTGACCAGCGGCCGGAGCAGCAGGAGGAAGGCGAGCAGCGGGATGCCGAGCCGGATCAGCCGGTCGCGCACGAACGCGCGCCCGCCCTTGCGGTCGTGGGAGCCGGGGGTGAAGAAGCCGGAGATGAGGAAGAAGAAGCCCATGAAGAACGCCTGGTTCACCGTCACCAGGATGTCGAGCAGGATCCCGGAGGGGTCCTTGGCCGGCTCGACGTAGAACCAGAGCGGGATGTTGCCGTACGTGAGCGCCGCGTGGTGCGCGACCACTAACGCGGTCAGCACGATCCGCAGGTTGTCGATGGCGTAGAGCCTTGTCCTGGTGCCCGTCTGCGTCGTCATTTCCGACACGCCCTTTCGAAGAGGTCGGCCAGTTGCCGTGCGTGCGCGTCCAGGTCGTGGCCGGGGTTGGCGGCCCAGTACGCGAACATGCTGTCGATGGCCGAGGAGTGGGCGACGGCCATCACCCGCCGGTCGAAGTCCCTGAACTCGCCGCTCTCCTGACCGAGCCGGTAGATCTCCTCCAGCGCGCGGTAGATCTCCTCGTTGGCGTTGATGCCGTAGCGCGGCTGCCCGTCCGCGGTCCTGAGGTTGTAGAAAATCTCGCCCAGGGCCAAGAGCTGGGTGCGGTGGCCGCGCATGTGGTCGGCGACGGAGACGATGTGCGCCCGCAGCAGCTCGGTGGCCGTGGTGAGGCCGACCATCCTGGTGCCGACGTGCTCGGCGATCGTGCCGTACGTGCGCTCGACGACCTCCTCCATCAGCTCGTCCTTGCCGGCGAAGTGATAGGAGATGACGCCCTTGCTGATGCCCGCGTGCTGGGCGATCCGCGCCAGCGACGCCTGCGCGAACCCGACCTCCGCGATCACCTCGATCGCGGAGGCCACGATCTGCGCCCGCCGCGCCTCCTCGATGAACGACCGCTCTTTCTGGCCGCTCGCCTCATTTTCTGACCGCATGGACAAAATCTAGCCCATACGGGCAATCGGCGCGCGCATCGGGACGGTCAGAAGGGCAACCAGCCGACGCGGCCGTGGCAGGTGCCGCCGGCGGCGACGTGGTCGGCGACGGCGCGTTCGAGGCGGGTGCGCCGGGGCAGGGCGGCCGGGTCGGCGGCGTCGGCGCCGTACACGAAGGCCAGCATCTCGCTGTCGTCGAATCGGTGGAGCAGGCGGAACCTGCGCTGGAAGGCGACGATGTTGGAGCCGTCGGGCAGGCGGCGGGCGAGATCGTCGTTCAGCAGCCACGACCCGCACGTCATCACCAGCGGCTTGTCGTCGGGGAAGTGCCGGGGGAAGAACCGCCGGGCCCGCACGAAGGACTCCTCGCACGCCTCGGGCGTGAGCGGGCCGAGGAAGTCGGGCACGTGCACGTCGATCGCCGGCGAGCCGGGCCCGACCGGCAGCCCGGCCTCCCGGATGGCGCCGGCCGCGACCCGCCCGAGCCTGGCGCGGTTGAACTGCAGCCGGCCGAGGGCGTACAGCAGGCCGCGGGCGTGCAGCATGAACCAGTGGGGGGCGTGCAGGCCCGGGGTGCCGTGGCGCTTGCGGTGCACCGTCATGTTGCGCCCCAGGTCGGTGAACGTGGCCCAGGACACCTCCTCCGGGATGCCCAGCCGCCGGTGGTAGGCGCGGGTGTGCGGCAGCGCGGCGAGGAAGACGTACACGTAGAAGTACGGCCCCAGCTCGGGCAGCGGCTGGAACGACGGCGGCCCGCCGAGCTCGCCCATCGTGGACACCAGCGAGCGCACGCACCGCTCGGCCAGCCACCACACGCCGGTGCCGGGCTGCGGCGCGGCGGCCACGACGGCGCCCACGTCGTCGTGCGGCACGGCGAGCCGCAGCAGCTCCGTGGCGAGATCGGCGGGCAGCGCGAAGTCGGGCCCGTCGACCGACTCCAGGTGGTCGAGCCAGGCGGGGTGGGCGCTCAGGAGGGCTTTGACGTCCATCCGGGTCAGCCTAGCCGTGCCCGGTAGACCGCCCGCGCCTGCTGCAGCAGCGAGACGTGGTCGCCGAACTGGTAGGGGCTCACCAGCCGGGCGTGCTGCCTGATCAGCTCCTCCAGCAGGTCGAGCCATTCCAGGCACCAGCGCACGTCCTCGGGCCTGGCCACCCGGCGGCCGGCCACGTCCACGTGGACGGGGCTGGTCAGGGCGTAGCCGGTGGCGGTCAGCGTGCGCGGGTGCGGGTCGCACAGGACCTCGGCGATCACGTAGGTGGGCCCGTCCACCTGCAGCTCCGCGGAGACGGTGAGCCGGTCGTCGCCGTGCCGCCGCTCGCCGTCCGGCAGCCGCTCGGCCCCGGCGCGCACACCGTCGGCGGTGCGGATGCGCACGGCGGCGACCTCGGGCCCGACAGCGGTGGCGGTGACGCTGAGGCGGTCACCGGGGCGGGCGGCGATCACGTGTCCGGGCCCGTGGCCGTTCACCGTCAGCTCCAGCCACGGGCCGGTGGTGGCGAACGTCCGGCCCGCGCGTACGGCGGCGGCGAACGAGCGGGCGGTCAGCTCCCCCTCGACGCGGGCGTAGACGCGGGCCCAGCCGGGCGGGTTCGACTGGTCGTGCGAGCGGGTGAACGAGATCGTCGCGTCGGTGCCCGCCGTGACGGCCAGCCGGTTGCCCGCGCCGATCAGCCGCCGGTACACCGCCGCCGCGGCCTGGATCGACGCGTGCGTGAGCACGTCGAGGCTGTCCACCAGGCCGAGCGCGGCGTCGGCGACCAGCTCGCGGGCGGTGCAGTCGCGCGGCACGGGCGACATGACGCCCTCGGGCGGGTCGCCCTCGCCGATCGGCGCGCAGAACGGGTGGCTGTAGCCGACGAGCGCGCCGAGGCCGCGCAGCTCGCGCAGCCCGTCGGCGTTGGGCGGCCAGTCGGCGTCGCCGTCGAACCCGGTGTGGTAGCGGCCGGGGGCCGAGCGCGGCGCGAACGCGTAGACGTGGCCGAGCAGGTCGTTGCGGTACTCGACGCCCATCCTGGCCACGTGGGTCGCGTCGGACCAGGGCAGATCCTCGTCCGACCAGTGCTCCAGGGCCTCGCGGTCGTAGACCCGGCGGCCGGAGACGTTGCCGGCCACCAGGTTGAGCACGTGCAGGTCCTCGCCGTGCTGGGCGGCGGCCGCGTCGGCGGGCACGGCCACCACGTCGCCCGCCCAGTTGAGGTGGGCGTGCATGTCGCCGCCGTACCAGCCGCGGGCGGCGGCGTCGTACAGGCGCCGCGGGGTGAGCTCCACCCGGTGCTCTCCGCCCGGGCCGGGCAGCAGCTCCAGCGTGGCCTCGCCGTACTCCATGCCGCGCGCGGCCGTGACGGACAGCGGCACGCACGGCACCTCGAGGACGAGGTCGTCGCCGTGGAAGTACGGGCGGCCGTGGTAGTCGTAGCGGCCGGGCGTGCCGGGCGGGAACCAGCCGCCCCCGTCGGCGTCCACCACGCTCCACCGGCAGGGCATCCCGGCCACCAGGCGCAGCCGCGCCGACGGGATGGGCCGCACCAGGGTGTCCAGCCCGACGGGGGCGCCGTCCACGACGACGACGCTGTCCTGGCCCACCTCGACCAGCCAGGCGCCGTACGGGTCGAGCAGCCGGTGCTCGCCGTCCACGCTGACCGGGCAGGGCTCCTCACGGCGGGAGTCGACGAGCAGCGGGAACCGCTCCTCGCCGCGGCCCGCCAGCCGGACAGTGGGGACGAGCGCGGGCCGCCACGTGACGGACGCGCCGGGCGCGGGGGGCTGCGCGCCCGGCGGCACGACGAGAGGCACGCCGTTGCCCTCACCGGTGTACGACGGCAGCAGGACCGTGCGCGGCGCCCCTTCCAGGATGATCTCGCCGGGTCCGATGCGCACGGCGACGAGGTGGCCCGGCAGCTCGCCGTCGAGGGTGTCGCGCAGCACCCGGTCGTAGTCCGGCTCGGCCAGGCGGGCGGCGAGCTGGTCGGGCGGCTCGGCGGGGTGGCGTTCGGCGACCGCTTTGAGCACCAGCTCCCAGAAGCGGTCGAGCAGCGAGGGCGGCAGCACCCGGCGCCTGGCGAAGAACTTCACGTAGTGGACCTCCGGCTCGCCCCACGTGATGCCGTGCTCGTCCAGGAGGCGGCCGTACTGCTCAAGCGCGCCCGCCACCCTCGCGGGCAGCGTCGACTCCGCACCCATCTGTGCCCTCCCCACTCGGTTGCGCGCCATCGTGACATGGATCACGCAGGCGCCTGGGGCGGCTCCGAGGGCGAGGGTGGGGATGTTCCACCCGTGGGAGAGGTATCTGCACCACGAGGGTTCCGATGCTGCCCCCGGGATCGCGCACCCCGATTCGAGACAGACCGTAACGCCTCGTACACAGAGGGTGTTTCTCCGGTACGGTGCCGGAACGTGTCAGGGGCGCTTGAAGGCGGACAGGATGCGGTCGGCGGCGAGGGCGGGGGTGAGCTCGCCCGCCAGGACCTCCTGCTCCACCGTCTCGGCGATCGCCGTGACCCTGGGGTCGTGGCGCAGCTCGGCGAGCAGGCGGTCGCGGACCAGCGTCCACGTCCAGCCGACCTGCTGGGCGCGGCGCTTGGCGGCCACGTCAAGGGCGTCCTGGTGGGCCAGCACGTGCCGCCAGACGTCCTCCAGGCCCTCCCCTGTCAGCCCGCTGCAGGTGAGCACGGGCGGCGGGGCCGTGTCGGAGCGCAGCATGCGCAGCGCCCCGGCCAGCTCGCGGGCGGCCTTCCTGGCCGGCAGCGCGTACTCGCCGTCGGCCTTGTTGACCGCGATGACGTCGGCCAGCTCCAGCACGCCCTTCTTGATGCCCTGCAGCTGGTCGCCGGTGCGGGCCAGGGTGAGCAGCAGGAACGTGTCCACCATGTCGGCCACCGCGGTCTCCGACTGCCCCACGCCCACGGTCTCGACCAGCACGGTGTCGAACCCGGCCGCCTCCACCACGACCATGGCCTCCCGGGTGGCCTTCGTGACGCCGCCGAGCGTGCCGGAGGTCGGCGAGGGCCGGATGAACGCCGCCGGGTCGGCCGACAGCCGCGCCATACGGGTCTTGTCGCCGAGGATGCTGCCGCCCGTCCTGGTGGAGGACGGGTCCACGGCCAGCACGGCCACCTGGTGGCCGCGCGCGGTCAGCAGCGTGCCGAGCGCGTCGATGAACGTGGACTTGCCGACCCCGGGCACGCCCGAGATGCCGACCCTGCGGGCACGGCCGGCCAGCGGGGTGAGCTCGACGAGCAGCCGCTGCGCCAGGGCCATGTGGTCGTGCCGGGTCGACTCGACCAGCGTGATGGCGCGGGCGATCCACGTACGCGAGCCGGCCCGCACGCCCCGCGCGTAGTCCTCCAGCGCATGCACCCTGTCACCCCTTTCTTCGGTGTTGATCAGCTTAACTTCTGACAAGTCTTGACATTTGCCAGTAGGGTGCTGGAGTTCTGGATCTCAGCCGTCACAGGAGTCACTCCCCTCATGCCCAATGTCGAACCCCTGCGCGAGGGCGATCCGGCGGCGGTGGGGCCGTACCGGCTGGCCGGGCGCCTCGGTGCGGGCGGGCACGGGGTCGTCTACCTCGGCCGCGCGCACACCGGGACACCCGTCGCGGTCAAGGTGCTGCACGAGGGGCTCGCCGCGAGTGACCGGCTGGCCGCGGACATCGCCGCGGCGAGCCGGGTGGAGCCGTACTGCCTCGCGCGGGTGCTGGACGCCTCGACGGGCGGGCGGCCGTACATCGTCTCCGAGTACGTGGACGGGCCGTCGCTGCAGCAGGAGGGGCCGCTGGGCGGGCCGGAGCTGCGGGAGCTGGCCGTGGGGACGGCGACCGCGCTGGACGCGATCCACCGGGCCGGCGTCGTGCACGGCGACCTCACGCCGTCGAACGTGCTGCTCGGGCCGGACGGGCCGCGGGTGGTGGACTTCGGCCTCGCCGCTGCTCTGGGGTCGGGCATGAAGGCGACCAGCAGCATCGTGGGCACGCCCGCGTACATGGCGCCCGAACGGCTGTCCGGGAAGGCGGCGGAGGCGCCGGCGGACGTGTTCTCGTGGGCGTCGGTGCTGGTGTTCGCGGCGACCGGGGTGCCGCCCTTCGGCGACGACGCGCTGCCCGCCGTGATCCACCGCATCCTGCACGAGGAGCCGCGCCTCGGCGACCTGCCGCGCGCGCTGCGCGAGGTCGTGGCCGCCTGCCTCGCCAAGGACCCGGCGGCCCGGCCCGGGATGCGCGAGGTGCTGCGCCGTGTGTCGGCTCCCGCGCCGCGTCCCGCTCCCCCGTCCGCGTTCGACTGGGAACACACCCCCGACCGCGCCTGGGA
>NZ_SMKQ01000011.1 GCF_004348995.1 Nonomuraea terrae
GTCCCACCCCTGGGCGATGTACTCGGCGAACGCGGGGATCTCCGACAACCTGGGCAGTTTGCCGTCACTCACCGGTGATTCCTCCTCCCATCTCACGCACGAGGCCGGTCAGCCGGGTGAAGACCCGGTCGTCGCCGATGCCGTCGTGCTCCCACTCGTTGGTGACCCAGACCTGCGTGTTGCCCACTCGGGCGGCGGTGTCGAGCTGCAGGCCGGCGTCGACGTACATGTCGTCGAAGTAGACGGCGGCGGCCACCGGCGCCTCGTTGGCCGCCAGGCGGTCCAGGTCGTACAGCGGCGGCCACTCCGCCCGCTCGGCGAGCAGCTCGACGGCCGCGCGGAACGGGCGCAGCGCCCGGATCTCCTCGAACATCCAGGGGTAGATCATCTCCCCGGTGAACAGCAGCGGCCGCGCGTCCTCGGCGAAGGCCGGGTGACGGGCGCGCTCGCGCTGCGCCGCCCAGGCCGTCGCGCCCGGCCCCGAGCCGTAGATGCTCTCCTGCAGCGCGGCGAACAGCGGGTTGTCGGCGTACGACGAGCGGGCCAGCACCTGGTGCAGGAACGTCTCGGGCAGCTCGCCGCGATCGTCCGGCACGGCCTCGTCGAGCAGCCAGTGCATGCGCTCGTAGCCCGGCTTCATGCCGAAGTCTATGCCGAGCGACTGCAGCCGCCGCACGGTGAGCACGTCGCCGTCGGGCAGCAGGACGTCACCCTCGGCCAGCCGGTCGGCCAGCGTCCCCGCCGTCTCGGCGTGTTGCGGGTAGCGGCGGTAGAACGCGGCGTTCTTGGCCGCGACCCGCGGGTAGGTGCGCCGGTAGACCTCCTCGGCGTCCGGGTCGAGCGAAGGCAGGCCGCCGGTGACGTAGCAGGCGGTCAGCCCCTCCGGCGCGGCCGACAGGTAGCGCAGCGTGAGGAAGCCGCCGTAGCTCTGCCCGAGCGTGGACCAGCGCCGCCCACCGAAGATCGTCTTGCGCAGGTGCTCGGCGTCGGCGACGATCGAGTCCGCCAGGAAGCGCGCGAGATAGTCGGCGCCCTCCTTGGCGCCGAGCGCGCTCATCGCCCGCCCGTCGATGCGCGAGCTGCGGCCCGTGCCGCGCTGGTCGAGCAGGATCACCCGGTACGTCTCCAGCGCCCGCCCCAGCCAGCCCGACCGGTCGAGCGGCCGGGGGCTCTTGCCGCCGGGGCCGCCCTGCAGGTAGAGCAGGCACGGCAGGTCCTCGCCGTCGCGGGCGGGGTCGACCACCTCGCGGGCGAACACCGTGATGGTCTCCCCAGGGTCGGACCAGTCGAGCGGCACCTGCTCGACGTGGTCACGCATCCGCATCCCGGGGATCGTGTAGGTCGCGGTGATCAAGCTTTCTCCCTCCTGCGGCGGTCCCCCTCCGGGTCGATGCGGGGGATGGCCGCCGGCAGCGTGCGCGTGTAATCATCCTGTGGGTCGCCGAAGACCTGCCCGGTGGGGCCGCGTTCGACGATTCTGCCCTTGCTCATCACCGCGACCCGCTCCGCGATCTGGCGCACCACGGCCAGGTCGTGCGCGATGAACACGTAGCTGAAGCCGCTTTCGCGCTGCAGCCGCCGCAGCAGGTCGATGATCTGCGCTCGCCCGTCTCCCTGTCAGCTCGACCAGCGCCGTCTCCGCCTCGGGATGGCCGCACAGCCCCGACTCCGCGAACCGCTCCACCACCAGGTCCGCGAAGCGCCGGGCCACGCGCAGCAGCCGGTCGTCGCCCAGCCGGCGGGAGGCCGCGACGGCGGCCTGCACGAGGTGGCCGAGGTGGTACAGCTCGTGCCCCAGGCCAGGTCCTCCCACGGCTTCTTGGGGCCGGCCGGGTCCTGGAAGGAGGAGTTGAGGTAGCCGTCGTCGGCCTGGACGCGTTCCAGGAGGCCGACGACCTCCTCGTAGAACTCCCGCGGCCCTTCCTCGCCCTCGCCGAGCTCGTACGCCAGCCCTTCGAGGGTCTTGTACAGATCGGTGTCGAGGAAGGGGTAGCGGCCCCCGGTACGGCGGCGGATCCTGCTCCAGCGGGCACCTCAGGTCGGCGACGTTGCCGGCCGCGCGGAGCTGCTCGATGATGTGGGGGACCGTGGCCGTGCATCCCAGTAATGCGTGGCATTGCACTGCACCCTAGGTGTCCGGCGGGTGTGTTGCCAAGGTCTGGGTCAAGTACGTAAAGAGAACGTAATTCACCGTATGTCGCCTGAGGTGGTGATCAGGGTGAAGTTCGGCGCCCAGCGCGACCACGACGGCAACTGGCTGGGCTACGACGGCCGCCCGCCTGTCGGAAGCCGGGGCCACGACCATCCGGCGTGCCCGCGCCGTCCACCCCATCGCCGACGTGCAGCTCGAGTACTCCCTGTTGTCGCGGGGCATCGAGCGGGAGATCCTGCCCGTCTGCCGCGAGCTCGGCGTCGCCGTGACCGCGTACGGCGTGCTGTCCAGGGGGCTGATCAGCGGCCACTGGAGCAAGGAGCGGTCGGCGGCGTCGGGCGACTTCCGCGGCTTCAGCCCGCGCTTCTCCGGCGGACGCCCTGCGGGTGACCCTGACTGGCGACGATCTGGCCGCGATCGAGGCCGCAGTGCCGCCGGGTAGCGGCCGCCGGCGGCCGCTACCCCGAGGCGGCCATGGGCGAGCTCGACAGCGAACGCTGAGGGCTCAGCGCTCGATGAGCGTGACCTCCAGGGAGTAGTGGGAGGCCCGGTAGACGTGGGAGCCGTGCTCGACCGCCCGGCCCTGGTCGTCGTAGGTGGTGCGGATCATCGTCAGCAGCGGAGCGCCCCGGCGCTCCTCCAGCAGCCGGGCCTCCGCCTGCGTGGCGGCCCGCGCGCCGATGCGCTGGTTGGCCACGCGCATCCGCACGCCCGCCGAGCGCAGCAGCTCGTACAGGCCGCGGCCCTCCAGATCGGCGGCCGTGAGCGCGGCCAGCCCCACCGGCAGCCAGTTGTGCAGAACCGCCAGCGGCTCGCCCGCCGCGAAGCGCACCCGCTCTAGGTAGAGAACCTCGGAACCGGACTCCACGCCGAGGATGCCGGCGACCTCCTCCTCCACCGGGCGCGGCTCCAGCCTCAGCACCTGCGTGGCCGGCTCCTGGCCGGCCCGGCGCAGGTCGTCGTAGAGGCTGGTCAGCTCGACCGAGCGCTTGACCTGGCCGTGCACCACCTGCGTGCCGACGCCGCGTTTGCGGACCAGCAGGCCCTTGTCGACGAGGTACTGGATCGCCTGGCGGATCGTGGGCCGCGACAGGCCGAGTTTGTCGGCCAGCAGGATCTCGTTGTCGAGCCGCGAGCCCGGCGCCAGGTCGCCTCGCCGGATGGCCTCGGCGATCTGCTCGGCCACCTGGAAGTAGAGCGGCACGGGACTGGATCGATCCAGGTCGATGGCGAGATTGGCGGTCATGCTGATCAGCCTAACTCAGGTCAGAATGTCCAGACAAACGCGCCGACCGGGTGTGCGGCGCGCGCCCGGGAGGTAGGGGAGAGGGCATGGACGCGACGCATCTGCTCGACACCGCCACCGAGGCCGCCAGGGCCGTCGGCCCCCGTCTGCGCAAGGCCTTCAGATCCCGGCCCGGCGTGGCCACCAAGCGCGACTTCCACGACCCCGTGACCGAGCACGACCGGGCCGCCGAGGAGACCATCCGCACCGTCATCGCCTCCCGCGCGCCGGGCAGCACGATCATCGGCGAGGAGGGCGGCACTACCGGCGCCGGCGACATCGTCTGGTACGTCGACCCCATCGACGGCACCGCCAACTTCGCCGCCGGCCTGCCGTTCTTCTGCGTCTCCATCGCCGCCGCCGTCCGCGGGGAGCTGGTGGCGGGAGTCGTTTACGACCCCGTACGCGACGACGAGTTCACCGCCACCCCCGACGGCGCCTGGTGCAACGGCACGCCGCTGCGCAGCGCCGGAGCCACCCGCGACCGTGAGGCCATGCTGCTGTCGAGCTACCCCACACCGCGCGACCTCGACGCCGACGGCGAGGCCGCGCTCCAGCGCTACGGCCGTTTCCTGGCGTCGTTCGCCGCCGTGCGCAAGCCGGGCAGCGCCGCGCTCAAGCTCGCCCACGTCGCCGCCGGCTGGTCCGACGCCGCGTACGGCACCCGCTCCAACCCGTGGGACGTGGCCGCCGGGGCGCTGCTCGTGCGCGCGGCCGGCGGCGTCTACCTGGGAGACCCGCTGGCCACGGGCGACTACCTGGCGCACGTGGGCGGGTTCGACTTAACGTCGTCCGCGCTCGCCGAGGTGGCCCCACACTGACGCGGCGCCGAGCAGGCCGGACAGCTCCGACAACGAGGTGATGCGCGGGAACCCGGCGGGCGCCGGCTCGGCGCCCAGCCGGTCCAGCCAGACCGAGCGCATCCCGGTCGCCGCCGGGGCCGTCACGTCGTTGCGCACGTCGTCGCCGACCAGCAGCACCTCCTCCGGCGCCAGCCCGAGCGCGGCGGCGGCCCCGGTGTAGGCGGCGGGCACGGGCTTGAAACCGCCGAGCACCTCGCCCGTCAGCACCGGGCCGACCTGCCCCTCCAGGCCGATCGCGCGGACCTTCGCCTCCTGCATGCGCTGGGCGCCGTTCGTCAGCACCCCGAGCGCGAACCCGCGCAGTCCCGCCACCGCCTGCGCCGCGTCGGGGAAGGCCGCCCAGCCCCGCCGGTAGCGCCCGGCGAAGTCGTCGAACGCCGCGTCGAGGTCGGCGGGGACGGCCAGGCCCAGCTCCCGGCACAGGGCGGTCACCCGCAGGCGGCGCTGCTCCTGCACCGTGCACCGGCCCGCCTGCCACATCGCGAGGTACGGGCCCTCCATCGCCTCCCACAGCGCGGCCGTCTCGGCCAGGCGCGGGTGGCCGGGCGCGCGGGCCTCGACCCAGGCCACGATCGCGGCGTCGGCGGCGCCCCGGTGGTCGAGCAGGGTGCCGTCGAGGTCGAACAGGATCCCCTTGACCGGGGAAGACGTCATGGGGCACCTCGGGTCGGGGTCGTCACTGGCCGGACGCCGTGACGATGCGGGCGGCCGTCTCACGGGGAGGGTAGCCCAGCGTGAGACCGCGGACCGACAGCGGGGCCCGTTCGAAGCGCTCCTCGCCCTCCTCGGGCAGCACGTAGTGCAGCGCGGGGGACAGGGAGCGGTGGGCGGCCAGGGCGGCCGTCTCCGGCTCGGCCAGCTCGCGCGGCAGCGACTCCCGGTAGTCGGCGATCAGCGCGTCGAGGTCGAACAGCTGCCCGTACCGCTCGGAGGTGCCGGCCACGACCCGCACCAGCTCGCCCTCGACGCGCGCGTGGTAGACGAGGTTCGTGCCGCCGCACTTGGCGAACCAGCGCAGCGCCTGCTCGGCGGGCAGCGTGAACGTGCCGTACGGCTTGCGCCCGTAGAGCAGCGCCTCGGCGATCCAGCGGTCGCACCACAGCTCGTCGCGGTAGGGGGACGGCGCGGCCGGGTCGAGGGTCAGGCCCTGGGCCAGGACCGGGTTCCACGCCGACACCATCGGGCTGGAGAAACGCGGCATGCAGGGGCCGCGCCAGCGGCTGAGCGGGTAGCCGTACCAGATGGTCACGACCTCGACCTGGCGGTCGGGCAGGGCGCGCTCGTAGGTGCCGTTCATGACCTGGCCGCCGTCGGGGTGGCGCCACGGCCCGGGGGCGACGGAGGAGTCTGCGGGGACCCGGGGAGTCCGGTAGTCGGGATGCAGGACCCACGTGTCCGCCACAGTGTCAGCCCCTTCCGATCGACGTGTTCCACGACGTCAGACGCCTAGAGGTGGCCATCGTGCACCACGGGCCACCCCCGTGCAATAGACAGGGTGTAAACGCTGATTTTTGTCATCGGCGAACGTGACGTACGTCCCTGTCAGTGACGCTGGCGGTAGTCGCCGGCGTTGCGGACGTGCTCGATCATGATGCGTTCCGCGCGCTCGCCGTCGCCCGCCTCCAGGGCGGCCAGGATGCCCTCGTGCGCGTCGAGCTGGATCCTCACCTGGGTCTCGTCGAGCCACAACGACGCCTCGGCGGGCACCGGGAAGCTGTTGCGCACCGAGCGGGCGTGCTCGCCCAGGAAGGCGGGGCCGCCGATGTCGACGATGCGCAGGTGGAAGCGCCTGCTCTGCTCGCCGAGCCGCTCGTTCCTGCCGCGGACGGCGTCCTCCGCCATCGCGGCGTGCAGCTCCCGCAGCTCCGCCAGCTCCGCGGCGGTGATCCGGGACGCCGCCAGCCGCGCCCCCAGCCCCTCGACCACGGCGCGCAGCCCGTAGTACTCGGCCAGCGCCTCGTCGCCGAGGTCGACCACGGTCGCGCCGTGGTGGGCCTCGTAGCTGATCAGCCGATCCTTCTCCAGCCTCCGCAGCGCCTCGCGGACCGGCGTCACCGACACCCCGAGGCGCTTGGCCACCTCGCCGGCGCGCAGCGCCGTGCCGCCGGGGATCCGTGAGCTGCGGATCTCCTCCAGGAGCACGGTGTAGACGTATTCGGCCTTGCTCATGGGCGGCCGCGGCTCGCTGGATGACATGCCCCCAAGTGTCGCTGATTTAGGCCGATCTGTTGACCTATGACTTATTTCTTATAAGTTACATACCCATGACGAGCCTCGCCGACCTGCGGGTCATCGACGCGGCGACGCTGTTCGCCGGCCCCTCCGCCGCGATGATGCTGGGCGACTTCGGCGCCGACGTGATCAAGATCGAGCACCCCCGGCGTGGCGACCCGTCGCGCGGCCACGGCGCCTCGGTGAACGGCGTGGGCCTGTGGTGGAAGACGCTGTCCCGCAACAAGCGCGCCGCCGCCGTGGACCTGTCGCACGGCGACGGCCAGGAGATCCTGCGCCGCCTCGCGCAGCGGTCCGACGTGCTGATCGAGAACTTCCGGCCCGGCACCCTGGAACGCTGGAACCTCGCCCCCGAGGACCTCCTGGAGCTCAACCCGCGGCTGATCGTGGCGCGGATGACCGGGTTCGGGCAGTTCGGGCCGATGGCGAAGCAGCCCGGCTTCGGCACGCTGGCCGAGGCCATGAGCGGGTTCGCCGCCATGACCGGGCAGCCCGACGGCCCGCCCACGCTGCCCCCGCTGGCCCTCGCCGACGGCATCGCCGGCCTGGCCATGGCGTACGCGATCATGGTGGCGTTGCACGCCCGCGAGCGGACCGGTCGCGGCCAGGTGATCGACATGGCCATCATCGAGCCGATCCTGGGGCTGCTCGGGCCGCAGATGAGCGCGTACAAGGCGCTCGGGGCCGTGCCTCAGCGGACGGGCAACCGTTCCAGCAGCAACGCGCCGCGCAACACCTACCGCACCCGCGACGGGCGCTGGCTGGCGATCTCCACCAGCGCGCAGCCCATCGCCGAGCGCGTGGTCACCCTGGTCGGCCGGCCCGACCTGGTCGAGCAGCCGTGGTTCGCCACCGGTCACGGCCGGGTGCAGCACGTGGACGAGCTGGACGAGGCCGTCGCGTCGTGGATCGCCGAGCGGGACGCCGACGAGGTCGTCGCCCGCTTCGAGGAGGCACAGGCCGCCGTCGCGCCCATCTACGACGTCACGGACATCGCCGAGGACCCGCAGTACGCCGCGCTCGGCACGTTCGTCGAGGTACCCGACGAGGAGCTCGGCTCGCTCACCATGCAGAACGTCTGCTTCCGCCTGTCGGACACGCCCGGCGAGATCCGCTGGCCGGGCCGCCCGGTCGGCCGCGACACCGACGAGGTGCTCGCGGAGCTGGACTACCCGGAGGAGCGCATCGCCGTGCTGCGCTCGGAAGGGGTGATCGCGTGACGTGGCTTCCTGTCACCTGGCTGTACGTGCCGGGGGACCGTCCTGAGCGGTTCGCCAAGGCGGTGGCGTCCGGCGCCGACGTGGTGATCCTGGATCTGGAGGACGCCGTCGCGCCCGCCAAGAAGGACGAGGCCCGCGATAACGCCGTCGCCTACCTGCGGTCGCGGCCCAGGACGGCCGGCCAGGTGCACGTCCGGGTCAACGACCTGGCCACCGCGCGCGGGCGCGACGACCTGGCCGCCGTCGGTGAGCTGGCCGACGCCGTACGGCTGCCGAAGGTCGAGTCGGCGGCCGCGCTCGACGCGGTCACCGGCGCGCCCGCGTACGCGCTGCTGGAGTCGGCGGCGGGGATCGTCGCGGCCGGGGAGATCGCCGCGCACCCGCGCGTGGCGGGTGTGGCGCTGGGCGAGCAGGATCTGGCCGCCGAGCTGGCCATCACCGACGAGCAGCCGATGAACCACCTGCGGCTCCAGGTCGTCCTCGCCGCCGCGGCGGCCGGGCTGCCGCCCGTGCCCATGTCGGTCTATCCGAATGTCAAGGACGAGGTGGGGCTGCTGGCGTCCTGCCGGGCCGGGCGCGCGATCGGCCTGTTCGGCAGGACGGCGATCCATCCGCGGCAGATCCCGCTGATCCGGCGGGCGTTCCGGCCGTCGGAGGAGGAGGCGGCCAGGGCCGCCGAGGTCGTCGAGGCCGCCGAACGGGCGGAGGCGGCGGGGCTCGGCGCGGTCGCGCTGCCCGACGGCCGTTTCGTGGACGCCCCGATCGTCACCCGCGCCCGCCGCACCCTAGCCCTCTCCCGCCGCCTCACCGACCCCCCGGAAGCCGCCGCCGCGGCCCGCGCAGAAGATCGCGCGCGAGAGCGAGCGGAAGGCGGGGACGAGGACCCAGGTCGAGCGGAAGGCGCGGACGAGGGCCGCGTGCGAGACCGAGAAGAAGGCCGTCCGGGCGACCGGGCGGTGGGTTCGCCGGAGGTGCCCGTCTCTGACGCGTAGCCGCCGCCGCGAGCCCGACCACCCCCAGCTCCAACCCCCCTTGGAGGTCGTTCGCCATGGGAGTCGCCGTATGGGCGCTCATCGCCTACATCGCCATCATCGTCATCTGGAACGGAGTGCTGAAACGCAACATCGGTGAGGCGATGCTCATCGGCTTCGCCGGCGTGTGCCTGTTCGGTGGCACCGGCTTCTTCGAGCTGGCGTGGGCCGGCATCGCCGACGCGCTGGCCGAGGAGGTCGTCTTCGCCGCCCTGGCGTTCGTCTTCATGGGCTACCTGCTCACCCGCCTCGGGCTCATCCAGCAGCAGGTCACCGTGCTGAACTCGATCTTCGGCCGGCTGCGCGGCGGCGCCGGCTACGTCTCCACCTCCGCCGCCGCGCTGCTCGGCGGCCCGGCCGGGTCCGGATCCGGCATCGCCGCGTCGGTCGGGTCGGTGACGATCCCGTGGATGACCCGCTCGAACTGGCGCCCCGACCTGGCCGCCTCGCTCGTGGCCGGCAACGCCGGGCTGGGCATCTCGATCCCGCCCAGCTCGTCGATGTTCCTGCTGCTCGGCTCGGCCGCCGTCGCGCCGGTGCTGACCGCCGACCAGCTCTTCGTGCCCGCGCTCGTCGGCGGCCTGTGGACGGTGGCGTACCGGTTCCTCGTGGTGTTCTTGTGGGTGCGGCGGCACAAGATCGCCGCGACCGACGCCTCCGACCTCGTCCCGCTGCGGGTCGCGCTGCGGGAGGGGTGGACGTCGCTGCTGGTGTACGCGGGCATCCTCGTGCCGGTGCTGATGACCCTGGACTTCGGGGTGGCGCTGATGGAGTCACGCGTCGGCGAGGCCGCCGGTGACGTCAGCATCGTCGTGTGGATCCCCGTGCTGACCGTGCTGGCCACGTTCGCGGTCGCGTGGAAGCGGCTGCCGCGCACCGCCCGCGGCTGGAGCGAGCTGCTCGGCGACATGGCGCCCCGGTACGCCGTCATCGGCGCCACGCTCTTCTTCGCCTTCGCCGCCGCCGCCAGTCTGGGCGAGCTGGGCCTGGTCGACCAGCTGACCGCGATCATGAACGGCCTCGACGCGCCCGCTTTCGTCATCGCGACGCTCGTCGGCCTGCTGCTCGTCGTCATCGCCGCGCCGCTGACCGGCACGGCCACGATCGCCGCCGTCGGCGGGGTGGCCTTCAGCGCGCTCACGGCCGCCGGGATGGCGCCCGCCGCCGCGGCCACCGCCATCATGATCTTCGCCTCCACCGAGGGCGCGTCACCGCCCGGCGCGGCCCCGATCTACATCGCCAGCGGCATCGCCCAGGTGGACCCGGCCAGGACGTTCGGCCGGCTGATCCTCTGGTTCGTCATCCCGACCCTGGTCATCGGCGTGCTGGTCGCGACCGGCGTGCTGCCGATCTGAGAGGAGCCTTCCATGCTGGAACGCCTCACCATGGCCGCGTTCAAGACCGGCGTCGTCGTCTTCCTGGTGCTGGGCGTGGTCGTCGTGCTCGTGCAGGCGGTGGGCCTGGTCGCCGGCAGCCCCGGTCTGGTGTCGGGCGCCGTCTCGGCGCTCGGCATGGCGATGACCGTCGCCGCGGGGCTGACCGGGTTGCTCGGGTTCGCGATGTCGTACCTGTTCCACTGGAAGCCCGGCGAGGACTGACGTCAGCGGACCGCGCCCGAGGGGAGCGGCGCCTGGTAGGCCCACTGCCAGGCCAGTTCGAGCGGGCCGCGCTGGAAGCGGCGCAGCCACAGCGAGGCCAGCGCCGCGAACAGCAGGCAGATGGCCGCCCACGCGACCGGCACCCACCAGGGGCGCAGCCAGTCGAGCTGGGCCGCCAGGCCCAGGCCCCAGCCGTAGCAGAGCGCACTGGCGATCAGGTTCTGCAGGACGTAGCAGGACAGGGCCGTGCGGCCGACGTTCGTGACGGCCGTGCGGACCGGGCCCGGCTCGCCGCGCAGGCCGAGCACGATCGAGGTGATCAGCCCGAGCAGGCCGAGGGCGACCAGGGGCGGCAGGACGTAGCGGTCGACGGCGAACCAGGCGGGGCCGGCGAAGGTCGTGACCAGGTTCAGCGGCGCGGCGACGCCGAGCCCGAGGAAGGTCAGCCGCCTGCGCAGGGCCGCCCCGCGTTCGTCGAAGACGCCGGCCCGCAGGAGGCGGGCGCCGAGCAGGAACAGCACGGTCCCCATCGGGATGATGAGGATCAGCTCCGACCGGTAGACGGCCAGGTTCTGCAGGCGGGCGGCGACCTGGTCGGGCCAGCTGCCCTCGGTGTAGAGGCTGGTCGCGGTGCCGCTGACCGCGCCGCCGCCGGCCAGCAGGGCCGCGGTCAGCAGCGTCACCAGCAGGACGTGCAGGGCGCCCGCGCCGATCATCCAGGCCCTGACCACGCGGTCGCTCCTGCCGATCAGGTACGCCACGATCACCGACGTGATCGCGTACCCCATGAGCACGTCGAACTCGAAGATCAGGACGTAGTGCAGGGCGCCCTCGACGAACAGCAGGGTGGCCCGCCACAGATACCTGCCGGGCCACCTCAGGCCCTTGCGTACGGCGCTGCGGTACTGCAGTTCCAGGCCGATGCCGAAGAGTAACGTCAGCAGGCCGAGGAACTTGCCGTTGGACAGGAACAGCAGGAACCTCTCCACGACGCCGCCGCCGAGCGCCAAGAAGCCGGCCGGGCCGTTCGGTTCGGTGAAGATCCAGATGTTGGAGGCGAGCGTGCCCAAGATCGCCACACCTCGGAGCACGTCGAGAGCGTCGATGCGTTTCGTCACACTTCACAGCCTCCCGGCCGGCGCGCCCGGCGACCTCCTCACCTGGGGCGAATACGGCCGTACACAGAACGATGTACGGCCTTACGCCTTTGGCCACGCACGGCACGTCTTCGGTCACGCGGGGCCGCAGGCGTCCTTCCCCGGCGGGCCGCCGGGCTCTAATCCGGTGGACGGGTCCCGAGGGCTTTCACTAGGGTGTCGCCCGTGTCCAGTCCTGAGGCGTCAAGACGCTAGCCACCGGTCTCCGGTGGCCTGTCGAGGTGTCACGCGGACGCGCCGTCGCTGAGGCGCGCCATCTGCCGCCGTGCCCGCCGCCGGATCACCGTCGTACGGACTGATTCTTCCCCGTGACTCCGCCACCCCGCGGGTGGCGTAGAGCCGGGTCTCCTGCACACGGCAGCGCCGGCGTGCGCCCGATTTCCGCACGTGCTGCCGTTTCACATCGACGGCTCTGGAGTTGTCCGCTCATGCCTTTCGCCATCTACGTCCTCGGACTGGCGGTATTCGCCCAGGCGACCTCTGAATTCATGCTTTCCGGGCTCATTCCGGATATCGCCGCTGAACTGAACGTGTCCCTTTCGGCCGCCGGCGCGCTGACGTCCGCCTTCGCCGTGGGAATGATCGTCGGAGCACCGCTCATGGCGGTCCTCAGCCTGCGCTGGCCGCGCCGCCGGGCGCTGCTCGTCTTCCTGACCGCGTTCGTGGTCGTGCACGTCATCGGCGCGGTCACCACCGACTTCTCCGTGCTCCTGGCGACCAGGGTGCTCGGGGCGCTGGCCAACGCCGGTTTCCTCGCCGTGGGGCTCGCGGCGGCGACCGGCATGGTCGCGCCGGACGCCAAGGGACGGGCGACCTCCGTCCTGCTCACGGGCACCACGCTCGCCTGCGTCGCGGGTGTGCCCGCCGGCGCCGTGCTCGGCCAGGCGTACGGCTGGCGGGCGGCGTTCTGGGCCGTCGCCCTGATCTGCCTGCCGGCCGTCCTCGCCGTGCTGCGGTCCGTGCCCGCCACGACCTCCGCCGGCGCCGCCCGTCCCAGCGCCCGGCACGAGCTGCGGGCGCTGCGCCGCCCGCGCCTGCTGGTGGTGCTGCTGGTCGCCGCGCTGGTGAACGCCGCCACCTTCTGCGCCTTCACCTACCTGGCGCCGGTGGTCACCGAGGTCGGCGGGTTCTCCGAAGGGTGGGTGCCGGTGATGCTGGCGCTGTTCGGCCTCGGGGCGTTCGCCGGGGTGACCGTCGGCGGGCGCCTGTCCGACGCGCGGCCGATGTGGGTCCTGGTTCCCGGCGGGGTCGCGTTGCTCGCCGGATGGGGGCTCTTCACGACCACGGCGGGCAGCCCCGCCGCCGTGTTCGTGCTCGTCTTCGTCCAGGGCACCCTGTCGTTCGCGGTCGGCTCGACCCTGATCGCGCGGGTGATGTACGCGGCGCCGGAGGCGCCCTCGCTCGGCGGCTCGTTCGCGACCGCGGCCTTCAACGTGGGCGCGGCGGCCGGCCCCGCCGTCGGCGGCCTCGCCCTCGCCGCCGGGCTGGGATATCGCTCGCCGCTGTGGGTCAGCGCCCTGCTGGTGGCGGCGGCGCTGGTCACGGCCGGGCTGGCCTGGGCGGTGCGGCCCCTGCGCCGTGGAAAACCCGTGGACAGGCGGGTCCGCGGCGCACTGTGATAGGTCGCGGCCGTCCGCCGTGGCAGCGGACCGATCGCAGGAGGCGCTCTGTTGACGACCACCGACACCCGCCCGGTGATCACCGCCGCACTGGTCAGGCGGCTGGTCGACACGCAGTTCCCGCAGTGGGCCGGGTTGCCGCTGCGGCTCGTCGACCCCGCCGGCTCCGACCACGTGATCTATCGGCTCGGCGACGAGCTGTCCGTCCGGCTGCCCCGCCACGCCGGGGCGATCGGGCAGGCCAGGAAGGAGCTCGAGTGGCTGCCCCGGCTCGCCCCGCACCTGCCCCTGGCCATCCCGGTGCCGGTGGACGTGGGCCGGCCGGCCTTCGGTTACCCCTGGCACTGGGCGGTGTCCCGCTGGCTGGACGGCGAGGTGGTGACCGTCGAGGCGCTGGGCGGCTCCTCCGCGGCCGCCGTCGAGCTGGCGGAGTTCCTGACCGCCCTGCAGCGGTTCGGGGACGCGCCCGCGGGGCTCGCCGGCCGGCCGCTCGCCGACCGCGATCGCGCGACGCGGGCCGCCATCGCGCGGGTCGGCGGCGTGTTCGACAGGGCGGCCATGACCCAGTTGTGGGACACGGCGCTGGGCGCCCCGGAATGGGACCGCCCTGCGGTCTGGTTCCACGGCGACTTCCACACCGGCAACCTGCTGACCGTCGGCGGCCGCCTGAGCGCGGTCATCGACTTCGGCGGGCTCGGCGCCGGCGACCCGGCCTGCGACCTGGTCATCGCGTTCACCCTGATGTCGGCCGGCAGCCGCGCCGTCTTCCGGGCCGCGCTCGGCGTGGACGAGGCGACCTGGACGCGCGGCCGCGGCTGGGCCCTGGCCACCGGTCTGAACGCCTACACCGCCTACGCCGCCACCGACGCCCGGGTGGCCGCGCAGACCACCCGCCAGATCACCGAGGCCCTCATCGGCTAGAGAGGAAACACTTCTGGCGGCCTTTTCCGAAAGCGCGCGCCGAATCCTCGTATGAGCTCGTGCGGGCAGCCGAATGCTCATGACTCGACAAGGAGGACCGCTTCCCGCGCACCCTCGACCGGATGCTCTGTTTCCTGGCGCCGGTGATCATGGTGATGCCGGCGTTCTCGATCGTGCCGTTCGCGCCGATGGTCGACCTGTTCGGCGTGCGGACGCCGCCGCAGCTGGTCGACCTGCCGGTGGCGGTGCTGTGGCAGATTTATGACAGCCACCGGGGGCGCTGTACGCGTCCGTGGTCGAGGGAGCCGCGCGCCCGCTCGAACACCTCGCCGAGACGGCGGCCAGGCACGGCCACGATCGAGCGGACGCACGTCAGGGCCTGGCCCGGTACGCGCCCGAGCCCACCGACAGCCGGTACGGCTCCCGGCAGGAACGCAACAGGGCCGAACCGCCGGACTTGAAGACGGCTCTGACTGAAGCGCTCACCGCCGCCGGGCTTGCGCTCGCCGTTCCGGCCATCCGATCCGGCGCCGCCGTCGCCCCGGCCCCGAACGGCGTGGATGGTGGACGGCCGGACCGAGACTCGCGGGTTGGCATCTATCGCAACGGCGGCCGGGACCTGACGATCAACCAGCCGGGCTCGCCCGTGGTGTCGATCCACGCTCCGGCCACGGCGGCACGCCGAGCTCGTGAGCGCCCTTTTCTGGACAACTCGCACGTTCACCTGATCAACTTCGGACGTCCGAACGCAGCTGACCGAAGAGAGGGCCTCACGAGCCCATGCCCCTCACCCTGCGGCAAGCCGCCGCCCACCTCAACCTCTCCTACGACGCTCTGCGGAAGATCACGGCTGCGGGTCTGCTTCCTGCGGCCGGTCAATCCGGCGGCAAAGTGCTCATCCCTACGGATGTGGCGCAACGAATCCAGGCTCGCTCCGCTGTGGCGCTACATCGCCTGCTGCCCACCGCAACGGGCAGCACCACGATGGCAGTGTTACGCGTCGACGTGGCGAAGCCTGTCCCACAAGAAGATCGCTCCTTCATCGGCTTTCACGCTGATCTGCCATCCGCGGACCTGTTGGAGGCGCTGCGCGGATGGTGGATGGGCAGACCGGAGAAGATCGCCCAGGCCGGGGTTCTCACGGTGACACTCGGCGGTTTCGTCGTCGCCGTACTGACGGGGCTGAGCGACTGGGACACCAAACTGACCGACAATGGCCGGGTCCGTCATCGTTTCGACGCCAGACTCGCCGGCTACATCAGCGACCTCGACACGTCCGTCAACATGATCACGGCCGGCACAGCCGACGACCTGCGCATCGCCGAACTCCTTCTCGGCAAGCGCCTCGAATCCCTGGCCGGCGGCCCGATCGCCTACGTGAGCGCGGCCGCCGCCCCACCAGCCGGCCTCTGAGACCACTGACCCCGGGGCGCGAGCCCGCCGTTCGTCATTGACCGACTCACGCCGGCAGTCCAGCATGCCGACGGCACGCCGGCGGATCTTCGGCAATGAACGCCGGCTGCATGGATTCCGCTCAGCAAATCGCCACCTTCCGACCCCCGCACGGGCGGACGCGCGCTCCTGGCCAGCCGTATATATGATTAGCTCTTGACAAAATATCGCTAGCCCGCATCATTATTAACCGATGGCCGGCCGTGGAACGCCGGTGAGTGGCTGTCGATAAGGAGCGCGCATGCACGCGGTTGAGCCACGACTCGATGCTGGGGCCGGCCGGCGTGCGGGGCTTCCCGGCCGCCGCGGCGGCCCACGGAAGCGGCGGGACGATCGGCTCGTCGGGTGGTTGTTCCTGCTGCCGGTGATCGTCGGCTTCCTCGTCTTCTACGCCTACCCGACGGTCCGCGGCGTGTGGTACTCGTTCACCGACTACAGCCTGCTCAACGATCCGTCGTACGTGGGCGCCGACAACTACAAGAAGCTCATCACCGACGATCAGTTCTGGAACGCGCTGAAGGTCACGGGCTACTACGTGGTCGTGAACATCGTCTCGCAGACGGTGGTGGCACTGGGCCTGGCGGCGTTGATGCACCGGCTGACCCGGTCGATCGTGCTGCGTGCGGCGCTCCTGGTGCCGTGGCTGGTGCCCAACGTGACGATCGGCCTGTTATGGGCGTGGCTGTTGGATCCCGACCTCGGATTCGTCAACCACCTCCTCGACCTCGCCGGACTCGACACGACCCTGTCGTTCAACTCCCCGACCTGGGCGATGCCGCTGGTGGCTCTGGTCAACAGCTGGGCCTACACCGGCTACACCGCGCTGCTGCTCTACGCCGGGATGCTGCAGATACCGCAACATCTGTACGAGGGTGCGGCGATCGACGGCGCCGGCGAGCTGCGGATGTTCCGATCGATCACCCTGCCGCTCCTGCGGCCGATCCTGGCGCTGGTGCTGGTGGTGTCGCTGATCGGCTCGTTCCAGATCTTCGACACGGTCGCGGTCGTGTACGGCGGCAAACCGCCCATTCCGGAGACCCGCGTCATTTACTACTACATCTACCAGCAGGCCTTCACCTACTTCCACATGGGATACGCCGCCGCTGTGGCGATGGTCCTCGTGGTCATCCTCGGCGTGCTGACTGCCGTCCAGATGCGGATGCTGCGCGCGTCGCGCTCGGACCTGGGTTAAGGAGCCTTCTGATGTTCTCCGGATTGAAGATCGGCAGAGGCGTCACCTGGTTCGCCCTCATCGCCGCGGTCGTGCTCACCATCTTCCCCTTCTACTGGATGGTCCGTACGGCCCTCACTCCCGCGGCCGACCTCTACAGCGACTCGACCGGGCTGTGGCCCCAGAACCCCACATTGATCAACTTCGCCCGGATCCTGGGCCTGGTCGACGCCGAACAGGCCAGAGCCGCCGGCGGGTCGGGCGCGCAGATCGACTTCCTGCGGTACACGATCAACTCGCTCGTCTACAGCGGACTGATCGCCGCCGTACAGACCTTCTGCTGCGCCATGGCCGGCTACGCCTTCGCCCGGCTGCGCTTCCCGGGCAGGGACCTGGTGTTCGGAATCGTCGTGGCCGCGCTGATGGTGCCGCCGATCTTCACGCTCCTGCCGAACTTCGTCCTCGTCAAGCAGCTGGGGATCCTCAACACCATTCCTGGCATGGTCCTGCCCAGCCTGTTGATGACCCCGTTCGCGGTGTTCTTCCTGCGCCAGTTCTTCCTGTCCATCCCCAGGGACGTGGAGGAGGCCGCGACACTCGAGGGCATCAGCCGGTGGGGGATGTTCTGGAGGATCGTGCTCCCGATGAGCCGGGGTCCGCTGATCACCATCGGGCTGACCACCATCGTGTGGAGCTGGAAGGACTATCTGTGGCCGTTGCTGGTCGGGAAGGGCGAGAGCACCCGTGTCCTCACGGTCGGCCTGGGCGTGTTCCTCCAGCAGTCCCCGAACCGGGCACCGGACTGGAGCGGGCTCATGGCCGGATCGGTGTTGTCCATCCTGCCGGTGCTCCTCCTGCTCGTCTTCCTCGGCAGGCGGCTGGTGCAGTCCATGAACTTCTCCGGCATGAAGTGAACGGCACGAGACCCCGGACCGGTGACCGGCCCGGGGTCGGTTACGGGTGCCAGCCCGCCGGTGATTCCGTCGGGGCCGAGGTCAGGAGATCCTGGTCCGGCCCAGCGTGAGCCAGCCGGAAACGGTGGTGTCCTGGCCGGCGTTGGCGAAGCGCAGCGGCATGCCGTGCCGCAGGGGGTTGGCGGCCCGCAGCACCAGCGTGTAGTCGCCCTTCCGCAGGTCCTCGGTGGACAGGGCGGCGCTGAGCTCGGCCGGGACGCCGGGCATGATGCCGGTCAGCCGCCACGAGGTCGTCCAGGCCCGGGCGATCCGGCCGTCGCTGCCGACGGCGGCCACCTGCAGTGGCCAGTCGTAGGCGAACGGGGCGACGCCGTCGTTCCTGATCCGGACGGCGAGGTCGAGGCCGCGGTGCCGGGCCTCGCTCCTCACGGCGGTGACCTGCAGCTCGTAGCCCAGTGACTTCGCTGCGGCCAGAGCGTTGCCGTAGGCGGCGCCCGTGTAGCCGGGGCTGAAGGCGTAGTGGTTGAGCAGCCAGGTGGCGTGGGTCTGGGCGACGCTGGTGGCGAAGTCCTTGTCCCCGTCACCGGCACAGTCCATCGGCGTGTTGAAGAGGCAGCCCTGCAGCTCGGGCCGCAACTCGCCGGCGACCGTGTTGCTCTTCCACTTGTCGGTGGTCCCGGCCTGCCGCATCAGGTCCATGAAGTGCCAGCCGGGTCCGGGCAGGGTGGAGTAGGCGAAGGAATCGTCGTGGTAACCCAGGTCGTGCGCCTTGTTGTCGGCGCCGGGGTAGCGGACCATGAGCCTGGTCTCGTCGAAGGCCGCGTCGTACGCGTTCAGCATCCTGAGCTGCTGGGCCGGGGACGCGAACCAGTTCTCCGTTCCGTCGCCGTTGTACGGCCAGGTGTGCCACTCGCCCCAGAAGCCCAGCAGGCCGAGCTGGACGAACCCCACCCGCGGATCTCCGTCGTAGCGCCGGCCGAGCGCGGCGATGAACCGGTCGAGCGCGGCGACCAGGTTCGGGTCGTCGTAGTCGGGCGACACGCTCTGCCCGTTGTTGCCGAAGTCGTCGTACGGGCGGGTCATCAGGCCCTGGTCGAGCAGGAACTGCGGGATGCCGCTGGGCTTGCTCGGATAGTCCAGATAGAACCGGAACGCCGCCTGGTGGCCTCGGGCGGCGATCGTGTTCAGCTGCTCTTCCAGGGGCCGCCAGTCGAACCGGTGGGGACCGGTCATCACCGCGTTCAGCGGCAGGTAGAACCACTCCATCGAGTGCGGGAACGTCGTATAGGCGCCCGCGTACGGGATGAAGCCCTTCAGCGGATTGGCGTCCGGAGCCTCCGCCGCCGCCAGGGGCCGCCAGCCCGGCTGTGTGGCCGCGGTCGAGCCGGTGGCGGGCAGCGCCGCCGCCACGACCGCGGCCAGGACGGTGACGATCGCCAGCCGGGCGTTCCGCTTCATCGGAGAGTGGACCATCGAAGCCTCCACATGACGTCCGTCAAGGCACTTATGAGCTAGCCTTGACAAATTTTCGATGAGCCACATCATTATTCGATAGAGCGAACAAGGCAAGAGGGACTTTTCGCGGCCCTCGGCCCACTCCCCCCAGGAAGAGGCACCTCGATGATCAACAGGAAGCGGATCGGCGCGGCGCTGCTGTGCGGGCTGCTGGCGGGCACCGCGCTCACCGCGTGCAGCGGCTCGGAGACCGGCGAGGCGGCGGACGGCCAGGTCACGCTCGACTACTGGCTGTGGGACGACAACCAGCAGGCCTCCTACCAGGCCTGCGCCGATGCCTTCCACAAAACGAACCCGAACATCACCGTCAAGATCACTCAGACGGCCTGGGCGCAGTACTGGCAGAACCTGACCACGCAGCTGGCCGCCGGCGGAGCCCCGGACGTGTGGACCAACCAGGTGTCGTACTACCCGCAGTTCGTGTCCAGCCAGCAGATCCTCGACATCCAGCCCTACGTCGACGCCGACAAGATCGACCTGAGCCAGTACCAGGAGGGGCTGGCGGAGCTCTGGACCAAGGACGGCCGCCGGTACGGCCTGCCCAAGGACTGGGACACCGAGGCGATCGTCTACAACAGCGAGATGCTCGAGAAGGCCGGCGTCAAGCCCGAGGAGCTGGCCGACCTCACCTGGAACCCCACCGACGGCGGCACCTTCGAGGAGGTCATCGCCAGGCTCACCACCGACGAGCAGGGCCGCAACGGCCTGGACCCGGCCTTCGACAAGGACAACGTCGCGGTCTACGGATACCAGCCGGAATGGAACGACGGCTCCCAGGGCCAGAACGGATGGGGCGAGCTGGCCGCCGCCAACGGCTTCACCTACCTGGACAAGAACCCGTGGGGCACCCAGTACAAGTACGACGACCCCAAACTGATCGAGACCATCAGCTGGTACAAGGCCCTGACAGACAAGGGATACGCGGCCCCGTTCGAGACGCAGTCGACGCTCGGCATCGACGCGGTGATGAACTCGGGGAAGGCCGCGCTGACGATCGCGGGCTCCTGGACCATCAACACCTACCTGGGTGACGGCGCCAAGCAGAAGTTCGCGCTCGCACCGCTGCCCGTCGGCCCGGTCGGCGTCCGCAAGAGCGCCATCAACGGCCTGTCGGACGCGATCTGGGCGGGCACCGAGAACAAGGACGCCGCGTGGAAGTGGGTGAAGTACCTCGGGTCGGCCGACTGCCAGGACCTGGTCGCCGGTAACGCCGTGGTCTTCCCCGCGATCAAGACCTCGACCGAGAAGGCGCTGGCCGCGCACCTGGCCAAGGGCCGTGACGTGCAGGTGTACGTCGATTACACCAAGACTCCCGAGGGCACGTTCCTCCTGCCGATCACCGAGCACGGCACCGAGATCAGCCAGATCGTGCAGGACGCCCTGCAGTCGGTCATCCTCGGTCAGATCGAGCCCGCTGAGGCCCTGACGAAAGCCAATCAGCAGGTCAACGCCCTGTTCGGCTGACCGTTCCATCATCTGCCCCGTTCGGCGGGATCCACGCTGAGCATCCCGCCGGACGGTCACCGCTGCTCGAAGGAGAACCATGCCCCTGCTCGTCAACCTGGCCGGCCGCGACTTCGCGGTCGAGCTGACCGGTTCCGAGCCCCCGACGCCCGTCGCCGGCGGTCTGATCCTGCCGCCGGGCCGGGTCGCGATCCTGCACGGCCTCGCCGACGCCCTGTTCTACCGCCACGGCCAGAACTCCTGGAGCCCCTGCGGATGGCGCCGCCTCAGCGAGCCCCCCTTGCGGATCGCCGGCCCCGAACGGCGCCTGACCGCCGACGACACCGTCTGGGACGACCCGGCCCGTCATCACTCCTCGGCCCTGGCCGCGCTGCAGGGCGCCGACGGCCGCGTGCTGCTGCTGGGCTCTCTCGGGCTGGGCACCCCGCGGCTGGCCGCCGACCACGACACCCTCGCCGGCTGGTGCGAGGACGACGGGGCCCCCTGGTTCCTCGCCTACGGTCCCGAGCAGGAGGTCTTCGCCCAGTACGCCGAGCAGCTGGCCGAGCGGCTGGGCAGCAGCGACCGGCGCGCGGGCAACGTGTGGTGCACCTGGTACGCCTACTACGAAGGCATCACCGAACAGGTGCTGAACAAGGACATCGACGAACTGGCCGGCCTGCCGTTCGACGTCGTCCAGATCGACGACGGCTGGGAGCTGGCGGTCGGAGACTGGGAGCCCAACGACAAGTTCCCCTCCGGCATGCGGGCCCTGACCGAACGGATCATCGCCATCGGGATGAACCCGGGCCTCTGGCTGGCGCCGTTCATCGTGCTGCCCACGTCGGCGACGGCCCGCGAACACCCCGAGTTCCTCCTGCGCGGCGCAGACGGGCAGCCCGTCGTCGCCGGCCACAACTGGGGCACCTCCTACTGGGCCCTGGACCTCACCCACCCCGGCGTCCAGGAGCATCTCACCCGGCTGATCAACCGCGTCGTGCACGAATGGGGCTTCAGCTACCTCAAGATCGACTTCATCAACGCCGGCGCCGTCCCCGGCGTCCGGCACTCCGGGGCACCTCGCGAGCAGGCGTACCGGGACGCGCTCGCCCTGATCCGGCGCGTCGCGGGTCCGGAGGTCTACCTGCTCGGCAGCGGAGGCCTGCTGCTGCCCTCGCTCGGACTGGTCGACGGGCTGCGCAGCGGCCCCGACGTCGCCCCGCTGTGGACCAACTACGCCAGCGACGACCCCTCGGACGCGATGGCCTACAACGCCGTCGTGAACACGCTGCACCGGCTGTGGCAGTCGCGTCTCCTTCAGGTCGACCCCGACGTCGTGTACTTCCGCAGCCGCCTCAACCTGCTCACCGAGACCCAGACGAGCTGGTTGCAGGACCTGGCCGCGATCTGCGGGTTCAAGGCCGTCTCCGACCCGCCGTCCTGGCTCAGCCCGGACGAACTCGAGCGCATGGCCGCCTACCTCGGCGAGCAGCCCGAGATCCGCCAGGAAGGCCGATACAGTTTCGCCATCGACGGCCGCACGGTCGACTTCACCGCCGCGCTCGACGCGGGGCAGCAGTACCCGATCTCGTGAGGGGACCGCTAGAATTTCGCTTCAACGAAGCATAATTGGGGGGTAAGCGGTGCCCGAGGCGGCCGGAGCCGATGTCAGCAAGCTGCGCGAACTCAACTCGCTCAGCATCGTCCGGGCGATGCGTGGTCAGCCACCTGCCACCGTCACCGAGCTCGCCGCACGCACCGGCCTGTCCCGTCCGGGGACCGACGTCGTGGTCCGCGGGCTGGTCACCGACGGGTGGGTGCAGGTCGTCGAACCCGACGGCAGCAGCGTCGGCCGCCCGGCTCGCCGCTACCGCTTCAACGCCGGCGCAGGACACGTGCTCGGCGTCGACGTCGGCGGCCACAAGATCCTGGTCCTCCTCGCCGACCTCGAAGGACAGGTGCTGCGCAGCCACCGGCTGCCGGTCGACCCGGACGCGGCCCCGGCCGCACGGCTGGAGGCCGTCGACACCGCCATCTCCCAGTGCCTGTCAGCCGCCGGTATGCGGCCCGACCAGATCTGGGCGGTGACGGTCGGGGTGACCGGCCCGGTCGACGCCACCGGCCGCACCACGCTGTTCACCCCGCTGCCGGGCTGGGCGAGCGTCTCTCCCGCCGAGCACCTCGCGGCCCGCTTCAGCTGCCCGATCCTGGTCGAGAACGACTGCAAGCTCGCCGCCGTCGCCGAACGCTGGCAGGGTGCCGCGCAGGACGCCGACGACATCGTCTACCTGCTGGCGGGCATGCGGACCGGCGCCGGTCTCATCCTCGACGGCACCCTGCGACGCGGCTACGGCGGAGCGGCCGGGGAGATCGGCGCACTCAAGGCGGTCCGCTGGCTCTCCGCCCCCTCCCACATCGAGAACTGTCCCGGGGTGCCCGAGGGCATCCACCCGAACGACAAGGCCGCCTGGGTCTTCGAACGCGCCCGCGAAGGCGACCGCGACGCCAGAACCGCGCTCCGCCGCTATGTCAAAGACCTGGCCGTGGGGGCGGCGGCCCTCGTGCTGACCCTCGACCCGCAGGTCGTCATCCTCGGCGGCGGCTACTCCCGTTCCGCCGACCTCCTCATCGACCCCCTGGAGCGGGAGCTGCGCCGCCTCTGCCTGCGCGTCCCCGAGATCAGGGCGTCCCATCTGGGCGCGGACAGCGTCGCCCTCGGCGCACTACGCGTCGCCTTGGACGAGGTCGACTCCCGACTGTTCACCGACGGCATGCCCGCACCTCTCACCCCCCAGAACTGAGATCGTTCTGGAGCCGTCAGTTCTCCTGCCGGTTCCAGAACTGGCGCGTCCCGTCGCGGACCTCGGAAGGAGAGTGCTGAGCGCGGCCGGAGTGGGCAGGGGAGTGCGTACCGGTTCGGTCAGCGGACCAGGCGGCCGCGCACGATGACGCGGCTCGGCCGGTCCAGGACGTCGAGCCGGCGGCGGGGGTCGGTGGCGAAGGCGAGGATGTCGGCGGGCGCGCCTTCCTCGATGCCCGGCAGGCCGAGCCACGCGCGGGCCGTCCACGACGCCGCGCCGACGGCGACGTCACCGGGCAGGCCGGCCTCCGCCAGCCACCGGATCTCGTCGGTGAGGTGACCCGGCGGCAGGTCGGTGCCCGCCAGGACGGTCACCCCGGCCTCGTACGCGGCGCGGGCCAGGCCGGGATGCCGCCGCCATCCCTCGCCGAACCACGTACGCGTGCCCGCCGGCACCTGCGGATCGGCCATCAGTGGCGCGAGCTGCGCGAAGGCCGTCGCGGTGGGGACCAGCGCCGTGCCCTGAGCGGCCATGGTGGCCAGCAGGTGCTCCGGCAGGTGCATGCCGTGCTCGACGGAGTCGACGCCGGCCAGCACCGCGGCGGTGCCGCCGCCGGCGTGCTGGGTGTGCGCCGCCACCCGGCCGCCGGCCTGCCGGACCGCCCGCGTCGCCGCGGCCACGACCTCGGGGGACATGGTGGGGGCGTACCCGTCGTCGCCGGTCAGCCAGTCGACGATGAGCTTGCACCAGCCGCCCGAGGCTTGTGACTCCTCCACCGCGGCCGCGGGGATCCGTTCCTGCGGGAGCTGCCGGCCCCAGCCGGGGAAGAAGCCTCCCTCCGCGGCGACGGCCAGACCGGCCTCCCACACCCGCGGAAGACCGGGATCGGCGCCGAACCAGGACGGCAGCCGGCCCGCCGACCCCGGCACCCGGACCGCGGCCACGCCGGCCGCGCGCAGCTGCTCGCCGTGGGTGCGCAGCAGCCGCTCGTCCAGCGGCTCACCGATCCCCGAGGTGCCCGGATGGCAGTGGGCGTCGACGAGGCCCGGCAGGAGATAGCCGCCGTCGGCGACGGTCTCGGCGCCGGCGACCGGCGTGAACGTGATCCGGTCGCCGTCCACGTAGACCTCGCCCGGCTCGCCGGCCGGCAGGATGATCCCTCTCAACCGCCACACCGGCACGCCGGCCCCTTCCGTCGCGCCCCAGCCTACGTCGCGCGCCGGCGCGCCAGCCCGGCCAGCAGCTCCTTGACGTCGGTGGCCTCGTAGGCGTCCCCCTCGAACGGCCCGATGAGCACGGGGCCGTCCTCGGCGGCGTCGGGCAGCCGGCCGTGGCTGCCCCGCACCGGCGCCGGGTCCAGCGGCACCACCGACATCGTGTAGCGGAACCCCAGGGTCTTCCTGGCCAGGGCCGCGGCCGCACGCAGCTTGACGAAGGGGTCACGCGGGTCCATGAACAGCTCGGCCGGGTCGTAGCCGGGCTTGCGGTGGATCTCCACGAGCCTGGCGAAGTCCGGGGCCCGGTCGTCCGACAGCCAGTAGTAGTAGGTGAACCAGGCGTCGGGCTCCGCCACCGCGACCAGCTCACCGGCGCGCTCGTGGTCGAGCCCGTACTTCGCCTTGCCCGCCTGGTCGAGCACCTCGTCCACGCCGGGCAGCCCGGCGACGACGTCGCGGGCGCGGGCGAGGTCGGCCGGGTCGCGTACGTACACGTGGGCCACCTGGTGGTCGGCCACGGCGAACGCCCGCGACGCCCACGGGTCGAGGTACTCCATCCCCTCCTGGGTGTAGACCTCCAGCAGTCCCGCACCGCGCAGCGCCCGGTTGACGTCGACCGGGCGGGACGCCGGCGTGATGCCGTACTCCGACAGCACCACCACCTCGGCGTCCTCGGCGAGCAGCGGCGCCAGCGCGGCGTCCACGGCGCGGGCGGCGGCGATCGCCTCGGAACCGTCGGGGCCGTACCGCTGCAGGTCGTAGTCGAGGTGCGGGACGTAGACCAGCATCAGGTCGGGCCGCTCACGCTCGAGGATGCGGCGGGCCGCGCCGATGATCCATTCGGACGAGGCGATCCCCGCGGTCGGGCCCCAGTAGTTGAACAGCGGGAACGTGCCCAGCGCGGATTCGAGGTCGTCGTGGAGCGAGGGCGGCCTGGTGTAGCAGTCGGGCGACTTGCGGCCGTCGGCGTGGTAGATCGGGCGCGGGGTGACGAGCAGGTCGCTGGCCGCGCCCATCGCGTACCACCAGCAGACGTTGGCGGTGCGCAGGCCCGGCACGGCGGTCCACAGCTGGTCGCCCTGGATGAGCGCGTTGTGCTGGCGCCACAGGAAGACCTCGCCGAGGTCGCGGAAGTACCAGCCGTTGCCGACGATGCCGTGCTCGCGCGGCATCGCGCCGGTCAGCAGGGTGGCCTGCATCGAGCAGGTGACGGCCGGGAGCACGGGCCGCAGCGTGGCCGCCGCGCCCACCTTGGCCACGTTCGGCATGTGCGCCAGCAGGCGCGGGGTCAGCCCCACCACGTTGATCACGACGAGCGGTGCCATCACTGCTCCTTCAGTCCCAGCGAGGCCAGCCGGCCCCGCATCCAGTCGAGCTCGGCGGCGATGCCGGCGGCGAGGTCCGGCGGCGCGTCCGGGAGCACGGCCCAGGTGTAGGTCTCCACCTCGACGTGCCGGGTCAGCGGGGCGGCGCCGCCGAGGAGCGTGCGCAGCAGCCCGTCCAGGTACGGCGCGCTGGTCGTGAGCGGCGCGGGCGGGTCGGCGTGCAGCGGGACGTGGAAGTGCACCCGCCAGCTCTCGTCCGCGGGCAGGCCGCCGGCCAGCGCCTCTCCGAGGTCGTCGGTGAACCCGCCGGCGGAGCGCGTCTGGTGCAGGAACCTGGGCTCGTCGAACGCCGCGAGCGCCCGCTGCGCCCCTGGCGGGGCCTCCAGCGCGCACGACGCCTGGAGCTTGACGATCGGCAGCCCCGTACGGGCGCCGGCGCCCGGCTCCTCGAACCCGACGGCCATGTGGCAGGCGTCCAGGCACAGGCCCAGGTAGTCGTGGTCGACGTCGCCGAGCAGCGGACCGGCCTGGGGGGTCGTCTCGATGAGGCAGCCGGGCTCCGGCTCGAAGCCCAGCCGGATCACCTTGCCGGTCCTGGCGGTCAGCGCCCGCAGCCCCTGGGCGGCCGCGTCCACGTTGGCCATGACCGCCGCCGCCTTGTCCGCCGTCCAACCGGTACGCCAGGCGAGCGGGAGCGTCGAGATCGTGCCCTCGGTGACGTCGTCCGGCAGCAGCGCGGCCAGGATCTCGGCCAGCCCGAGCGTGTACCGCAGCCGCTCCGCCTCGGCCCAGTCGGGCTGGTACACGCGGTACTTCACGACCTCGTCGTGGAAGCCGCGGTACGGGAACCCGTTGAGGGTCACGACCTCCAGCCCGAGCGCGGTCAGCTGCTCGCGCAGCGCGGCCAGGTCGTCGCGCCGGGCGAGCAGCTCGGCCGCGGCCCGCTGGGGCAGCCAGAGGCCGACGCCGAGCCGGTCGGTGCCGAGCAGCGCCCTGACCCGCGCGGCGACGCCGGAGAGCTGGCGGCGGATGCCGGGCAGATCCTCCGCGGGGTGCACGTTGGTGCAGTAGGACAGGTGGACGGCCGAGCCGTCCGGATGCCGCAGCCGCATGGTCAGCCCCGCTTGATCGTGTTGCCGGCGTAGTCGGGACCCGCCTCGGCGCCCGCCTCCAGGCTGAGCCGCCCGCTCTGCCCGTAGAAGGCCACCGGGTTGCGCCAGAGCACCTGCTCCACGTCGTCCGCGCCGAAGCCGGCCGCCAGCATGGCGTCGGCGACCGCGCGCGTCTTCAGCGGATCGCTGCGGCCCCAGTCGGCGGCCGAGTTCACCAGCATCCTGGCGGTGCCGTACTGCCTGAGCACGGCCACCATCCGCTCCGGGTCCATCTTGGTGTCCGGGTAGATCGAGAACCCCATCCAGCAGCCGGAGTCCGCTACCAGGCCGACGGTCACCTCGTTGAGGTGGTCGACGAGCACCCGCTCGGGAGGCGTCCCCGAGGCCCGCACCACGTCGAGCGTGCGGCGGGTGCCGGCGGCCTTGTCCCGGTGCGGCGTGTGCACCAGGACGGGCAGGTCGTTCTCCCGGGCGAGGGTGAGCTGGGTCTCGAAGGCGTGCTCCTCCTCGGCCGTCATCGAGTCGTAGCCGACCTCGCCGACCGCGACCACGGAGTCCTTCAGCAGGTAGCGCGGCAACTCGGCCAGCACGCCCGCGCAGCGCCGGTCGTTCGCCTCCTTCGGGTTGAGCGCGAGCGCGCAGTGGTGGCGGATGCCGTACTGCGCGGCGCGGTACGGCTCCCAGCCGAGCAGCGCGTCGAAGTAGTCGAGGAAGCTGCCCACGTTGGTGCGCGGCTGGCCCAGCCAGAAGGCTGGCTCCACCACGGCGCGTACTCCCGCGGCGTGCATGCGCTCGTAGTCGTCGGTGGTCCGGGAGGTCATGTGGATGTGCGGGTCGAAGATGCGCATTCAGATCCTCTCCATGACGTCATGCGGGACGGGCCGGCCGGCCGCCCGCAGCTCCGCCGCGTAGTCCGACAACATGCGGGCGAGCTCGGCGTCGAACCGGCGCTCCAGGCCCGCGACCGAGGCCAGCGGGATCCCCATGAAGACGCACTTGAGCACGCCCTGGCGGAAGGAGTGGTCGTCCAGCCACGCCGAGCCGTAGGGGCCGAGGGCGGCGGCGACCAGCCGGGTGTCGTTGGTGCGCAGCGCGTCCTCCACCAGCCCCACCGCCTCCGGTCCCGCGTCGAGATCGGGCAGCGCGGACAGGATCGCCAGCCGTTCGCCGCTGTCGCCGCGTACGTACAGGTCGCTGATCACCGCGCTGATCACGGCGCTGTCGCCGCGCAGCGCCCGCAGCAGCGCGCCGCGGGCGTCGGGGCCGCCGCGCCGCTCGGCCTGCGGGAAGAGCAGGTGGATCGCCCGCGGGTCAGCCTCCACCCGCCGGACCGCCTGCGCCAGCCACTCGTGCTCCGCCTGACTCATGTGCCCTCCTCAGGAAATCGATCGATCGGCGGGCGACCTGCGGGGCCGCGTGACCGTGCCGGGCCAGCTCGACCGCCACCAGGCCGGAGTAGCCGCGGAGCTCGGCGAGCACGCGAGGGAAGTCGATCTCGCCCTCGCCGAACTCCAGGTGCTCGTGGACCCCGCGGCGCATGTCCTCGATCTGCACGTGCACGGTGTACGGCAGCGCCCGCCGCGCGCACGCGGCCACGTCGTCCCGCTCCACGCAGTGGGCGTGGCCGACGTCGAAGGTGAGACCGAAGCGCGGGTGGGCGCCGAGCAGCGCGCGCAGCCGCTCGAAGCCGTCCAGGTCCTGGACGAGCATCCCGGGCTCCGGCTCGAACCCCAGGGTGACGCCGGTCTGGTCCGCCTCGTCGAGGAGCCGTTCGCACCGGCCGGCCAGGCGGGCGTAGGCCTCCTGCTCGGTCACGCCGTCCGGCCGGGCCCCGCTCCACAGGTGCACCACGGGGGCGCCCAGGTCGGCGGCGATCCGCATCGCCGTCGTGAGGAACGCGGAACGGCGCTCCGCGCCGTCGCTGATGAGAGTCGGATGGTGCTTGCGCCAGGGATCGAGGGTGTAGCGCCCGCCCGTCTCTACGACAGCGGACAGGCCCAGCCGGTCGAGCAGCCCGGCGATCCTGGACACCTCGGCGGCCAGACCGGGGGAGTACGGGTCCAGGTGCCCCCGGTCGAGCGTGATCGCCGCACCGGCGTAACCCAGCTCGGCCAGGACCTCGAGGGCCTCGGTGAGCCGGTGGTCGCCGAAGCCGTTGGTGCAGTAGGCCCACTTCATGACGTCGCCATCCTTGACGAGAGCCACCGGCCCACGGGCAGCGAGCACAGCAGCGCGCCCGCCGCCGCGAACCGGCCGTTCCCCGCGACCGCCGCCGCCTGGAGCGGGATCAGCGCGAGGATGCTCAGGCGGACGGCTCGCCGTACGCTCTCGGGGTCGGGGCTGGCCCGTAACCCGGCCTGGACCGGCAGCGTCGAGGCGAGATACCCGGCGATGAGGACGCCCGCGCCCGCCCGGGCGGCGGCGTCGCCGCGCAGGCTGGAGGCGACCGCCAGGCCGGCCGCCGCCCCGCTGGCGGCCAGCGCGCGCCCGGCGGTCGCGGGCGACGCCCCCGTCACCTCGGCGCGGCCCAGGACACTGATCCCGTACGTGTGCGCGCCGACCGCCAGCGCCATCGGCACGGCGGCTCGCGCCTGCGCGCCCGCGCCCATGAGCACGTCGAGGGCGCGGCAGGCCGCCATCGACGCCGGGCCCGCCGCCGTCCGCTTGAGGCCCAGGTCGTACGCCCACACCGCGCCGGCCAGCAGCCCGGCGGTGGTGAGGCCGCGGCGCCCGCCGGCGACGGCGGCGACGGCCAGGCCGGCCCCCGTGAGGGCGACCGCGAGGCCGAGCGCGGTGCCCGGACGGATCCTGCCGGACGGGATCGGCCGCTCCGGCCGCTCGGCGGCGTCGGCCTCGCGGTCGGCCCAGTCGTTGAGCGCCATGCCCGACCAGTACATGAGCACCGACGCCAGGGCCAGTCCGGCGTTCGGGCACCGGCCCGCGGCGGCCGCTCCGGCCATGGTGTCGCCGGGCACCGACAGCGCGGCCGGGGCCCGGACCAGCTCCAGCAGCGCCCTCACGACAGCTCCTCGGCGAACGCGCGCAGCCGGGCGTACTGGGCGGCCAGCGCGTGCTCGCCGCCGCCCAGCGGGTTCTTGAAGAAGTAGCCGAGCTCGGGCAGCGGGCCGTGCCGTCCCTTCTCGTGCGCGCGGGCCACCAGCCGGGCCAGGTCCAGCACGAGCGGGGCGGCCAGCGCCGAGTCGCAGCCCTGCCAGGTGAACTGCAGCGCCATCCGCACCCCGAGGAAGCCCTCGAAGGTGACGTGGTCCCAGGCGGTCTTCCACTCGCCGAGGTCGGCGACGAAGTCGATGTGCGTCTGCCCCTCGACGGGCTCGTCGAAGACGCCGGCGACGACCTGGTCCTTGGACAGCTGCTTGCTGGATCGGGCGGCCGGATCGGCGAGCGTGGCGCCGTCGCCCCCGCCGAGCAGGTTGAGCCCGGACCAGGAGCGCACGCGCAGCGCCCGGCTCGCGAACATGGGCGCCAGCGCGCTCTTGACCAGCGTCTCGCCGGTCTTGCCGTCCCGCCCTGCGTACGGCACCTGCCGTAAGGCGGCCAGTTCGGCCAGCGCGGGCAGGGTGGGACCGGTGGACGGGGTGAACTCCACGTAGCCGCAGCCGGCCTGGAAGGCGGCGTAGGCGTACAGACTGCTCGGCGGCAGGACGTCGTCGCCGGCCGCGAGCCGCTCCTCCAGGTCGGCCAGCCGGGCGAACTCCGGGCGGTCGGCGGCGGGCGGCTCGGTGGAGGAGACGTTGACGACGACGACCCGGGCCAGGTGGTGGCGGGTGCGGAAGGCGGCGATGTCGTCACCCAGGCGGGCGGCGGCGGCCGCCTGGTCACGGTCGCCGGGCACGTCGCCGGGCACGTGGCCGGGGCGGATCTCGGCGTCGGCGGCGTCGAGGTCGGCGGCGATCAGGTCGGGCAGGTGAGGGGGGACGACTCCGGCTCTGCCGAGTTGCTCGGCGCGTTTGCGCAGAGGCGTCTCGGTGATGTCGTGACCGCCGAAGACGAGGCCGGCGAGCGGGACGAGCGTTGCGGGGAAGTTGGGGGATTCGGTCACGCATCCCTGGGGGGGTGCGAGTCCGGCTTTGATCGCGGCGGCGCCGGCGGTCGCGGTGGTCGCCACGGATCCGCGTGCGCCGATGAGCCACACACCGACCTTGTCCATGGAAGCTCCTGTGTGTCGGGCTTCATGCCATATGCGAGGTGCATACGGTATGTCAGTTAAGAGCGACTTTTACCGATGGTCAAGCAGAAGTTGATCGAGGTTCGTCCTATCGCCCGCGCCTTAGGACCGCCGCCGCCTGAACTGCCGCTCGCTCCGGCGTATTTCCGGCGCCGGCACGAGCGGACGTCTCACCGAAGTGGTCCGGACCACTATCGTCAAGTGGGCTTTATCCTGGGATATCGCCTCTTTACTTGTACGGACCACTACGCCAGACTCCTGACACCATTCGCTGATCAGGAGGATTCGTGCGCACTCGACGATGGGGCACCGCACTGCTGGGCGCCGCCGCGCTGACATTCCCGACGGCCGGTCCGGTCCACGCGGCCCAGGAGCCGGCGAGCGGCCCTGGAGTGATCGCCGCCGACGGTGTCCGCCAGGAGATCACCGCCATCGACCCGCCCAGCAGGGCCGCCGGCGTCCTGGCCCTGTACACCCCGGCCTTCCAGCCCACCACGGGCACCAACGCGTTCGGCGCCGAGGCCGTGCTGCGCCGGACGGCGGAACGGGACGTGTACGAGGTGCTCGACGTGTGCACCGCGCTGACCAGCCCCGCATGCCCCAACCCCGGCGACAACGCGATCCCCGCCGACGGCGCGGTCCTGTCCGCCTCCCCGGGCGGCAGCCCGGACGTGCGCCTCTTCCTGCGCGACCACGTGCGCAAGGGCGACCGGATCCGGCTGGACGGCATGCTGTTCAGAAGCGTCTCCGCCACTCTGGACGCGATGAATCCGACGGCCGCCGGCAACCCCGGCGGCGTCGACCCCGCCACCGGCGCGTGCTTCCCCGGGTGCCGCGGCGCCGAGCAGCTCCTCGCCTACATCAGCTCGCCGACGCAGGGCGAGCGCACCGGCACGAACGCCAACGGCTTCGAGGTCACCGTGGTGGACGGCAGGGTGACCGCCCGGGGCGGCGGCGACAGCCTCATCCCGCCGGGCGGCTTCGTGCTCAGCGGTCACGGCTCCAAGGGCGAATGGTTGTCGGCCAACGCCGTGCTCGGCGCGTCCGTCACCCTCGACGCCGGCCGGGTCACCGTCTCCGTGGACGCGGGGACGTACGCGCGCGGCGCCGAGCAGCAGATCGCCGCCGCCGAGGCCGGGCTCGCCGAAGCCGAGGGGAGTTGCCTGCCCGTCGACGCCGAGGCCGCCGGGCGGCACCTCGCCGAGGCCCGCGACCTGCTCGGCCGGGCCGGGGCGGAGCCGGACGAGCGGGCCGCCGCGGAGCTGGCCCAGCGGGCCGGGCAGGCCGCCGTACGGGCGTGGTACCGCACCAGGGAATCCCGCCCGGCCGAAGGGCGCGGCCTCTGGGTGCGCCCGACCGAGACGACCGCGGAGCAGATCGAGAAGTCCCTCGACCGCATCCAGAGCACCGGCGTCAACCTGATCTTCCTGGAGACGCTCTGGCAGGGCTACACGATCTTCCCGAGCGAGGTGGCCGCGAAGTGGGGGGTCGAGGCGCAACGCCCGAACATGAAGGGGTTCGACCCGCTCCAGGTGTGGATCGACGGCGCCCACCGGCGCGGCATCGAGCTGCACGCCTGGGTGCACACCTTCTACGCCGGGCACCAGAGCGCGAACGGCGGTCCCGGCCCGATCCTCACCGCGCACCCCGAGTGGGCCGCGGTCGAGCGCGAGGACGTCGGCAAGGCGGGGCCGCAGCCGTCGTCGCAGGAGGCCGGCTACTACTTCCTCGATCCGGCCATGCCGGAGCCCAGGCAGTACGTCAAGGAGGTCTTCCGGGAGATCCTGACCCGCTACCGGACCGACGGACTGCACCTGGACTACATCCGCTACCCCGTGTCGGTGCCGTACCAGGCGTCCTTCTCCTACAGCGACCACAGCAGGGCGGCCTTCGCCCGGGAGCACGACGGGGCGGACCCGTACACGCTGACCATGGACGATCCGCGCTGGACGCAGTGGAACGCCTGGCGCGAGCGTCAGGTGACGTCGTTCGTCTCCGAGGTGCGGGCGCTGCAGCGCGAGGCGGCCCCTGAGACGCGACTGTAGGCCGCGGTCTTCCCCGACCCGGGCGACGGGCTCGACAAGAAGTTCCAGAACTGGGCCGACTGGGTCGGCAAGGGCTACGTGGACGTGCTGACCGGGATGGCCTTCGGGACGTCCGCCGACGCGGTGGCCGGCGACACGGCCAAGATGCGCGCCTCGGTCGGCGCGGACAACCTCCTCTACACCGCCACGTACGGCCCCTACCGCGGCAGCTCGCCCGACACCGTCACCGACCAGGTGCAGGCGGTGCGCGAGGCCGACTCCGACGGCGCGGCGCTGTTCTCCTACGTCCAGCTCCGCAACGACCAGGCGGCCGCCGTCGGCGAGGGCGTCTTCCGGACCGGGGCCGTGGTGCCGCACGCCGACCCCGAGGCCGCCGTCCGCGCCGGCATCGCCTACACCAGCGGCCAGCTCGGCGGGGCGTGCGCGCCCGCCGCGACGGCCAAGCGGATGGGCAAGGACCTGGCCGCCGCCGACCGCTGGACCCGGCTCGGCAGGCCGGAGCGCGCCCACGCCTCCCTCGACGCCGCGGCCGCCCGCCTCCGCGCGGCCTCGGCGGAGGGGGGGACCGAGCCGCGCTTCCGTGCCCGTGTGCTGCGCGACCTGTCCATGTACCAGCGCTGGCTGGGGGTCAGCGCACCCTGAACGTGCGCAGCGCGTACGGCGGCAGCTCGAACTCCTCGAGGGCGAGCTCCGCCGCCGGGTACGCCGTCTCGTCCAGGCGGGCCTCGCTCACCTGAGCACCCTCGGGCAGGGTCAGGCCCGCCGTCACCGTCTCACCCGTCGGGTTCGACACGCGCAGCACGTAGCCGTCGCCGTCCTCGGCGGGTTTGAGCGCGGTCAGCAGGCCGCCCGCGAGGCGCGGTCCGGCGTGCCGCGGCGCGACCGCCGTGCCGGGCCTGGCCTGCACGGCCCGCATCGGCGCCCGGGCCTGGGCGGCGGCGTGCGCCAGCGTCAGGTCGTCCGCGTCGCCGAGCCGGACGACCAGGCCGAACCGTTGCGGGCCGCGGCACTGCGCCTCGGGGACGGGCAGCTGCGGCCCGGCCCCCGTCGTACGCGTGCGCAGGTCGAAGCGCGACAACCAGCCGACCGCGCGCAGCAGCGTGACGGCGAGCACGTCACCGTCGCGGCCGGGCAGGCCCTGCATCTCGGGCAGGCCCGGCGCGGCGACGAAGACCCGCGCGGCGCCGGAGCCCGCCGAGCCGAACGTCTGCGCCGGCGCCACCGGGTGCCGGGCCTCCATGGCCGGCTCGTCGGGCAGCGGACCCAGCTCCGGCTCGACGGGGCGGCGCACGAGCGAGAAGTGCGCGTCCGCGAGCCACTCGCCTGGCGCGTTCCCGGCGGGGAACAACAGGCGCAGCCGGTGGTCGCCGGCCCGGTTGTCCAGGCGTACGTCCCAGTGCAGCTCCGGCGTCCCGTGCCAGCAGGTGACGTCGACGGTCACCGGCACGGCCACCGCGTCGCGGGAGCGGCGCTCGCGCGAGTCGTCCAGTCCGGCGGGCAGGTCGAGCACGGCCCGCAGCGACAGCCGGGTGCGGACGGGGGAGACGGTCACGGACGAGCCGTACAGGCGGGCGTGCACCGGGGCGTCGGGCACCGGATCGAAGGTGTAGGCGTCGCCGCGGTCGCCCATGTCCTCCAGCAGGCCGAGCCCGGCGAAGACCCGCCCGCCGCCGCTGACCGTGACCGTGGCGTCGCCGGCGGCCTCCAGCGTGTACGGGCCCGCCTGCGCGCGGCGGCCGGGCGAGGTCTCCGGGACCGCCACGGGCTCGCCGCCCAGCTCGATCCGGTACGCCGCCCAGCCCAGCGGCGGCACCTCCTCGGCGAGGAGGGCCACCCGGTGCCGGAGCGCGTCCCGCGTGTCGGGCAGCAGGTCGAGGTCCGCCTCGAACGCCTTCTCCGGCCCGATCGTGACCGACTCGAAGGGCACGCTCTCGCCGTCCGGGCCGTACACCGCGCGCGGGTAGCGCCCGGGCGCCGTCAGCACGTCGGCCTCCACGCCCTGGGTGACCGGGCCGCCGTGCGGGTTCAGCACGGCCAGCACCGCCTCGTCCGCGCACGGGTCGCCGTACAGCCGCACGTCCAGCCCCAGCGCGCCCAGGCAGCGGTTGAGCACCTGCTCGCCCACCGAGGTGACGCGGTCGAAGCGGGTCAGGTTCTCCCGGTGCACCTCGTCCACGCTGCAGCCGCAGATGGAGTCGTGCGGCGCGTTCTTCAGCAGCAGGTCCCAGGCGTGACGCAGGTTCGGCACCTGCTCGGCACGCCCCGACAGCGCCGTGTACGGCTCGGCCCAGCGCTCCAGCAGCGTCTGGGCGCGCCAGTTGGCCTGCTTGAGCGGGGTTCGCGCGCTGAGCGTGCCCGGCAGCAGGAACGTGAGCCTCCCGCCGGGATGCCGCAGCTCGCCCGTCACCAGCGGCGGCTCGGGGTCGGCCGCCCTGGCGGCGGCGAAGAACGCCGGCAGCGTGCTCTCCCGCAGCGGCCCGCCCAGCTCGGCCACCCGGGCGGTGGTGCCGGACGGTGCCAGGTGGTCGCCGCCGTTCAGCAGCAGCCACGGCCCGTCGCCGCACCGCTCCCGCTCCCTGTCCAGGAACGCGGCCAGGCGCCGCTCGGCGTCCGCCCACAGCACCTCGGCCTCGTGGTAGGCCTGGTTGACCGCGTACACCTCCGAGCCGTCCGGCGCCCGCCAGCGGAACCGCGCCGCCCCGGCGGGCGCGCCGCGCCACACCAGCGCGGTGTCCAGCCCGAAGCCGCGCAGCACGCGCGGCAGGTCGCCGGGATGGCCGAAGGCGTCCGGCGAGTAGCCGATCGGGGTGAGCCCGCCGACCGGCTCGGCCGCGCGCCGCGCCGCGAACAGGTTGCGGATCATGTTCTCGCCCGAGACGAGCTGGTTGTCGGCCAGGACGTGCCAGGGGCCGATGGTCAGGCGGCCCGCGACGACGTGCCGCCTGATCCGTCCGGCGAGGTCGGGCCGGACGGTCAGCACGTCGGACAGGGTGACGGTCTGCCCGTCCAGGTGGAAGCCCGCCATCGCGCCGGACTCGAGCTCCGCGCAGACGTGCTCCACCAGCTCCACGAGGCGGGAGCGGAACGACTCGAACGTGCGGTACCACTCGCGGTCCCAGTGCACGTGGCTGACGACATGGCAGACGGTCACGACCGGGCCTCCTTCAGGACGCGGGAGAACCGCAGGGTGATGTCGGCCGGCCGGGTGATGGCGCCGCCGACGACGACGGCGTGCGCGCCCAGCTCCAGGGCCCGCGCGGCCTCGGCGGGGGTGCTGATGCGGCCTTCGGCGAAGAGCGGGACGTCCAGCTTGCCCGCCAGCTCGGCCACCAGCTCCAGGTCCGGCCCGTGGAGACGGGGCGAGGCGGGCGTGTAGCCGGACAACGTCGTCGAGACGCAGTCCGCGCCGAGCTCCGCGGCGGCCACCCCCTCCGCCGCGGTGGAGACGTCCGCCATGACCAGCGCGCCCGCCTCGTGGACGCGGGCGATCGTCTCGGCCAGCCCGAGACCGTCGGGCCGGGGACGCGAGGTGGCGTCGAGCGCGACGATGTCCGCGCCCGCCCGCGCGATCGTCAGCGCGTGCTCGGCGGTGGGGGTGATGTAGACGTCGCCGTCGCCGTCCTTCCACAGACCGATCAACGGGACCGGCACGGCCGCCCGAACGGCCTCGACGTCGGCCGGGCCGTTGACCCGCACGCCGGCCGCGCCCCCCAGCACCACGGATCGCGCCATCGCGGTCATGAACCGCGGCCCGTGCAACGGCTCGCCCTCGTAGGCCTGGCAGGAGACCACTAGGCCACCACGCAGCAGGCCGAGCATCTCGACGCCGGTCATGCCGTTCCTCCCCCTCCGGCGAGCGTGCTCGCCGCGTCGGCCCAGGTCCGTCCCGGGTCCGAGGTCATGTCGTGCCGGCCCAGACGGGCGGCGGCCGCGCGCAGCACCGTGCGATCGGCCTCGGTCAGCGGTTGATCGGGCCGTACGTCCAGGCTGTCCGGCCGGACGGCGCCCGCCGCCGCCAGCAGCTGCACCGGCGCGAACAGCGGGTCGCTGGGGGCGACGTCGAGCACCCAGGCGATCGGCGCCCCGCGCGCCACCAGGCTCCGCCGCACCGCCAGGAGCTCGGCGGGCGCGCTCAACCGGCCGGGCCGGATGCTTCGGCGCACGCAGTGGGCGGCGGCCGTGCCCGCGGCCTCGCCGACCGCCCACTCGCCGTGGTGCACCCGGTAGGCCGAGGCGGCGGCCTGGGTGGCGCCCAGGTTCTTGGCGGCGGCCAGCAGGTTGCCCGGCTCCGGGGCGACCAGCGCCGACAGCGGGATCTGGAACGGCGCCGTGTCGGCGTAGTGGCTGCCGGGATGGCCCACCCGCGCGTGAATGTCCATGTGGTACCAGGCCACGCCCACGGCGTCGGGCATCGCCGCGGCCCGCGCCTGCCCGGGCACCGGCCGCAGGTGGTGCTCGGTCACCGGGCCGGGCACGGCCAGCCGCCGCGACTCGCGCACGTACGGGTGCCGGGCCAGGCCCCCGCTCGTGCCGGGCGCCTCGGCGGCCAGCCGCAGCCCGGGGAAGCCGGCCTCGGTCTGCAGCCAGTGCAGGAACGCCAGCGACAGCAGGCGCGCCCCGGCCGCCGCCTCCCCGGGCTCGTGGATCAGCGACCGGTCGGCGTAGTCGTTGCCCGCCCAGTTGATCAGCACCAGGTCGCGGCCGCCGAGCACCGCGCCGTCGCGCAGCCGCCGGTAGGTCCAGAACGGCGGGTGGCCGTCGGGACCGTCCTCGAACATGCGGTAGCGGTGCGTCCTGCCGTCCCAGCCGTCGATCTCCAGCGTGAACGGCTGGCCGTCCCGCCAGCGCTCGTAACCCGGCGGCCGCGGCACCGTGTGGTCCTCTCCCGGCAGGTGCTCGACCAGGAAGCCCGTCGTGCACGACTGCACGGCCCGCGGGCGCGGGGCGCCCTCGACGGCCAGCGACTCGCCGTAGGCGTCGCCGCCCTCCGAACCGCACACCCACGGGGCTCCGGCCAGGACGAGCAGGTCGCCCAGCTCGGTGGCGTCGCAGAACACCTCGCCGGCGACGCTCTGCCCGGTGGTGAGCGTCACCGCCTCGATGAGGCCCGCATGCAGGCGGACGCCGGCCGGCGCGGCGCCGGTGACGACGGTGAGCCGCCCGCTTTCCACATGCGGGGCCAGCAGGTCCGCGATCGCCTTCGCGCCGGCGTGCGGCTCGAAGCACAACCGGCTCACCCAGCCGCCGCCGGGGTTGGCGACGCCGCCGTACCCGGCGCGGACGAGCTCGCGCAGCCGCGTGTAGGAGGCCGAGACACCGCCGGTCTCCACGTGCGGGTGCTCGTCCAGCGCGGGCACGAGCTGGCTGGTGATCTGCCCGCCCGGCTCCTCCTCCGCGCAGGTGAGCACCACGCTGCGCCCCGACTCGGCGGCCGCGAGCGCGGCGGCCACGCCGCCCAGCCCGCCCCCGATGACCACGACGTCGGCTGTCAGCACGCGCCGTCCCCCTCCTCGCTGTTGTCGGTGATGTCGAAATCCACTTCGAACGTGCGCTCCCACGGCAGGCCGACCCCGCTCACGCGCAACCCCTCGAACCCGGGCAGCCGCAGCCCGTCCAGCGCCGCGACGATCTCCCGCAGCACCGGATGCCCGGCCGGGACGTGGTCGTGCCGGGCCGGGTCGCTGCCCAGCCGGGCGCGGGCCGCCGCGCGCGCTCCGGTCATGTAGCCGTAGTCCTCGACCAGGCGGCGCATCAGCAGGCGGCGGTGCGCCCGCGCGTCGAACGTGCCCGCCCGCTGCCCGGCGACCACCGCCACCGCGTGCGCCACCGCCGTGCCGATCGTGTTGCCCGCGGTGTTCCAGCCGGCGTACGCGGTCAGCCGGTGCAGCAGTCCGCGCCCGGCCAGCGCCGCCACCAGGGCCGGGTCGGCGCCGTTGGGCTGGCCGCAGTCCGCCACGGCGACCCGCCGCCCCTCGCCGAGCAGCCGCTCGACGAGCGCGGCGACCTTCTCGGCCGCCCGGGCGTCGGTCGCCGCGGGAGGGGCCACCGCCCAGTCGGCGCCGCTCTGGTCGGGCACGTGGACCACCAGGCACACGTCACTGCCCGCGACCCCGCCGCAGGCCGCGATCTGGCCGAGGGCGGTCCGCTCGACGGGCATGTTCTCGTACGGCGCCACCCGGTCCAGCGGGCCCGCGGCCTCCACGGAGAAGCCGACGGGCGTTCCGCCGGACAACACGCGGGCGACCAGCGTCGAGACCGCCTCGTCCGCGCCCGGCCGCACGCTGACGCGCCCGTCGCCCAGCCAGGAGGCCCACGACCGCAGCCAGCCCAGCTCGGCCGTCGCCAGGCCCCAGACGGCGGTGTCGTCGGCGCCGATGACCAGCGACTCCAGGGTCCCGTCGGCGAGCAGGCCGAGCGCGGTCAGGTTGAGCGTGTGGTTGCGTAGCCGCCGCCGCAGGAAGTCCCCGCGAACGTCATCCGGCACCTCCGGCTCGCCCGGCATACCGGCGCCCGGCGCACCCACGCCTGGTACGCCCATGCCCAGCGCGCTCGACGTATCCGGAACGTCGGGTATGCCAGGTACATCCGACGGGCGAGAGGCGTCCTGGCCGGCGGAGAGCCGGTGCAGGGAGGCCGAGAGCCGGTGCAGCGCGGGCCCGTGGGCCGACCAGTAGCCGGGCTCCTCCATGGCGTCGTCCGAGTCGGGCGTCCTGGTGACCAGGGTGACGGCGTGCACCGGCGCGCGCACCTCACGCAGCGCCGCCCACCTGCCGGCGACCTCCTCCACCGTGGCCGGAACCGTCCGGGACGCGATCAGCCCGCCGTACCCGAGGGTCTCCAGCGCCACCACCGCGGCGTCGCAGCGTACTGACCGGAGCCAGCCCGCGAGCGCGGCGGTGTCACCGGCGCGGCGGACGCGCGGCAGCGCGGACGGCGGCGGCAGGAGCACGCGTGCCCCCGCGACCGCGGCGATCTCACGGGGCAACGCGGCGCAGGCGGGCCGCTCGTCCAACGGGACGAGGGCCAGCGTGAGCGTCATCCGCGCCCCCGCTGCCCACCGGCGGCCAGGGCCGCTCCGATCAGTACCGCGTCGTCACCCAGGCGGGCCGAGGCGATGGGCACTCCGGTCAGCACGGGCAGGATCCCGGCGGCCAGCGCCTCGCGGAGCGGCGCCAGGTAGAGATCCCCGGCGGCCAGGACGCCGCCGCCGATGATCACGACCTGCGGGTCCCACACGTTCACCACGCCCGCCAGCGCCCGGCCCAGGGCCCGGCCGCCGCGCGCCAGCACGCCGGCCGCCGCCACGTCACCTGCCTCGGCCCGCTCGACCACCTGGCGCAGATCGCGCTCTCCCGAGGCGGCCGCCATGGCGGGCCCGGCGGCGACGGCCTCGACGTGGCCTTCCGCGCCACAGGAGCAGGCCAGCCCCTCGGCCTCGGGCACCGGCACGTGCCCCAGGTGACCGGCGGCGCCGCGCGAGCCGGGCACGACGCGGCCGTCCAGGGCGAGCGCCCCGCCGACGCCGGTGCCGACGGTCACACCCAGCGCCGAGCGCCACACGGTGCCCGCCAGCTCTCCCGCGAGGAACGCCTGCACGTCGTTGCGCACCAGCACCGGCAGCCGGAGCTCGTCCTCCAGCAGCCGGGCCAGCGGAGTGCCGGCCCAGTCGCGGATCGCGTCGGTCGCCCCGACGATCTCCCGGCCGCCGGGGTCCACGACGCCCGCCGTGCCCACCCCGGCCGAGGCGACGCCGTCCAGGCCGAGACCGCGGGCCAGCTCCGCCACCGTCCGCACGACCGCGCGCGGCCCCCGCGCGGCCGGCGTCGGCGCGCACGCCCGCCGGTGGACGGTGCCGTCCCGCGTGACCAGCCCGACGGCGATCTTCGTGCCGCCGATGTCGACGCCCAGCCTCACTTTCTGCGGCCTCTCGCGATCGACAGCCGGTAGTCGTAGCGGTCGGCGCGGTACAGGCTGATCGCGCGCTCCACCACCCGGCCGCGCGCGTCGTGCGTCACCCGTGAGACGCGCAGCGCCGGGAAGTTGTTCGGCACGCCGAGCAGCTCCGCCTGCTCACGGTTGACGACCGTGGCCGAGATCGTCTGGTCGGCGTGCTCGGGCGCGGCGCCGGCCGCCTCCAGCACGTCGTACAGGCTCTCCACCTGTCCCCGCGAGGCCAGGTCCGGCACCAGGTGCTCGGGCACCCAGGCGTTCTCCAGGCACATCGGCTCGCCGTCGGCGGTGCGCAGCCGGGTGATGTGCACCACCGGCGTGCCGGGCTCCACGAACAGGTCGCGGGCCACGTCGATCTCGGCGGGCTCGCTCTCCAGCCGCAGCAGCTTGCCGCCCGGCACCATGCGCCGGGCCCTGATGTCCTCGCTGAACGAGCTGAACGTCAGCGACTTGGTGATCTTCCCTGAGTCGGTGACGAACGTGCCCGCCCCCTGGACGCGGTAGACGCGCCCGTCGCGCACCAGGCCCTCCACGGCCTGACGCACGGTCATGCGGCTCACGCCGTAGCGCTGCATCAGCTCCCGCTCGCTCGGCAACGGGTCGTGCGGCGCCATGTTCGTGTCGATGAGCTCGGCGAGAACGCGCCGGAGCGTCTCGTACTTGGTCTCCTGCGTCATCCTTTGACCGCTCCCTCTCCGACGCCCCGGAAGAAGAATCTCTGCAGGGCGAAGAACAACGCCAGCAACGGAACAACCGCGATCATTGTGCCCGCCGCGATGACCCGCTGGTCCGCGGTGAACGTCCCCGACAGGTACTGGATGCCCACGGTCAGCGTGTAGTTGTCCGGGGTGGACAGCACGATGAGCGGCCACAGGAACTCGTCCCAGGCGAAGACGAAGCTGAAGATCGCGACCACGGCGAGCGTGCCGCGCACCGACGGCAGGGCGACGCGCCAGAACCGCTGCCATTCGCCGGCCCCGTCGAGCATCGCCGCCTCCTCCACCTCCATCGGCAGGTTGAGGAAGCCGTTACGGCACAGCAGCACCGACAGGCCGGTCACCGCGGTCGGCAGCACCACCCCGAGCAGGGTGTCGACCAGGCCCAGCGACCGCGAGGTGAGGAAGACCGACACCATGATGACCTCGAACGGGATGATCATCGTGCCCAGGAACGCGGCGAAGACGAGCTTGCGGCCCCTGAAGTTCATCCTGGCCAGCGCGTAGCCGGCCATGGCGCCGAACACGCAGTTCGTGACGGCCGAGAGCACGGCCACGACCAGGGAGTTGAGGCCGTAGCGCCAGACGGGCACCGTGTCGGCGGCCTTGGCGTAGTTGCGCAGGGTGGGCTCGTCCGGCCACAGGTCGGGCGGGTAGCTGAAGATGCTCTCGCCCAGCCCCTTGAGCGAGGTGGACAACTGCCAGGCGAACGGGCCGATCAGCACCACGAGGACCACGAGCAGCAGCAGGTAGCGGACGGTCCGGCCGGCGATCCGGCGGGCCGCCGCGAGGGCGGGGGTCACAGGCTCTCCTCCCGTCGGTTGAGCCGGGTGACCAGCAGCGAGAAGCCGAGCGTGGCGAAGAAGAGCACCAGGCTCATCGCCGAGGCGTAGCCGGCCTCGCCGCCCAGGCCGAGCCCGGCTTCGCGGATGTAGTAGACGATGCTGGCGGCCTGGCCGCCGGGGCCGGCCGAGCCGTTGCCGAGCACGTAGATCTCGGCGAACACCTTCGCGGAGGCGACCGCCGCCAGCGTGCCCACGAGCACCATGGTCGGGCGGATGGCCGGCACCGTCACCGACCAGAACCTGCGGACCGCGCCCGCGCCGTCCACCTGGGCGGCCTCGTGGTGCTCGCGCGGCACGTTCGCCAGAGCGGCCAGGTAGACGACCATGTAGTAGCCGAGCCCCTTCCAGATCGTCACGCCGATCGCGCTGAGCAGCAGCAGGTCGGCGTCGGTCAGGAAGGGCAGCGGCTCGCTGATCAGGTGCAGGCCGCGCAGCGCGGCGTTGACCAGGCCGTCGCTCGACAGCAGCCACGACCAGATCAGGCCGACGACCACCATGGAGGCGACGACCGGCGAGTAGAACAGCGCGCGGAAGAACCCGACGGCGAAGATCTTCTTCTCCACCAGCAGCGCCAGCAGCAGCGGCAGCGTGACCATCGCGGGGACGCAGACGACGACGTACAACCCGGTGTTGCGCAGCGCCTGCCAGAAGCGTTCGTCCTCGGCCAGCCGGGAGAAGTTCTCCAGGCCGGTGAACGTGCCGCCGCCCAGCGTCGTGGCGTTGGTGAAGGCCAGCACGGCCGTGTTGACGAACGGCCCGAGCGAGAAGACGAGCGCGACCACCAGGGCCGGGGCGACGAACAACCATGGGGTGGCCGGTCGGCGGCCGATCATGGGAGGACCTTTCGTGAGGAGCGGGCCGGTCCCGGCGCGGACGTCCGGGACCGGGGCGGGATCAGGAGCCGGTGATCTGGCCGGCCTCCTCCACCGCCTGGTCCAGCGCCTCCTTGGCGCTCAGCTCGCCCTGCAGCGCGAGCTGGACCTTGCCGACGACCATCTTCTTGACCCGGTCGTCGTACTCCACGGGGGTCAGGTTCGCGGCGTTCTGCATCGCGGCGGCCGACAGCTTGCGCGCCTCGCCCTCGGGCGTGCCGTCGCTCGACGCGAAGTACGGGTCCTTCAGCGCCTCGCTCACGCTCGGCAGCACCGTGGTGACCTTGGCGAAGGCGAGCTGGTTCGCGCCGTCGGTCATGTACTTGGCGAACTTGATGGCGGCCGCCTGGTTCGGGCTGGACTTCGGCACCAGCAGGCCCATCACCGACATGTTCGCCACGCCGTCGGGGCCGGTGATCTGGGGGCCGACGCCGGTCGCCGCGGCGATGTCCGGGGCGTTCTCCTTGACGATCGTCAGGAAGTTCGGCCCGCTCGGGTAGAGCGCGATCTTGCCGGCCTGGTAGGCCTCGTTCTCCTTGGCGTGGTCCTGGGTGAGGGAGTCCTTGGCGAACGCGCCGTCCTGGTAGAGCTTGGCCAGCCGCTCGACGTGGGCGACCGCCTCGGGGGTGTTGAACGCCCACGAGCCGCTCTCGTCCAGCATCGGGACGCCGAGCTTGGCCAGGTCGGTGTGGAAGCGGTTCTCCAGCGCGGGGTGCAGCCCGTAGAAGTCGCCCTTGCCCTTTTCGGCGATCTTCTCCGCGGTGGCGTAGAGCTCGTCCAGCGTCGCCGGCGGCTTGTCCGGGTCCAGGCCCGCCTGCTCGAAGAGCTTCTTGTTGTACATGGTCACCTCGGAGGTGAGGTACCAGGGGAAGCCGAACGAGCCGGTCAGGCCGCGCACCTTGAAGGCGTCCCAGGCGCCGGGCACGTACAGGGGCTTGGCGTCGGCCGCCGCGCTCTCCAGGTCGACGAAGACACCCTGGGCCTCCAGCGGCTGGGCGAAGCTGGGGTTGAGGTTGACGACGTCGGGCAGCTTGCCGGCTGCCGCGTCGGCGACCAGCTTCTCCTGTGCGCCCTGGAAGGGGATGTCGACCCACTCGACGTCGATGTCCTTGTTCGCCGACTCGAACGCGGCCACCGTCTTCTCGATGTAGTCGGTGAACGTCGGCTTGAGCTGCAGGGTCTGGAAAACGATCTTCGCGGGGCCGGTCGACTGCTGCTGCGGGGTCTGCTGCTCGGCGCCGCCGAGGCCGCAGGCGGACACGGCCAGGGCGAGCCCGGCCAGGCCGGCGGCCAGCCGGACGGGAACGGTCGTACGCATGGTGCTCCAGGGGGGAGGGGTGGGCGAAGTGGTCCGTACCACTAGCCGGAAAGTGTGGACGTACTGGCAATTACCTGTCAATATGCTGCCTGATCGATTCGGAATCTGTCCGTACCACTTCTTTCAATGGTCTGGGCCCCGCGTGCCCCACGGCCGGCATCGATCCCCCTTGAGATGGGAGTCCTATGCGGATGCTCACCCCCCACGCCCTGCGCGGACGGCTCGTCGCCGCGGCCTGCCTGGCGGTCGCGCTCGTCGTGTCCCTGGCCCCGCCGGCGAGCGCCTCACCGCCCGCGGACCGGGCGCGCCACGCACTCCTGGAAAGCCTGTACGGCCACGCGTACTGGAATTCGCGGATCCTCTGGTACGACCTCGCGGCGAACCTGAAGCGGCTCGACACCCGCGCGGAGGTGCGCGACATCGTCGCCAAGACCGCGCAGGCCGGCTTCGACACCGTCGTGGTGGACGTGAAGAACTACACCGGCTACGTCGCCTACGACTCGGCGATCGCGCCGCACCTGTCCACCACGAAGATCCCGTCGTACCAGGGCTATCCGGCCGGCTACGACCTGCTGCGCACCGTGATCGAGGAGGGTCACGCGGCCGGGCTCGACGTGATCGCCGCGGTCAACGTCTTCAGCGAGGGCCAGAACACCTACAAGGACGGGCCGGCCTTCGAACACCCCGAGTGGCAGACCAGGTACCAGCACGCCAGGCGGGTGGTGACCGCGCCCAGCGGGGCGACGCACCCGCTGTCCGGAGTCGACGGCGCGCGCGGTGACCAGCAGCTCGTCGCCTTCACCCCGGCGGCGTACGAGGTCTCGCCGGCGAACCAGTGGGGTGTCGAGGCGCAGGTGCGCGACGGCGTGGTCACCCAGCTGACCGACCGGCGCGGCGGCGCCCCCGCGGTGGCGGTGCCCGACGACGGGTACGTGCTGTCCGGCCACGGAGCCGCGGCCGACTGGCTGCTCGCCCACCTAAACGTGGGCGACGAGGCCGGCGTCTCCGCCGAGACCTCGATCGTCCCCGCCGCCGAGTACCCGACCTCCTCCACGTTCGTCAACCCGATCAACCCGGACGTGCAGCGGTACGAGCTGAGCGTGATCGAGGAGATCGCCCGCGAGTACGACGTGGACGGCATCTCACTGGACCGCACCCGCTACTCCAACGTCGACGCCGACTTCAGCGACGCCAGCCGGCAGGCGTTCGAGCGCTACCTCGGCAGCGAGGTGCGGAACTGGCCCTCCGACGTGTTCCGGTACGAGCTGGACGGCTTCACCCAGAAGCGCGTCGAGGGCCAGCTCTACAAGAAGTGGATCGAGTGGCGGGCGGGCAACATCGGCGCGTTCTTCGAGCGTGCCGAGCGGCTCGTCCACGGCATCGACCCCGGCCTGATCTACACCGACTACGTCGGGGCCTGGTATCCCGAGTACTACGCGGAAGGGGTCAACTGGGGCAGCCGCCATTACCACCCGCCGTACGCGTGGGCGAGCGAGGACTACCACCGCACCGGGTACGCGGAGACGATGGACTTCCTGATGACCGGGACGTACTTCACGGCCATCACGAAGGACGAGGCGGTGGCCGAGGGCCAGCCGGCCCCGTGGTACTCCGTGGAGGGCTCCGCCGAGCTCGCCACCGAGGCGATCGACGAGGCCACGTTCACCTACGCGAGCCTCTACCTCCTGCAGTACGAGGGCGATCCGGACAAGTTCCGCCGCGCGCTGCGGATGGCGCTGGACAAGACGCACGGCATCATGCTCTTCGACCTCGTCTACCTGGAGCAGTACGACTGGTGGGACGTGGTCGCGGACGAGTTCGGCCACGGCCCGCACCGCCCCCCGCACGAGAACCCGGCCTACCGGGCCATGCTCACCAACGACCGCTGACCCAGCGGACGCGTCCACCCCTCACGCTGACCCGCGGCCTGCCCACGATCGGCAGGGCCGCGGGTCGAGGCGTGCGCGCGAGGGAAAACCCGCCCTGACCGACAGCTGGCGGCCTGGAAGACGCACGAGACCGTCGGTCCTGGCCTGGCTCAAGCGGCCACGAGAGGAATGCGCCGGGGCGCGGTCAGGTGGCGTCACCCACCTGTTCGGTCAGCCGCTCCAGACCGCTCTTGATGAGCCGCCCGTACTCGTCGTCGCCGAGCGCGCCGATCTGGGCCCGCGCCTGCTGGAGGTGCTCGCGGGCGCGGCCGAGATCGCCCAGCTTGCGATAGCACTCGCTCAGGTTGAGATGCAACGACGGATACAGGCCGGCCACCGAAAGCGGCACCCCCGCTTGGGCCACCCGCTCATCGGTGATCAGGCCGACGGCGGCAAGCGCCCGCAGATCCCACATCAGCTCCTCGTGCACGTCGTCCTGCACGTCGGCCATCGAGTGGGCAAGGACGCAAACATGCAGCGGGTCGCCTTGCTCGCCGCCGATGTCGTCCCAGATCTGCGCGAACAGCTCGCGAGCGGCTTCGCGCTCACCTCGGTGGTGATGCAGCTCCACCCCCTGGCCGATCCGGGTGAGCGTCGGGTCGGTGTTCATGAGCGGCTCCTTCTCCGGCGTGGTATCCGCGTGCCAGCCTACTTGGCTGACGTGGCTTGATGACCTTCGAATTTCTGGCCTGGCCAGGTCGCTCGACAACCCCGGACGAGCGGCTTCCGCCGACGCGTCTCGGTGGAGTCCCCGCCACGAAAAGTGCCCGCAGCGACCCCTGGACGGCGGGGCATCCGGGGCCGGCCGCCGCTGATCCCTGCTCGACCAGCCGCCCCCAAGGCCCCATCCCCTCTCGCGCTGGACGTCTCCTATGCAACCGCATAGCATCCTGTCCGCACGAACAATTCTCTATGCGAATGGACAGGAGCCATGGGCAGTGACGACATCAGACCGGACCCTGAGGACCTGACCGCTCGCGCGCGGATCAGAGACGCGGCCCTGCGGCATTTCGGGGAGCACGGCTTCGAGAGGGCGACAACCCGGGCGATCGCCGAGACCGCGGGCGTCTCCCCGGGACTGCTGCGCCATCACTTCGGGTCCAAGCAGGCGCTGCGCGAGGCGTGCGACGCCCACCTGGTCAAGCTGATCAGCAGGATCAACGAGCAGGTAGGCGCCGACACGGCCGCCGGCGGCATGAACGGCGTGAACTACGTCGCGGCCTCCATGGCGGCCCTCGGCCCCTACCAGCGATACCTGGCGCGCGCCCTGACCGAGGGATGGGCCGAGCCGGTGTTCGACGCGATGGTCCAGATGAGCGAGCAGTGGCTCGCGGGGCTCGACGAGCGCCGCTCCGATCCTCCCTTCACCGACCGCAAGGCCAGGGCGACGGTGGGCACGGCGATGGCGCTGGCCGTCGGAATCCTCCGCCGACACGTGTCCCGAGGGCTGGGCGTCGACGTGTCCAGCCAGGAAGGCGCCCACCTGCTCGCCCTGACCGTGCTCGACCTCTACTCCCACCCCTGGCTCAGCCCTGAGGAGGCCGCCGCGTACCGCGACGCCCTGGACAGGACCCGGACAGACCCCGGAGCCGCACTCCGTTCGCCCGAGGAGCATCCCGATGAGTGACGCGATGTCGGTAACAGGCCTGGTCAAGACGTTCGGCACCACCCGCGCGCTGGACGGGCTCGATCTCGTCGTGGGAACCGGAGAGGTGCACGGCTTCCTGGGGCCCAACGGCGCGGGCAAGAGCACCGCGATCCGCATCCTGCTCGGCCTGCTTCGCGCCGACGCGGGCACCGCCCGGCTGCTCGGCGGCGATCCGTGGGCCGACGCGACGCGGCTGCACCGCAGGCTGGCCTACGTGCCCGGAGACGTCACGCTGTGGCCTCAGTTGTCCGGCGGCGAGGTGATCGACCTGCTCGGACGGCTGCGCGGCGGGCTCGACGAGCGGCGCCGCGCCGAGCTGCTGGAGCGCTTCGACCTGGACCCCCGCAAGAAGTGCCGTGCCTACTCCAAGGGCAACCGGCAGAAGGTCGCCCTGATCGCCGCGCTGGCCTCCGACGTCGAGCTGCTCATCCTCGACGAGCCCACCAGCGGTCTGGACCCCCTGATGGAGGAGGTCTTCCGCGAGACGGTACGCCAGGAGCAGCGCCGCGGAAACCGGACCGTACTGCTGTCCAGCCACATCCTGGCCGAGGTCGAGGCGCTGTGCGACCGGGTGACCATCATCAAGGACGGGCGCACGGTCGAAACCGGCACCCTGGCCGGCCTGCGCCATCTCACCCGCACCTCCATCCAGGCCGACCTGGCGGCGCCGCCGGAGGGGCTGGCCGGCCTGCCCGGCGTGCACGACCTGCGCACCGAGGGCAGCCGGGTGTGGTTCGACGTCGACACCACGGACCTGGACGCCGTGCTGCGCCACCTCACCGGCACCGGCGTACGCGGTCTTGTCAGCCGGCCCCCCACCCTGGAGGAGCTGTTCCTTCGGCACTACGACCGCACCGGCAGGAACGACGGGCGACAGGTAGGAGCGGCACGATGACCTCTTTCACGGGCGCCGGTCACCTCGCCCGCCTGGCGCTGCGCCGCGAACGGGCCATCGCCCCTTGGTGGATCCTGCTGATCGCGACCCTGGCCCTGACGATGGTCGCCTACATCAACAGGAACATGGGCACCTACGAGCTGAAACTCGCCTACATCGAGATCATCCGCAGCAACGCCTTCCTCCAAGGGTTAGGCGGTGGATTCGCCGAACCGCGGCTGGAGGTGCTCGCCACGTGGCGCAGCGGCGGGTTCCTCCATCTGGCGAGCGCGTTGGCGGCGGTCATGTCAGTCGTCCGGCACACTCGCGGGGAGGAGGACGCCGGCCGCAGCGAGCTGGTCCGCTCCGCCGTGGTGAGCCGCCACGCTCAGCTGATCGCCGCCATGCTGGTGGCGGCGGGGATCAGTCTGCTCGGTGGGCTGGTGGCGGCCGTCGTGCTGATCGGGGTCGGGCTCGAACCCGTCGGATCGCTGGCCTACGGGGCCGCCATCACGGTGGCGGGCTGGGTGTTCGCGGGCGTCGCCGCCGTCGCCGCCCAACTGGCGCACGACGCCCGTACGGCCACCGTGATCGGCCTGTCCGTGCTCGCCATCTCCTTCGTGATGCGCTATGCCGGTGATGCGAGCGCCCAGTACTGGCTGAAGTACCTGTCCCCGATCGGCTGGAGCCATCTGGTGCAGCCCTACCAGGACGAACGGTGGTGGATGCTCGGGATCTCGATCCTGGCCGGCGCCGTCCTGTCCGCCGTCGCCTCTCAGCTGCTCGGCCACCGTGACCTCGGCGCCGGGCTGTTGCCCGAACGCCTCGGGCGCGCGACGGCACCGGAGCTGCGCGGCCCGATCAGTTTGGCCTGGCGGCTGCACCGCGGCCTGCTGCTGAAATGGACGGCCGGGGTCGCGTTCTTCGCGGCGGCGGCAGCCGGGTTGAGCCCGCTGGGCCGGGATCTGCTCTCGCGACCGAGCATCGTGGCCGACAACATCAGGAACACCCTCGGCGTACCCGCAGATCAGACGCTCGGCGCCTACTCCTGGTACATGCTTCTGATCCTCGCCTACGCCATCGCCCTCTACCCGGTGCTCATGACACTGCGGCTGCGCTCGGAGGAGACCTCAGGCCGCGCGCAGGTCGTCCAGGCCACCGCGGTGACCCGGCTCCGGTGGGCGGCCGGGCACCTGGTCGTGACCGGGTTCGGCACGACGGCGCTGATGGCCGCCGCCGGGCTCGTGTTCGGCACGCTGTACTCGGTGCTCGTGGGCGACCTCGCCACCGACCTGCCCCGCTTTCTGGCCGGGGCGCTGGGCGCCGTGCCGGCCGCCTGGTGCGTCGGGGCGGTGTGCCTGCTCGCTTACGCGACGCTGCCGCGGGCGAGCGCGGCGATCTCCTGGGCCGTCTGGATCCTGACCGTCGCGCTCGGGCAGGTCGCCGGCCCCCTGTACGGGCGGTGGGGCGGCAGCCCGCTGGAGCCGTTCCACTACATCCCCAACGCCTTCGCCGCAGCACCCATGGACGCTGGACCGATCCTGGCCCTGCTCGCCGTCACGGCGGTCCTGCTCGGCGGCGGACTGCTCGCCCTCCGCCGCCGCGACTTCGGGTGAGCCCACAGGGACGCCGGCAGCCGCCTGGTGGACGGGCCCTCCGGGGTGGCAGGACGTGCGCGCCGGTCAGCGCCGCGGTGCCGCCCGGCTGGAGGTGGCAGGACGAGCGCGCCGGTCAGCGCAGCCGGGCGGCCCGGCTGAGGCGGGGGACGCTCGCGATGAGCTTGCGCGTGTACGGGTGCGCGGGGGAGCCGAGCACGTCCGCCGTCGCCCCCTGCTCCACCACGCGCCCCTGCTCGATGACCGCCGTCTCCGCGCACAGCGCCGCCACCAGGCTGAGGTCGTGCGAGACCACCACCACCGTCAGGCCGTGGCTCTCCGCCAGACCGGCGAGCAGCTCCACCACGCGCGCCCGCGTCGACACGTCGAGCGCGCTGACCGGCTCGTCGGCGAGCAGCACGCGCGGCCGGCACACGATGGCCCGGGCGATCGCGATGCGCTGCCGCTGGCCGCCCGAGAACTCGTGCGGGTACCGGCGGGCCGCGTCGGCGGGCAGCTCCACCGAGCGCAGCGCCTCGGCCACCCGATCGGCGGCCTCCTCGCGCCGGGCCGCCCGGGAGCCGGACAGCAGGCCGAGCGAGCGCAGGGGCTCGGAGACGATCCGCTCGACCCGCTGGCGCGGATCGAGCGAGGAGTACGGATCCTGGAACACCGGCTGCACGGCCCGCCGGAACGCCCGGTCGCGCGGGGCGATCGGGGCGCCGTCGAAGAGCACCTGACCGGCCGTCGGCCTGGCCAGGCCCAGCAGCAGCCGCAGCAGTGTGGTCTTGCCGGCTCCCGACTCGCCGACCAGCGCCAGGTTGCGCCCCGTCGTCACGGAGACCGAGACGTCCTCCAGCACCGGACGGCCGCCGCGGTAGGCGAAGCCCACCTCGCGCGCCGCCAGCACCTCCGTCGGCCCCTTCATGGAGCCAGCCGATCCAGCGCGCCCTCCAGCGCCCGCGCGCTGTCCACGAGTGCGCGCGTGTACGGGTGGCGGGGCTCGCGCACGATGTCACGCGTCCTTCCCGACTCCACGCCGGAGCCGTCCTTGAGCACGATCACCCGGTCGGCCACGTCCGCGACGACCGCCAGGTCGTGGCTGATGAACAGCAGCGCCATGTCCCGCCCGGCGACCAGCCGGTCCAGCAGCGTGAGGATCTCGGCCTGCACCGTGACGTCCAGCGCCGTGGTGGGCTCGTCGGCGATCAGCACCTCGGGCTCGCACGCCAGCGCCATGGCGATGGCCACCCGCTGCCGCTGCCCGCCGGAGATCTCGTGCGGGTAGGCGCGGGCGAGGCTCTCCGGCAGGCGTACCTCGCCCAGCGCCGCGGCGACGGCGGCGCGCAGCGGTGCGCCGCGCAGCCCGCGACGGCGGCGGATCGGCCCCGCGATCTGCCGGCCGACGCGCATCAACGGGTCCAGGGCCGTCAGCGGCTCCTGGAAGACCACGCCGACCCTGCGTCCGCGCACCCGGTCCAGCTCCTTGTCGCGGGCTCCGACCACCTGCGTCCCGGCCAGCGTCACGCTGCCGTGCGCGGTCATGCCCGCGGGCAGCAGGCCCATGACGGCCAGCGCGGTCAACGACTTGCCGGAGCCCGACTCGCCGATGAGGCCGAGCCGCTCGCCGGGGGCGAGGGTGAAGGACAGGTCGCGCACCAGGTCGCGGCCGTCGGCGCGGCGCACCGACAGGCCGGCGACGTCCAGCAGCGTCATCGGCTCCTCCTGCGCGTCGGGTCGGCCAGGTCACGGAAGCCGTCGGCCAGCAGGTTCACGCCCACCACGAGGACGACGAGCAGCACGCCGGGCGCGACGGCGCCCAGGGGCGCGGTCAGCACGGTGGCCTGCGCCTCCTGCAGCAGCCGGCCCCACGAGGCGTTCGGCGGCGGAGGCCCCAGCCCGAGGTAGGACAGCGACGCCTCGGCCAGCACGGCCAGCCCGAGCTGGAGGGAGAGGTTGACCAGCAGCGTGGGCCAGATGTTCGGCAGCACGTGCTCGATCACCACGCGCGGCCACGAGGTGCCCGAGGTGCGTGCGGCCGTGACGTAGTCCTGCGCGAGCACGCGCATGACCAGCACCCGGGTCAGCCGGGCCACGATCGCCGACATGGCCAGCCCGATCGCCAGCACCGCCGACCCGAGCGATGCCTCGCGCGCCGCCACCACCAGCATGGCGAGCAGCAGTGTCGGGAACGCGATGAGGATGTCGAGCGCCGCCGACAGCGCGTCGTCCAGCCAGTCGCTCGCGAACCCGGCCAGCAGCCCGCCGGCCACCCCGAGCAGCGCGCCGAGGAGCACGGAGCCGATCCCGACGGTCAGCGCGATGCGGGCGCCGACCATGAGCTGCGTCAGCAGGTCGCGGCCCAGCTTGTCGGTGCCCAGCAGGTGGCCGTCGCCCGGCGGCGCGAGCCGCCCGCCCGTGGTGTCGGACGGGTCGTACGGCAGCCAGACCAGCGACAGCGCGGCCATGGCGAGGATCAGCCCGGCCAGCACGCAGCCGATCACGAACGCGGTCCGGCCCCTCATGGACGTCCTCCGCCCACGTGGGCCCGCAGCCGCGGGTCGATCAGCCGCTGGACGAGGTCGGCGGCGAAGCCGATCACCAGCACCGCGAACGTGCTCACCACCAGCACGCCCTGGATGACCGGATAGTCGTGCTCGGCGATGCCCTCGACCAGCATCGTGCCGAGCCCCGGCAGCGTGAACACACTCTCCACGACCACCGCGCCGAGGAACGTCGTGGCCAGCTCGATGCCGAGGATGGACACGACGGGCACCGCCGCGTTGCGCAGCCCGTGCCGCCACATGGCGCCCGCGAACGACGAGCCGAGCGCCCGGGCCGTGCGCAGGTAGTCGCTGCCGAGCACGTCGAGGGTGGCCGAGCGGACGTAGCGGATCAGCGAGGCCGACATGACCAGCGCGATCGTGACGACCGGCAGCGCCAGCGAGGTCAGCGCCCTGCCGGGCTCGGCCCAGTCGTCGCGCGGGAACCCGCCCGCCGGCAGCAGCCGCAACCGCAGCGCGAACACCGTCACCAGCAACATTCCGATCCAGAACGCGGGGACCGCGATGCCGAGCTGCGAGACGCCGTTCAGCAGGAGGCCGTACCAGCGGTCGGACCGCCAGGCCGCGACGAACCCGACCGGCAGCGCGATCACCACCGCCAGGACGAACGCCAGCAGCGTCAGCGGCACGGTCACGACCAGCCGCGCGGCGATCTCCGGGCCGACGGGCAGCCTGCTGACGAACGACGTGCCGAGATCCAGCCGCGCCAGCCCGGCCAGCCACGAGCCGAACTGCTGCAGCAGCGGCAGGTCCGAGCCGATCTGCCGGCGCGCCGCCGCGATCTGCTCGGGCGTGGCGCCGACGGACAGCAGCGCGTTCGCCGGGTCGCCGGGCAGCAGCCGCAGCAGCACGAACAGCAGCGCGGCCGCCGCCAGCAGCGAGCCGAGCAGGAAGGCGGTACGGCGCAGCAGGTAGCGCCCCATCAGCCCTTCTTGATGCCGTAGGCGTAGAACTGCGAGTTCAGGCCGTTGACCGGGTAGCCCGACAGGTCGGAGGCCGCCACGACGATCTGCGGGTAGAGGTAGATCCAGTCGCTGGCGGCGTCCTCGGCGATCCGCCGGTTGGCCTTCTTCAGCAGCTCGGTCTGCTCCTCGGCGGTCCTGGCCTGCTCGGCCTGCTCGATCCAGTCGGTGACCTGCTTGTTGTCGTAGCCCCAGTAGAAGTCGGGGTCGCCGTACCAGACCACGTCGCGGTCGTTGACGTGCTCCTGCAGCGTCGCCGCGAAGTCGTGGTTCTTGTACACCTTCGTGTACCACTCGTCGGCGGTGATGACGTTGATGTCGACCGTGATGCCCACCTTGGCCAGCTCGCTCTTGATGAACGTGGCCGCCGTCGGGTGCGGGTCGTAGTTGGGCGTGTCGAGGGTGAACCGGAAGCCGTCGGCGTACCCGGCCTGCGCGAGCTGCTTCTTGGCCAGCTCGACGTCGTACGGGTTGACCGAGGTCAGGTCCTCGTACCACGGGTCGGTGGGGGGCACCATCGAGCCGATCACGCTGCCGTGACCGGCCCAGACCGACTCCAGCAGCTTGGCGTCGTCGACGGCCGAGGAGACGGCCTTGCGCACCAGCGGCTCGTCGAACGGCGCCTTGCGGTCGTTGAAGGCCAGCAGCAGCTTGGTCGTCGAGTGGCCTTCACTGATCTTGTAGTCGGGGTTGCCGGTGAACTGCGCCAGCGCGTCGGGGCTCTGCTGGCTGGTGACGATGTCCACGGCTCCGGTGATCAGGGCGTTGTTGAGCGCCGTGGCGTCGGTGAAGTAGTGGAACACCACGCCGCCGTTGGCGGGAGCCGTACCCCAGTACCCGGGGAAGGGCTCCAGGCTGAGGGTGGAGCCACGCTTCCAGCTGCCCAGCCTGTACGGCCCCGTGCCGTCCTCGCCCGTCGTCAGGTCCTTGCCTTCGGCGTTGACGACCCAGACGTAGCTCAGGTTGTAGACCAGTGAGATCGACCGGCTCGACAGCTTGACCACGACCGTGGCGTCGTCGGGCGCCTCGACGGACTCGATCGCCGTGAGGCTGCTCTTGCGCGCCGACTGCGAATCGTCGGAGATGACCCGCTCGATGCTGGTCTTCGCGTCGGCGGCGGTCAGCGCCTTGCCGGAGTGGAACGTCACGCCCTGACGGAGCTTGAAGGTGTAGGTCAGGCCGTCGTCGGAGACCTCGTAGCTCTCGGCCAGCAGGTTCTCCACCTTGCCGTCGTCGGTCAGCTTGAACAGGCCCTCGTAGACGTTGCCGTTGAAGGCCTCCGTCACGCCTTGACCGCCGCCGGCGGTGTTGTCGAGGTTCTGCGGCTCGTACAGCGAGCCGATCTCGATCGTCGCGCCGGCGTCGGGCGTCCCGGCCGGACCGCCGCCCGGCTCGCCGCCGCCGGATCCGCACGCGGCGAGAGCGAGGGCGAGCGCGGCGATCACGCCGACGAACTTGCTGGTCAACGTCACTCCATAAAAACTCAGTAGGTTTAGTGGACTATACCTTCCAAATTCTCACAAACCTCGCTTGTCGCACGACGGACGCTAGCAGGACGTATTCCAGGGAATCCCTATTGACTTAGAGGGTAATACTGCGCAGCATGGCGGTATGGCCTCCACCGAGCTCGATCTCCCCGCGGCGTCCAGGGCGGCGCCCGTCCGATGGCGTCTTCCCGGCACAGGGTGGCGGCTGGTCAGTCCGCTGGCGCTGCTCGCGCTCTGGCAGCTCGCCAGCTCCACGGGGCTGCTGCCGGAGCGCCTGCTCGCCGCTCCCTCCGCCGTCGCCGCCACCGCGCTCGACCTCGTGAGCTCCGGGACGCTGCCCGAGGCCCTGGCCGTCTCGCTGGGCCGCGTCGCCGCCGGGTTCTCCGTCGGCGCGGTCGCCGGAGTCGGCCTCGCGCTCGTCGCGGGGCTCAGCCGGGCGGGGGAGTACGCCGTGGACCCGCCCATGCAGATGCTCCGCGCCCTGCCGCTGTTCGGGCTGATCCCGCTGTTCATCCTGTGGTTCGGGATCGGCGAGACGCCCAAGGTCACGCTGCTGGCGCTCGGGGTGGCGTTCCCGCTCTACCTCAACACCTTCGCCGGGATCAGGGGAGTGGACGCCAAGCTGGCCGAGGTCGCCGAGGTGCTGCGGCTGAGCCGCGGCGAGCTGATCCGGCACGTCGTACTGCCGGGCGCGCTGCCGCAGGTGCTCGTGGGGTTGCGGCAGAGCCTGGGCGTGGGCTGGCTGGTGCTCATCGTGGCCGAGCAGGTCAACGCCGACTCCGGCCTCGGCTACATGATCAACGATGCCCGGGAGTTCCTGCGGACCGATGTGATCGTGGTCGGCCTGCTCGTGTACTGCGCGCTCGGCCTCGTCACCGACTGGCTCGTCCGGCTGCTGGAGAGGAGGGCGCTGGCATGGCGACGCGGGCTGCTCGGCTGAGCGCGGAGCCGGCCGCCGGGCAGGCGGCCACCGTACGCGGCCTGACCCGGAGCTTCGGCGACCGGCGCGTCCTCGGCGGCATCGACCTCGACATCGCGCGCGGCGAGTTCGTGGCGCTGCTCGGGCGCAGCGGCTCGGGCAAGTCCACGCTGCTGCGCGTGCTGGCCGGGCTCGACCGCGAGGCGCGCGGCGAGATCGGCGTGGACGCGGCGGTGGCGGTGTCGTTCCAGGAGCCCCGGCTGGTGCCGTGGAAGCGGGTCCTCGCCAACGTCGCGCTCGGGCTGCGCGGCCACGACCCCGTGGGGCGGGCGCGCGCCGCGCTGGCCGAGGTGGGACTGACCAAGCACCTGAACGCCTGGCCGCTGACCTTGTCAGGCGGCGAGGCCCAGCGCGTCTCGCTGGCGCGCGCCCTGGTGCGCGAGCCCGCTCTGCTCCTGCTGGACGAGCCGTTCGGCGCGCTCGACGCGCTCACCCGGATCTCCATGCACCGGCTCGTCCTCGACCTGTGGGAACGCCACCGGCCCGGCATCCTGCTCGTCACCCACGACGTGGACGAGGCCCTGCTGCTGGCCGACCGGGTGCTCGTGCTCGACGAGGGCCGCATCGCCCACGAGAGCGCCGTGCCGCTGGCCAGGCCCCGGCATCGCGACCACCACGACCTCGTCGCCCTGCGCGCCGGCCTGCTGCGGCGGCTCGGCGTCGACCCGGAGGAGACCGCGTGAAAGCCATCAGAGCTGTCGTGCTCGCCGTCATGCTCGCCTGCGCGGCGGCCTGCGGCGGATCCGGCGGCGCCGCCGACGCGGCCGACGCGGCCGACGGCGGGCGGGTGACGCTGCGCGTCGGCGACCAGAAGGGAACCGGCATGCAGGCCCTGCTCGAAGCCTCCGGCCAGCTCAAGGACGTTCCCTACGACATCACCTGGTCGCAGTTCACCTCCGGGCCGCCCATGCTGGAGGCCGTCAACGCCGGCTCCGTCGACGTCGGCACCGTGGGGAACGCGCCGCCCGTCTTCGCCGCCGCGGCCGGGTCGAAGATCACCATCGTCGGGGTGTCGGAGAAGGGCCTCGGCGGGCAGGCCGTCGTGGTGCCGTCCGGCTCGCCCATCACGACCGTCGCCGGGCTCAAGGGCAAGAAGATCGCGGTCGCCAAGGGCAGCTCGGCGAACTACCACCTGCTCGCCGTACTGAAGAAGAACGGGCTGAGCTTCGCCGACATCAGCCCGCAGTACCTGCAGCCACCCGACGCGCTGGCCGCCCTGTCCACCGGTCGCGTCGACGCGTGGGCGATCTGGGACCCGTACACCGCCCAGGCCCAGCACCAGATCGGCGCGCGCATCCTGGTGGACGCCACCGGGTACGCCAACGGCTTCGAGTTCCAGATCGCCGGGACCGACGCCCTCGGCGACCCCGCCAGGGCCAGGGCGCTGGGCGACTTCGTGGCCCGCGTCCGGCGCGCCCACACCTGGGCCAACGAACACCCCGCGGAGTGGACCGAGGTCTACGCCCGGCTCACCGGGCTGCCCCCCGGCGTCATCGCCACGGCGGTGCCGCGCAACCGCTACACCGACCTCAAGCTCGACGCCGACGTCATCGGCCGCGAACAGCAGGTCGCCGACGCCTTCGCCGAAGCCGGGCTGATCCCCGGCACCGTCGAGATCGCCGACATCACCGACGCCAGGTACAACGAGGGAGCGCAGTGAAGTTCCACTGGTTTCTGCCCACGAACGGAGACAGCAGGCAGCTCGTCGGGGGCGGTCACGGCCTGACCCGTGACCACGGGCACCGAGGCGGCCTCCGTGAGCCCGACATCGAATACCTCGCCCAGGTCGCCCGCTCGGCCGAGCAGCTCGGCTTCGAGGCCGTGCTCACGCCCACCGGCACGTGGTGCGAGGACGCCTGGCTCGTCACCGCCGCGCTGACCCGGGAGACCGAACGGCTGAAGTTCCTGGTCGCCTTCCGGCCCGGCTTCCTGTCGCCCACGCTCGCCGCGCAGATGGCCGCCACGTACCAGCGCATGTCGCGCGGCAGGCTGCTGCTGAACGTCGTCACCGGCGGCGAGGACGCCGAGCAGCGCCGCTTCGGCGACCACCTGTCGCACGACGAGCGGTACACGCGTACCGACGAGTTCCTCGGCATCGTGCGGGGCGCGTGGAGCGGCACGCCGTACGACTTCAAGGGCGAGCACTACCACGTGGACGGAGCGACCGTCTCGATCCCGCCCGACCCGCTGCCGCAGATCTACTTCGGCGGCTCCTCGCCCGCCGCGGGGCCGGTGGCCGCCCGGCACGTCGACGTCTACCTCACCTGGGGCGAGCCGCCCGCGCAGGTCGCCGGCAAGATCGCCTGGATGCGGGAGCTGGCCGCGGCGGAGGGCCGCGAGCTGCGCTTCGGGATCAGGCTGCACGTCATCTCCCGCGACACGGACGCCGCCGCCTGGGCCGAGGCGGAGCGGCTGCTGTCGGCGATCGACCCCGCCGACATCGCCCGCGCCCGTACGGTGCTGGGCCGCAGCTCGTCGGTCGGGCAGCAGCGCATGCTGGCGTTGCAGGCCGGCTTCGACGGCGGTGACGTCAGGTCCCTGGAGATCCACCCCGGGCTGTGGGCGGGCGTCGGGCTGGTGCGCGGCGGGGCCGGCACGGCCCTGGTCGGCAGCCACGCCCGGGTGGCCGAGCTGGTGGAGGAGTACGCCTCGCTGGGCGTCGAGGAGTTCGTCCTGTCGGGCTACCCGCACCTGGAGGAGGCCTACTGGTTCGGTGAAGGAGTCCTGCCCCGCTTCACCCGCTGACGCCCGGGTCCGTCGTCCCGGGGTTGTCGAAGCGGCGCCGGGACGCCTCGATGTGGTCGAGGTGGCGGCGGGACGCACCGGCCGGGCCGCCGTCAACGGGACGAAGCTGCACTACCGGACGGCCGGCTCGGGGCCGGCGGTGGTGCTGCTGCACGGGGTGCCCAAGACCGGCTACCACTGGCGGTACCTCGTCCCGAGGCTCACGGCCCGGCACACCGTCGTCGTGCCGGACCTGCGCGGCCTCGGCGACTCCGACCATCCGGCGGACGGGTACGACTCCGCGACGATGAGCGACGACATCGCCGCGTTGACGGCCTTTCTCGGGCACGACTCCTACGGCGTGATGGGCGAGGACTGGGGGCCGTGATCGGCTACCAGCTGGCCGCCCGGCACCGTGGACGCGTCAACGCCCTGGTGTTCGCCGAGGCGTTGTTCCCCGGGTTCGGCTTCGAGGACCACACGGCGCTGACCGTGGAGAACGTCTCGGGCGGGCTGTTCCTGTGGCACCTCGGTTTCTACTTCCAGCCGGACGTGCCCGAGATGCTGATCGCCGGGCACGAACGCGAGCTCATCACGTACATGATCAAGAACGAGCGCCCGCGCGGATGCTGCTCGCCGGCCTGGAGAGCGGCGGAGAGCTGCGGGACCTGGAGCTGCCGACGTCGTTCGACCCCGGCGACAGCATCCGTCCCGCACGCTGATCACCGGGTTCGCCTCGGCCACCGCGTTCCGCGAGCGCTTCGAACGCGTCGAACGCGTCGTCGGCCGCACCCCTCCCGCCGCTCGTCCTTCAGATCTCGTCGAGCGGGGGTCAGCGGCCGATCGGGTGCCAGACCGTCTTGGTCTCCACGAACGGCCTGATGCGCGACAGCCCGGGGTCCGGGTCGGCCCAGTCGTCCTGGCCGGGCCGCAGGACCCGCTTGAGCGTGGTCGCCGCCAGGGCCTCCAGCTCGGCCGCCAGCGCGCCCGCGCCGGTCAGGTCGAGGGCGTTCACGTCGGCGTGGCCGGCCAGCGGCGGGGCGAGCTCGGCCAGGCGGCCGGTCAGGATGTTCGCGACGCCCGCCGGCAGGTCGGAGGTGGCCAGCGCCTCGGCCAGCGTGACGGCCGGCAGCGGGGCGCGTTCGCTCGCCACCAGCACCGCCGTGTTGCCGCAGGTGATCACCGGCGCGAGCACCGAGACCAGCCCGAGCAGCGGCGATCCGGGCGGCGCGAAGACGCCCACGACGCCCGTCGGCTCCGGCTGGGACAGGTTGAAGTACGGGCCGGACACCGGGTTGGCGCCGCCCAGCACCTGGCCGAACTTGTCGGCCCACCCGGCGTAGTGCACCCAGCGGTCGACGGCCGCCGACACGATCGCCTGTGCCCTGCCCGCGCTCACCCCTTCCGCCGCGGCGACCTCGTCGGCGAACTGCGCCCGCCGCCCTTCCATCATCTCGGCGATCCGGTAGAGGATCTGCCCCCGGTTGTACGCCGTCCGGCCAGACCAGCCGGGGAACGCCTCGCGGGCGGCCACCACGGCGTCGCGCACGTCCTTGCGGGAGGCCAGGGCGGCGTTGGCGAGGTGCACTCCTGCCGACGACGTCACGGGATACGACCTGCCTGATTCCGAGCGCGGGAACGCGCCTCCGACATAGAGCTTGTACGTCCTGCGCACGGGAATGCGCGGGGGGATGCGCGGGGGGATGCGCGGGGGGATGTCAGCCACGGTAAGCCTCCCGCATCGGCGTGATCCGTTCACCCATTGAGGTATGCCTCCAGACCGAGCAACCCGCCCTCGCGGCCGTAACCGGACTCCTTGTAGCCGCCGAAAGGGCTGGCCGGGTCGAACACGTTGAAGGTGTTGGACCACACCACGCCGGCGCGCAGCCGGCTCGCGGTCCACAACATCAGGGAGCCCTTCTCCGTCCACACCCCGGCCGAGAGCCCGTACGGCGTGTTGTTCGCCTTGGCGACGGCCTCCTCCGGGGTGCGGAAGGTGAGGACCGACAGCACCGGCCCGAAGATCTCCTCGCGGGCGATCCGGTGCGCCTGCGTGACGCCGGTGAACACGGTGGGCGGGAACCAGTAGCCGCGCTCCGGGAGGGGGCACGGCGGCGACCAGCCCGTGGCCCCCTCCGCCTCGCCGGCGGCGGCCAGCTCGCGGATCCTGGCCAGCTGCGCGGCGGAGTTGATCGCGCCGATGTCGGTGTTCTTGTCCAGCGGATCTCCCAGGCGCAGCCGCTCGATCCTGGCGCGCAGCCGCGCCAGCAGCTCCTCGGCGATCGACTCCTGCACCAGCAGCCGCGAGCCCGCGCAGCACACGTGGCCCTGGTTGAAGAAGATCCCGGACACGATCCCCTCGACCGCCTGGTCGATCGCCGCGTCCTCGTAGACGATGTTGGCGCCCTTGCCGCCCAGCTCCAGCGTCAGCCGCTGGCCCGTGCCCGCCACGGCGCGGGCGATCTGCTTGCCCACCTCGGTCGAGCCGGTGAAGGCGACCTTGTCGGCGTCCGGGTGGGCGACCACGGCGCGGCCGGTGTCGCCGGCGCCGGTGACGATGTTCACCACACCGGGCGGCAGGTCCGCCTCCTGGCAGATCTCGGCGAACGCCAGCGCCGTCAGCGGCGTGGTCTCCGCCGGCTTGAGCACCACGGTGTTGCCGGTGGCCAGCGCGGGCGCGACCTTCCAGGCCAGCATCATCAGCGGGAAGTTCCACGGGATGACCTGCGCGGCCACGCCCAGCGGCCGGGCCGGACCGAGCCCCGCGTGCGCCAGCTTGTCGGCCCAGCCGGCGTGGTAGAAGAAGTGGGCCGCGACCAGCGGCAGGTCGACGTCCCTGGTCTCCTTGATCGGCTTGCCGTTGTCCAGCGACTCCAGCACGGCGAGCTCGCGGGCGCGTTCCTGGATGATCCGCGCGATCCGGAACAGGTACTTGCCGCGCTCGGCGCCGGGCAGGGGCGACCACACCCGCTCGAACGCCCGCCGCGCGGCGGCGAACGCCCGCTCCACGTCGGCCTCGCCGGCGGCGGCCACCTCGGCCAGCGGCTCCTCGTCGGCCGGGTTGACCGTGACGATGCGCTCGTCGCTCTTGGCCTCGACGAACTCGCCGTCGATGAACAGGTCGTACGACGGCCGGATGGACACGATGGACCGTGACTCCGGCGCGGGGGCGTACTCGAAGATCTCCACGCCTCTCCCTAGTCGATGGTGTAGTAGTCGGGGCCGCCGTAGTGGCCGGTGCCGAGCTTGGTGCGCTGCATGAGCAGGTCGTTCAGCAGCGTCGAGGCGCCGAGTCGGAACCACGCCGAGTCCAGCCAGTCGTCCCCGGCGATCTCCTTGACCAGCACCAGGTAGCGGATCGCGTCCTTGGCGGTGCGGATGCCGCCGGCCGCTTTCACCCCCGCCTGCCGTCCGGTGGCGGCCCGGTAGTCCCTGACGGCCTCCAGCATGACCAGGGTGACCGGCAGGGTCGCGGCGGGCGTGACCTTGCCGGTGGAGGTCTTGATGAAGTCGGCCCCGGCGTGCAGCGCCAGCCAGGACGCCCGGCGAACGTTGTCGTAGGTGACCAGTTCGCCGGTCTCCAGGATCACCTTCAGGTGGGCGTCGCCGCAGGCGGCCTTCACTGCGGTGATCTCGTCGAAGACCTTGCCGTAGTCGCCCGCCAGGAACGCCCCCCGGTCGATGACCATGTCGATCTCGGTGGCGCCGGCGGCCACCGCCGCCCGGGTGTCGGCCAGCTTGACCTCCAGCGGCGTACGCCCGGCCGGGAAGCCCGTGGCGACCGAGGCGAGGCCGACCCCGCTGCCCGCCAGGGCCTGCGCGGCCACTCCGATCATGTCGGGGTACACGCACAGCGCGGCGACCGGGGGAGCGGTGGGGTCGGCCGGGTCGGGCCGCCTGGCCTTGGCGGCCAGCGCGCGCACCTTGCCCGGGGTGTCCGCCCCTTCCAGGGTGGTCAGGTCGACCATCCGGATGGCCAGGTCGAGCGCCGCCCGCTTGGCCGTGGTCTTGATGGACCGGGTGGCCAGGTCGGCGGCCCGCCGGCGGACGCCGACCTCGTCGACGCCGGGCAGGCCGTGCAGGTAGCTCCGCAACGAGCCGGGGATGGTGTCAGGCACGAGCGCCACGCCTCTCGATGAGCATGTTGAGGACGAGGGCGACCAGCAGGATGAGTCCGGTCACCACCATCTGGAAGAAGGAGCCGAGGCCGAGCAGGTTGCACAGGTTCCGCAGCACCGACAGCAGCAGCACCGCCACGAACGTGCCGAACACGCCGCCCCGGCCGCCGAACAGGTTGGTGCCGCCGAGCACCACGGCCGCGATCGCGTCCAGCTCCAGCCCGTTGAACGCGGTGGGCTGGCCCACGGTCAGGCGGGACGTCAGCAGCACCCCGGCCAGCGCCGCCAGCGCGCCGGACACCGCGAACACGGTGGTGATCACGCCGCGCACGGGCAGCCCGGACAGCCGAGCCGCCTCCTTGTTGCTGCCGACCGCGTAGACGTACTCGCCGAACGTGGTGCCGCGCAGCACCACGGCGGCCAGCACGGTGATCACCACGAAGATGATCCCGACGATCGGGACGTAGCCGATGAAGCCGCCGCCCAGCAGCTGGAACGCCTCCGAGCCGCTCGCCTCCGCCGGCTTGCCGTCGGTCAGCAGGTACGTGAGCCCGCGCACGGCGGTCAGCCCCGCCAGCGTGGTCATGAACGACGGCAGCGACAGGTAGGCCGACAGGCCGCCCATGAACGCGCCGAACACCGCGCCGGCCGCGACGCTGACCAGGATCGCCGGCACGACCGGCACGCCGGCCGCCATGAGCAGCGCGATGGTCATGCCGCCGAACGCGGCCACGCTGCCCACCGACAGGTCGATGCCCGCCGTGAGCACCACCATGGTCATGCCGATGGCGACGATGCCCGTCAGCGACGACTGCTGCAGCAGGTTGGCGATGTTGCGGCCGGTCAGGAACTGCGGCGCCAGCAGCGACGCGACCACGCACAGGGCGAGGAAGACCAGCAGCAGGTTCGACTTGACGATCAGGTCGGCGCCGCGGCGCGAGCGGGCGCCGCCTTCCTTCCCGGCGGTCGCGGTCACCGTGGATCCGATGGATGCGGTCATGGTGTGGCTCCTGTGATGACGGTGTGCGCGATGACGCTCTCCGGGCTGACCCGGGGGTCGAAGCACGCGACGTTGCGGCCCTCGTACAGGACCTGGATCCGGTCGGCGTTGGCGGTCAACTCGTTGAGCTCGCTGCTGGCGAGCAGGACGGCCACGCCCTGGTCGGCGAGGTGGCGCACCTGCCGGTACAGGTCGGCCTTGGCGCCGACGTCGAGGCCGCGCGTGGGCTCGTCCAGCAGCAGGACCCTGATCCCGCCGCGGGTGATCCACTTGGCCAGCACGACCTTCTGCTGGTTGCCGCCGGACAGCTGGCCCACGGGCTGGCCAGGCCCGGCCGCCTTGACGCCCAGGCTCGCGAGCGCGGGCTCGGTGACGCGTCGCCCCAGCCGGCCCGGCAGCAGCCACGGCGGCCGGCCGAGCGCGCTGATCGCGGCGTTGCGGCTCACGGAGAGCCCGAGCATCAGGCCCTGCTCCTTGCGGCTCTCCGGCACCAGCGCCAGGCCCGCGCGCACGGCGGAGGCCGGGCCGGCGACCTTGAGCGGGTGGCCGTCCAGCCTGGCCGCCACGTGCGCCCTGAGGTCGCCGAACAGCGCGCGCAGCAGGGTGGTGCGTCCCGCGCCGCCCAGCCCGGCGAGCCCGACCACCTCGCCCGGCCGCACGTCGAGGCCGCGTACGTCGATCAGCCCCGGCACGTGCACCCGCTCGACGCTGAGCAGCGGCTCGCCCTCGGGCACGGGACGGCCGGTCGCGCCCACGAGTTCCCTGGCCTCGCCGATCATCGCTGCCACGATCTCGTCACGGCCGGTCGAGGCCAGGTCGTAGACCCCCGCCGTACGGCCGTCGCGCAGCACCGTGGCGCGGTCGCCGATCTCCATCACCTCCTCCATCCGGTGCGAGATGAAGATCACCGAACGGCCCTCCGCGGTGAGCGACCGGATGACGGCGAAGACGCCGCGCAGCTCGCTCTCGCTGAGCGTGGCGGACGGCTCGTCCATGACGATGACGCGCGCGTCGGCGGTCAGCGCCTTGGCGATGGCGGTGAGCTGCTGGGCCGCGATCGGCAGGTCTCGGACGCGCGTGGTCACCGGGAAGGTCGCGCCGACCCGGTCCAGCGCCTCGCGGGCCAGCCGCGCCCGCCGCCCCCGCCGCACGAACGGGCCCAGCCGCGGCGCCCTGCCCAGCAGCAGGTTCTGCGCCACGGTGAGGTCGGGCAGCAGGTCCAGCTCCTGATAGATCACGGCGATGCCGGCCGCCAGCCCCGCGTGCGGGGTGGCGGGACTGAAGGGCCGCCCGTCCAGCAGGATCGTCCCCTCGTCCGGCCGGTACGAGCCCGCCAGGATCTTCATGAGCGTGCTCTTGCCCGCCCCGTTCTCGCCCAGCAGGCAGTGCACCTCGCCGGGGCGCACGCTCAGCTCCACGCCGTCCAGGGCGACGGTGCCGGGGAAACGTTTGACGATCCCGGTCATGCGCAGCCGTTCGGCGGTCATGACTCCTCCAGCAGGTGAGTGGCGTTCTGGTCGTCGACGATCAGCACGTCGCACAGGCCGCTCGTCACGACGGCCCGGCACACCGCCCGCTTCGCCCCGCCGCTGACCAGCGCGACCGAGGTGGTGGCCGAGCGCAGGACGTCGAGGGAGAGGCCGAGCGTGCGCCGGTCCAGCTCGGGGTCGGCGATCCGGCCCCGCGCGTCGATGAAGCGGCCCAGCACGTCGCCCACCGCGCCCGCGCGTCCGAGCCTGGCCAGGTCGGCCGCGTCGATCTGGCCGGAGTCCACCAGCACCGAGTCGCTGCCCATGCCGCCGGGGCTGAACAGGAACAGGTCCGCCCGGGTGGCCAGTGTCAGCACGTCGGAGACGGACCGGTCGCTCTCCAGCGCCTTCCTGGTGCTCTCCTGCTCCAGGATCGCCGGCGCCGGCAGCAGCGTCGCCGTGCCGCCGCCGCGGTGGGCGATCAGGCTCGCCATGCTGCGCGCGCTGGTCGGCTGCCGTGACCTGCTCAGCGCGCCGTTGATCTGCACCACGTTGACGCCCGTGGCCCACCCGGGGGTGAGCCCGCCGGCCAGCCGATCGAGCGTGCGTCCCCAGGAGACCCCGATCAGCCGGGGCACGGGCCGCAGCTCCATCAGGTGGTCGGCGCCCGCCGCGGCCACCCGGTCGCGCACCTGCTCGTCGTCGCCGCTGCCGCCGTTCGCGACGACGATGGCGTCCCGCAGCCCGAAGCGCTCCTTGAGCGAGCGCTCCAGGGCATGCACCCGGGAGCGCGGATGGAGCACCTCGATCCGGACGATGCCGACCTCGCGCGCCTCGGCCAGCATCCGGCCCACCTTCCAGCGGGTCAGGTGCAGCGCGTGGGCGATCTGCTCCTGCGTCTCGCCGCCGTCGTAGTACCGGACGGCCACCTGGTAGAGCTGGTCCTCGTCGGTCATGAGCGGGACCTCTCGCTCAGCCGGTGGGAGATCTCCGTCGTGGCGGCGCTGGCCGCGCGGTAGTCGGCGTAACCGCCGCGGTACGCCTCCACGTGCGCGGCGACCGGCTCCACCGTGCGGACGCGGGGAGCGTACTGCGCCGCCGCCTCCGTCAGGGAGGCGTGCCGCCCTGAGGCGACCGAGGCCAGCACCGAGCAGGCGCGCAGCGTGAGGTTGTCGCCGGCGACGAGGTGGACCGGCCGGCCGAGTACGTCGGCGGTCGTCCGCAGCCACAACTCGTTGTGCCGGATGCCGCCCGACAGGAAGACCTCGTCCACGGGGACGCCGCCGTCGGCGAAGGAGTCGAGGACCTGGCGGGTGCCGTACGCGACGCCCTCCACGGCCGCCCGGTAGACCTGCTCGGGAGAGCTGGCCAGGGTCAGCCCGAGCACCGCGCCCCGCAGGTGCGGGTCCCGCAGCGGCGTGCGGTTTCCCATGAAGTAGTCCAGGACGATCAGGCCGTGGTCGACCGGCGGCAGCGCCGCCGCGGCCTCGATGAGCCCGCCGAGATCGGCCCGGGGCCGTCCGATGAGCCGCTCGCCCGCCCAGGCCAGCACGGAGCCCGCGCTCACCTGGCCGCCCTCCACGAGCCAGCGGCCCTCGTGCAGCGCGTCCGGGTACGGCCCCCAGACGGTGGGCGGGAAGACCGGTTCGTCGATCTCCGTCACGAACGCGTTCGACGTGCCGCAGACGATCGACACCCGCCCCGCGGGCGCGCCGCCCACGGCCAGCAGCGACAGGTGCGCGTCGATCCCGCCGGACGCGACGACGGCCGGGCCGGTGACGCCGAGCTCGTCGCGGGCCGCGGCGCTGAGCGGGCCGACCGGGTCGCCGACGGGTACGACGTCGTCCGGCAGCTTGCCGCCCAGGTCACCGATGCCGAGCGAGTCGTACAGGTCGTGCGGGAAGCCCGCCCCGCGCGGGTCGTAGTTGCTCTTGCACACCGCGTTCATCCGCGAGCCGGCCCAGCGGCCGGTGAGCCGCCAGACCAGGTAGTCGACCGCCTCGGTGATGCGCGCGGCGGCCCGGTAGGTCTCGGGCTCGTGACGGGCCAGCCACATGGCCTTGGGCACCAGCCACTCCACCGCGTCGCTGCCGCCGGAGTAGCGCAGGACCGGGTGCCCGGTCCGCGCGGTCAGTGCCGACTCCTCACCCGCCCGGCAGTCCATCCACAGCAGCGCCGGCCGCAGCGGACGCCCGTGCCGGTCGAGGACGGCCACCGTCGAGGCCGTGGTCGCCACCGCGACCCCGGCGATGGGCGGGTTGCCCGCCTGGGCGAGCGCCTTGCGCACCGCGTGCACGCTCGCCCGCCACCAGTCGTCCGGGTCCTGCTCGGCCCAGCCGGGCCGCGGAAAACTCGTCGGGTACGCGTCGTCGCCCGCCCCCATCGGCGAACCGGCCACGCTGTAGACCGCCGCCCGCGCGCCTTCGGTTCCCAGGTCGAGGGCGAGGAAAGCAGTCACCGTCACTCCTCGTTCGGCAGGAAGAGGACCTTGGAGCTGAAGATCGACCGCTCGCCGAGGCTGACCATGGTCTCGGGCAGCGCGTCCAGCCCCAGCTCGTGCGTGATCATGAACTTCCACGCCAGGTCGTCCGAGGCCAGCGCCCTGGCGGCCACCCGCCACTCCTCCCCGGGGAACGGCGCCGAGAAGGAGTTCCACGCGCCGTGCAGGGTGACCTCGCGGCGCAGGAACGAGCCGAAGGTCGACTTGGGCAACACCACCGGCTCGTGCGGGATGCCGATGAACACCGCCTCGCCGTGCCTGGCCACCAGGCTCACCGCCTGATCGATCGTGGCGGGCACGCCCGCGGACTCGATCACCACGTCGTAGCCGTCACCCGCCGGCTCGGCGGCCTCCTGCACGCTGGTCGCGGTGTGCGTGGCGCCGGCCTCGGTCGCCATGGCGGCCTTCTGGTCGTTCAGCTCGATCACGAGCACCTCGGACGCCCCGGCCATCCTGGCCCACTGCACGGCGAACAGCCCGATCGGACCGGCGCCGACCACCGCCACCCGGCGGCCGCCGCGCATGTTCGTGCGCCACAGGGCGTGCAGCGCGATCGCCGCCGGGTCCAGCATGGCGGCCGCCCGCGGGTCGAGGCCGGCGGGCAGCACCATGAGGTTGTCCGCCGGCACGGTGACGTACTGCGCGTACGCCCCGTCCCTGCGGCTGCCGAAGTAGCCGTAGTTCTTGCACAGGCTGAAGTGGCCCTGGCTGCAGGGGGCGCATTCGTGGCAGGGGATGAGCGGCGGCACGGTGACCAGGTCGCCCTCGCGTACCTGGCCGGCGGCGGCCAGGCGGTCGCCGAGGCGTACGACGTGCCCCGAGAACTCGTGGCCGCAGATGATCGGGAAGTGGTAGGCCCCCGCGTGCAGCATGCGCGGGATGTCCGACCCGCACACCCCGCAGGCCGCCACCCTGACGAGCGCCTCGCCGGGGCCCGGCTCGGGCACGGGCACCTGTTCCACCCTGATGTCGCCGGGGGCGTGCAGCACCGCGGCCTTCATGGTTTCCGGCATCCTTGTCTCCTTGTGCCTGTGACTACTGGGCCGCCTGGGCGAACTCGCCGGGCCCGATGTACTCGCCGGCGTTGTCCGTGTCGATCAGCGCGGTGCCCGCGTCGATGGAGGGCTCGACCTTCTCGCCCTTCTGGACCTTGAGCACCGTCTCCACGGCCTTCGTGCCGAGCGAGATGGGGTCGTTGAGCGCGGTGGCCACGTACTGGCCGGACGGGATCTGCTTGACCGCCTCCATGAGCCCGTCGACGCCGGCGACCAGGACCTTGCCCTTGCCGTTCTCCTTGAGGACCTGGAGCGCGCCGAGCGCCATGTCGTCGTTGTGCGCGTAGACGGCGGCCACGTCGGGGTGGACCTGGAGCAGGTCCTGCATCGCGGTGACCGCCTTGGAGCGCACGTAGTCGGAGTACGGCCCCTCGACGATCTGGATCTTGGCGTTGGCCGCCACGGCCTCGTGGAAGCCCGCGCTGCGGTCACGCGCCACGGCGCCGCCGGCGTCGCCGCGGATCTCGATGACCTTGCCGCCCCGGGCGCCGAGCTGCTCGCTGAGCCGCTTGCCGACGAGCGCGCCCATCGCCTTGTTGTCGCGCCCGACGTGCGCGACCGCGCCCTCGGGCACCGGCCGGTCCACGGTCACGACCGGGACGCCTGCGGCCTTGGCCGCGGCGATGCCCGGCTGCACGCCCTGGGGGTCCACCGGGTTGATGAGCAGGACGTCGACCTGCCGGGTGATGAGGTCCTGGATGTCGTTGTTCTGCTTGGTGACGTCGCCGCCCGCGTCGGCGAAGTACAGCTCGGCGCCGGCCTGCTTGGCGGCGGCCTCGGCTCCTTCGCGGAGCTGGACGTAGAAGGGGGACTGCTGGGTCGCCTGGCTGAATCCGATGGCGACGGGGCCGTCGTCCTGCCCGCCGGCGCCCTCGGTGGTTCCGCCGGGGGTGGTGGACACCGAGCAGGCGGACATGAGGCTGACCAGGAGGAGGGGGATGGTTAGTGACCGGAATGCACGCATATGGGCCTCCGTATGTGACTTTGGTAACGCACCGTAAGTCGGGTTTTAACCTGGATGCAACACTTGAGCCGGAATTTGCTCATATGAGCAGAGTCGGGAGATTGATCGTCCGGGGCCGGAGGTTTCTCAGGAGTTTCCGCAGGTGAAGCCCGCTACGTGCCTTCTCCGGCCGTGAGCGCGCGGGCCGAGTTCACCGGCACGTGGTCACCCTGGAAAGCGCCCCACCCCGGCGCGGCGGCCGGCGCGTGCCCGGGCGGGTTCGTCCGCTGGGACCGGTGTGCTAAGGGAGGGCGACAGGCTCCCGGCATGCACCCCGGCCCGCTCGGAGCCGAGCCGGTCGAGCAGGTGGCCGATGGGGGTTGTGCAGGCGAGAGGGATGGGCCCAGCGCGGCCCTGCGTTCGAGGCCGGCGGGGCATGTCCGACGGCGAATCCGTGCCGCACGCGTCGGGCGCCGACGGGTGACACGCGGCATCGGTGCCGTCCATCAGAGCGGTGATGTCGCCGATCCGGGCCCGCTCGCGATCGCGTCGTGCAGTCCTGTCAGCCCGAGGGGCCGGCAGCTGGGCGGGCAGCGGTCGGCGGACTGCCGCATCGGGGTTCGGCCGCGCCCTCGCGCGAACCTCGGCCTTCGGTCCTGGCGTCAGCGGCTATCCTGAGGCCTCCCGATCACGCGATGATCATCGGCGGGGGAGGACAGGCATGCAGGGTGGCCGGCCTGGAGTGCGCCGGGTGCGCATGATCGACGTGGCCAACTCGCTCGGCCTGTCCCGGGCCACCGTCTCGCTGGTGATGCGGAACAGTCCTCTGGTGTCGGAGGCCACCAGGAACGCCGTGCTGGCCGAGGCCGAGCGGCTGGGATACATCTACAACCAGGCCGCCGCCAACCTGCGGACCCAGCGCAACGACCTGGTCGGGTTGGTGATGCCCGACGTGATGAACCCGTTCGTCGCCGAGGTGTCGCTGGGCGTGCAGGAGGTGCTCGGCGAGGTCGGCTTCTTCGTCATGATCGCCAACACCGTCGACCGGGTCGGCCTGCAACGGCAGATCCTGGGTTCGCTGGTCGGGCACCGGGCGGCCGGCGTGGTGACCATCCCCGCCCTGACCGCGACCGCGGACGACTTCGCCGGCCTGCGCCAGAGCGGCCTGCCGACGGTGCTGCTGCTGCGCCGCATCGACGGCGTCGACCTGCCGTTCGTCGGCACCGACGAGGCGGCCATCGGCCGGCTCGGAGCCGAGCACCTGACCGCCGTGCACGGCTGCCGCCGGGTGGCCTACTTCGGCGGCGACCCGCTGGCCTCGCCGCGGGTCGGCCGCATGGAGAGCTTCCGGCGGGCGGTCACCGAGGCCGGCGCCGGGTGGGACGCGGCGTGGTCGCAGCCCCTCGACGCGACCGCGGACGCCGCCTACCGCCGCGCCGCCGAGCTGCTGGAAGCCGGGCCGCCGCCCGACGGGGTGCTGTGCCACAGCGACAACGTGGCCTACGGCCTGGCCAAGGCGCTGCGGCTCGGCACGCCCGAGGCCGCGCCCTGCGCGGTGCTCGGCATCGACGACCTCCACCAGTCGGCGATGTGGAACCCGTCGATCAGCAGCATCGCCACCGACCCGGTCGAGCTGGGCCGGGTGTGCGGCCGGGTGCTGCTGGCCGAGATGGGCATGCCTGCCGAGGGCAGCCGTGTCCCGCCGGCCCCGGAAATGCACGCGCGCGCCTCCTGCGGCTGTCACCGAGCGACCCGGCCTGCCGGCCGAGCCGGCTGAGCGACCTGCCGATACGGCGTGCCGGTCGGCCGAGTCCCGCCCCGAGTTCCACGTGGCTGTCACTGAGCGACCTGCGGATGTGTGAATCGTATTTCAGGGTTGACCTGTAGGTTTATATGGTTTAGGTTGACCTTCGGTTTAGATCGATCTAAGTTAGCCCGAACCGAAAGGCCGCCGCCGCATCGGCGCGAGGCCAGCCCGGCGCGCTCGACCAAGGAAGGGCACGGATGTCCCCAGTTGTCCGTTCGCCACGGCAGTCAACGCCGCATCGCGCGCAGTGGCACCGGCGCGAGGACGGCGTCGGCCGCCTGATGTTGCTGCCGGCCCTGCTGCCGTATCTCGCCTTCGCGCTGCTGCCGATCGGCTGGCTGTTCTGGTTCAGCTTCCAGCGCTGGAACGGGTTCTCGGCGCCGCGGTTCACCGGCCTGGCCAACTACGAGCGCATGCTCGGGGACGAACAATGGTGGCTGGCGGTGCTGAACACGGTGAAGTTCGGCTTCGGCCGGCTGGTCATCGAGATCCCGCTGGCGCTGGTGCTGGCCTACGTGTTCTTCCGCGGCGTCCGCGCCGGAACGGTCTACCGCACGATCCTGTTCCTGCCGCACGTCCTGTCGCCCGCGATCGTCGGCATCATCTTCGTCTTCCTGCTGCGCGAGACCGGCGGGCCGGTCAACCAGCTGCTCACCGGATCGGGCCTGCTGGAGACGCCGATCCGGTTCCTGGGCGAGGCCGGCGCCGCGCTCGGCAGCCTGATCGGGGTCGGCGTCTGGGCCCACCTCGGGATCAACCTGCTGCTCTTCTTCGCCGGCATGATGACGATCCCGAACGCCCTGCTGGAGAGCGCGGCGCTGGAGGGCGCCGGCCACTGGGCGACGCTGCGGCACATCGTGCTGCCGATGCTGGCCCCCGTGACGCGCGTGGTGATCCTGATCTCGCTCATCGGCACGCTGCGCAGCTTCGACCTGGTCAAGACGCTCACCGACGGCGGCCCCGCCGGGAGCACCGAGGTGATGTTCACCTACCTCTACCGGTTCTTCTTCGAGCCGGAATCGGTGCCGCAGATCGGGTACGCCGCCGCGCTCGGCGTCACCGCCAGCGTGATCGTCGGCATCATCTCCGTCGCCTATCTGCGGATCAACCGGAGCGGGAGGACCGCGGCATGAGCACACCCGTCATCACCGAAACCGCAGGCCGGACGGCCGCCCCGCCCGTCGCGGCCCCGCGCAGGCGGCGGGTCCGCCCGCTCACCGTGCTGGTGCACGCGATCCTGGTCGTGGCGGCGCTGATCATGCTCTCACCGCTGGTCTTCGGCCTGTTCGCGTCGGTCTCGCCGCTGGACCAGATCCTCAGCAGGGACGGCGGGATCCTGCCGCGCGTGTGGGAGTGGGGCACCTACCTGCACGCCTGGACCACGGCGAACTTCTCCCGCTACTTCGTCAACAGCCTGATCGTCACCGCCCTGGTCGTGCTGCTGGACACGCTCGTGTCCAGCATGACCGGCTACGTGCTGGCCCGGCGCCGCCTGCGCGGCCAGCGCCTGGTCGAGGGCCTGTACGTCGGCACCCTGTTCGTCGGCCTGACCACGGCGACGCTCTACCCGCAGTACGTGATCGCCGAGGCGCTGGGCCTGGACAACCTGCTCGGCATCGCGCTGGTCCAGCTGGCCGGGATCATGCTGGTGCACATCTTCCTGATCAAGGCGTTCGTGCAGGGCCTCGGCACCGAGATGGAGGACGCCGCCCGGGTCGACGGCTGCGGGCTGTTCGGCACCTACTGGCGGATCGCCTTCCCGATGATGCGGCCGATCCTCGCCACCACGGTGATCCTCGGCTTCCAGGCCTCCTGGAACAACTACCAGGTGCCCCTGGTGTTCTCACTCGCCGAGCCCGACCTGCGCACCCTGGTCGTGGGCGTGAGCGCGCTGCAGTACGACGCCGCCGAGGGGATGACGCCGTACAACACGGTGCTGGCCGGCGCGAACATGGCGCTGGTGCCGATCGTGGTGATCTTCATCGTGCTGCAGCGGCACTTCGTCCGCGGCTGGACGGACGGGTCGGTGAAGGGATGACCCCGTTCGCGCCGGACGGCGCCCTGCTGCGCGGCTGGTCCCGCTGGTGGTTCTGGGCCTGGACGAGCTGCTGCTGGCTGCTGCTGAGCCTGCCCGTGCTCACCGCGCCGGCGGCCGGCCTGTGGCTGATCGCCCAGCAGCGCCGGTACGCCCGCGGCGAGGCCGCCCTCGGCCCGGGTGAGACGCTGCGGTTCCTGGGCCGCCGGCTGCTGCCGTCCCTGCCGCTGGCCGGCTGTCATCTCGGCATCGCCGCCCTGGTGCTCGTCGGCCTGCTCGGGCCCTCACCCGGCGGGGCCTACGGCGGGCTGGTGCTGACGACCAGCGTGGTGGCCGGCGTGACCTGGCTGCTGGTCGCCCCCTGGTCAGTGGTGATCTTCGAGCGTACCGGCCGTACCGCCGAGGCGCTGCGGACGGCCTACCTGCTGGCGCTGTCGCGGATCGAGCTGGCGCTGACCGCGAGCGTCGCCGTGATCGCCGCCGCCGCGGCCGGGCCCTTCCTGGCGACCGGGGTGCCGTACCTCGGATTGCCGGCGGCGATCGCGCTGCCGGCGGCGACGGCCAGTTTCGTGATCGTGCTCTGCGACCGAGCCGCCGCGGTTCGCGTCCTGTTGAGAAAGGCCCCCCGATGACTGATTCCTCCTTGACCCGCCGCGGGTTCCTCGGCACGCTCGCCGCCGGCGCCGCGGCGTCCCTCGTCGGCTGCGGCGGCTCCTCGTCCGGCTCCGCCGGTTCGGGCGGGCTGACCACGATCGTGGTCTGGGACCGGGCCGGCGCGCACGCCAAGGCCCGCCAGGAGTTCTTCCGCACCTGGAACGCGCAGCAGGGCAAGTCCCTCGGCATCGAGGTGAAGTACGAGCCGCAGGCGACGGACAAGTACGAGGAGATCGTCCGGCTCGGCTTCCAGACCAAGCGGGCGCCCGACCTGTTCCACAGCCCCTCGGCGCAGCTGGGCGCGTTCGTCGCGGCCGGGTGGGTGCAGCCGCTGCCCGACCTGGTCGGCAAGGCGGTGCTCGACAAGGCGGCGCCGTACCACCAGAAGAACAGCGAGCTGGTCTGGGGCGGCGTGCCGTACGCGGTGCCGACCACCGCGTTCACCAACCGGATGCTGATCAACGTCGAGCTGTTCGAGAAGGCCGGGCTGGATCCGGACGCGCCGCCGGCGACCTTCTCGGAGGTACGCCAGGCCGCGGCCGCGATCACCAAGATCGGCAAGGGTGAGGCGTTCGGCATGCTCATCCCGATCAAGGCGACCGGGTTCCGGCAGTGGAGCGTGGACATCCCGCTGATGGCGGGCGACGCGGCGCTGGCCCAGTTCGGGCTGTTCAACGCCGCCGCGCAGACGTACGAGTCGGCGAAGTACGCGCCGGTCATCGAGCTCTACCGGGCCATGATCGTCGACAAGACCGCGTATCCGGGCGCCGCGACCCTGACCGGCGACGTCGCGATCAACGCCTTCGGCAAGGGCGAGGCCGGGATGTACCTCACCAGCAGCGCGATCGTGTCGTCGCTGGCCGACCTCGGCAGCACCGTCAAGGCGGTCGCGGCGCCGCTGCCGGTGCCGGACGGGCAGCAGCTGGCGCGCTCGCCGATGAACGCCGGCTACCCGTACGCGATCTCCTCGACCAGCCAGAACCCGGAGCAGGCCGCGAAGGTGTTCGAGGTGATGGTCGGCGACGGAGTCCAGGAGGCCCTGGCCGCGAAGGCGGCGCCGCCGCTGAACGGCGCCGTCTGGGAGTCGGCCGCGATCAAGGACAACGCGCTCCTCCAGCAGTTCCGGCCGGGAGAGCTCGACCGGCAGTGGCCGAAGACGCCCGGCGGCCTGCTGCAGGTGGAGGGCGAGAGCGTCGACCAGACCGTGGAGAAGCTGCTGCTCGACCCGTCGGCCGCGCTCGGACCGGCGCTCGCCGCGATGCAGCAGCGCATGCAGGCCGCCTACGACGCCGCGGTCAAGAACGGCGAGGTCGACCCGCGGGAGTTCCAGGCGTGACGCCCCCGAACGTCGTCGTGCTGCTGGCCGACCAGTGGCGGGGGCAGGACCAGGGCTGGATCGGCGGCCCTTCCCGGGTCCGCACCCCCAACCTGGACCGGCTGGCGGCCGGCGGCGCCGCGATCGCCGGGGGACGCGCGAGCTCGCCGGTCTGCGGGCCCAGCCGGGCGAGCCTGCTCACCGGCCGCCTGCCGCACGAGCACGGCGTGGTCGCCAACGACCTGCCGCTGTCGCCGCGGCTGGAGACCCTGGCCACGGCGCTGTCCGGCGCCGGGTACCGGACCGGCTGGATCGGCAAGTGGCACCTGGCAGGGCTGCCCCGCGACAAGTGGGTGCCGCCCGCCGCCCGCCCCGGAATCGACCACTACGCCGGAGTCGACTGCTCCCACGAGCACGTCGACGGCCACTACTACACCGGCCCCGAGAGCAGGATCGGCTTCACCGGCTACGAGCCGGAGGTGCAGACCGATCTGGCCGTCGAGTTCCTCGCCGAGCAGGACGGCCCGTTCTTCCTCACCGTCTCCTACAACCCGCCGCACGACCCGTACGACTCGGTGCCGGCGCCGCTGCGGGCCGGGTACCCGATCGAGCGGATGACGGTGCCGCCGAACACCCCCGACACCCCCGAGCAGCGCGAGCTGCAGCGGCTCTACTGGAGCGCGATCACGGCGGTGGACGCGCAGATCGGCCGGGTCGCAGCGGAGCTGGAGCGGCTCGGGCTGCGCCGGAACACGATCATCGTGGTCACCTCCGACCACGGCGACCTGCTCGGCGCCCACGGCCTGCGCGCCAAGCAGAGCCCGTACGCGGAGGCCGTCCGGGTGCCGATGGTGATCAACGGGCCCGGCGTTCCCGCCTGCCGGCCCGCCGGGCTGCTCGGCCTGGTGGACCTCGCCCCGACCCTGCTCGGCCTGCTCGGGCTGCCGCCGATCGGGACGTACGGCCGCGACCTCAGCGATCGGCTGCGCGCCGGCGGGCCGCTGCGCGGTGAGCTGCTGACCGGCAACTGGGTCAGCTTCGACAACGGCTACGACCAGGGCATCGGCGAGTGGCGCGGCCTGGGCGCCGAAGACCTGACCTACGCGCGCACCGCCGACGGCCGGCCGTGGCTGCTGTTCGACGACCGCGCCGACCCCTGGCAGCTGGACAACCTGGTCGCCGACCCGGCGGCGGCCGGGCGGGTCGCCGAGGCCGACGCCCGGCTGGCCGCGCTGCTGGCGGAGTCCGGGGACGCCTTCTGGCCGGCCGACCGGCTGCTCACCGAGCTCGGCCTGGTCGGCGACTGGAACGCCCGCGAGTCCGCCTTGCGCGGCGACCGGGCCCGTCTGATCGTTTCATGAGGAGATATCCGTACATGTCAACCCGCCCGAACGTGCTGTTCGTGATGACCGACCAGCAGAGGTTCGACACCATCGCGACGCTCGGCAACACCGGCATCGCGACGCCCAACCTCGACCGGCTGGCCGCCCGCGGGACCGTCTTCGACAACGCGTACTCCACCACCCCGGTCTGCGTCCCGGCCCGCTACACCCTGCGCACCGGATGCGAGCCGACCAGGACCGGCGTGTACGACAACACCGTCCCGGACGGGGGACACGCCGCCATCCGCGAGCGCTGCGGCCCGTACCTGGCCGAGGCGATGGGCCGGCGCGGCTACCGCACCTGGGGAGTCGGCAAGTTCCACACCTCGCCCTGGGACGCGCCGGTCGGCTACGAGGTGCAGCGGCACAGCGAGGAGTTCTACACCACCGCCGAGCAGCGCGCCGGCGACGCGTACGCGCGGTGGATCGCGACCGAGCACCCCGAGTACGACTGGATCGAGGCGCTCATGGGGGAGCGGACCGACATGTACTACATGCCGCAGCTCAGCCCGCTGCCGGCGGACTGCACGGTCGAGTCCTGGGCCACCCGGGAGGCGCTCGGGCTGATGGCCGCCGACGACGGCCGGCCCTGGTTCGGGCTCGTCTCCTACATCGGCCCGCATCCGCCGTTCGCGCCGCCGCTGCCGTACAACCGGATGTACGACCCCGACCGGATGCCCGACCCGGTGTGCGGTGATCGCGCCGTCGACCACCTCGACCAGCACATCCCGTGGATGAACCACCTGGTCTACGCCGAGGACGTCGACCCGCACCGGGCCAGGACGCTGAAGGCCCGCTACTACGGCGAGATCAGCTACATCGACGCCTGCATCGGCGACCTGCTGGACGCGGTGGAGCGAAGACCCGACGCGGACGACACCGTGATCTGTTTCTACGCCGACCACGGCGACCTGCTCGGCGACCATCACGGCTGGCAGAAGGAGAGCTTCTTCGAGGCGTCCGCCCGGGTCCCGTTCCTGGTCTCCTGGCCGGGGCGGATCGCGGCCGGCGACCGCCGATCCGAGCTGGTCTGCCTGACCGACCTGTTCGGCCTGGCCACCTCGGTCGCGGGGGAGCCGGAGCTGCGCCAGGGCAGCGACCTGCTCGGACTGCTGACCGGTACGGCGCCGCCCCGGCAGACGTTGTACGGCTACCACGGCCGGCCCGGCACCCGGCGGTTCAAGGCGATGGTGCGGCAGGGCGACCTGAAGCTGATCTGGCTGGCCAACGGCGGGCACCGGTTGCTGTTCGATCTCGCGGCCGACCCTCACGAGGTCAAGCCGATGCAGGCCGGGCGGCCGCAGGACGCCGACCGGCTGACCGCGCTGCTGGCCGATCACCTGCGCGCCGAAGGCGTGGCCGACGCCTTCGACGGCGACACGCTGCGCACCTTCCCGTACGAGGAATGGCCGCTGACCCGCATCCACCAGTTCGACGAGTCCCGCGGCGTGACCGGCTTCGGCCGCTGACCACACCGGCACACCGGCGTCGGGCTAGGTCCGGCGCTCACTTGAGCGGGTCGTGGCCCCAGTTCATCAGCGAGTAGCGCCACCGGCTCTCCCGCACGTCCCCGGAAGGGCGCTGTGCCAGATGCCGGTGGACGTAGCCGACGACCTTGGCCATGTGCGCGTAGTCCTGGTCGGTCCAGGACGACTTCCGCTTCCTGAGCAGTTCGACGATCCTGCGGCCGGAGGCGTGCCCGACCGACTCGCCGCCGTCGTCCTTCTGCCCGACCGACTTCGACTCCTCCGTCGCCAGCCAACGCTCCAGCTCCGCGGCGGTCATGTTCACCGCCTGGCCGAACTCGGCTGCGACGTCCTTGTCGCCGCCGGTCATTCGGCGTCCTTGTCCTTGCGCAGGGCTGACGGCTTGTGTACGGCCTTCTTCCCGCTCTTGTCACTTCGAACGACGTACTGAGGGTCGTCGGGGGAGGCCGCGACGGTGCGGCCGGCCTCCTCCGCCCTCTTGGAGATCTTCTTCTCCACCTTGCCGTGGGCCGTGGACCCGTGGCTCTTCCAGGAGACCTCGTCGCCGACGGACGGATCGTTGTCACGCTTGCCGCTCATGTGACATCGGCTACCCCAGCCCGCCCGGCTACGCGACCGTTTGGGAAGATCCTTCTTTGCGCCGGTCAGAGCCAGCCCATGTCCTTGGCGTGGCGCACGGCGGCGTGACGGTTGTCGGCCGCGAGTTTGGTGACCGCCGCGGACAGGTAGTTGCGGACCGTGCCCTCCGACAGCCCGAGCGCGCGGGCGATCCTGGAGACGGGGGCGCCGCCGGCCGCGGCCCGCAGCGTGTCGAGCTCTCTGGGGGTGAGAGGGCATTCCCGCAGGGCCAGCGCGTCGGCGGCCAGCTCGGGGTCGATGTAGCGGCGGCCCTCGTGAACCTGGCGGATGATCTTGGCAAGGGCGGTCGCCGGGTGCTCCTTGCCGACGAACCCGCGCACGCCCGCCTCCATCGCCCGGCGCAGGTAGCCGGGCCTGCCGTGGCCGGTGACGATGACGATCCGGCAGGCGGGCGCGACCGTGGCCAGGCGCTCGGCGGCCTCCAGACCGTCCATCACCGGCATGTCGATGTCCAGCACGGCCACGTCCGGGCGCAGCTCGGCGGCCAGCCGCACCGCCTCGTCACCGCGCCCGGCCTCGCCCACGACCTCGATCCCCGGCTCGGTGCCCAGCAGCGCCACGAACGCCCCGCGTACGAGATGGTGGTCCTCCGCGAGCAGCAGCCTGATCATGCCGGCACCGCCTCGCGGAGCCCGGCGCCCGGTTCGAGGGCGAGCGGCAGGCCGGCCGTGAGACGGAACAGGCCGTCGCCCGCCGAGGTCTCCAGCGTGCCGCCCGCGGCGCCCACCCGCTCCGCCAGGCCCGTCAGGCCGTTGCCGGGGACGACCCGCGAACCGCCCGGCGTGCCGTCGTTCACGATCTCCAGCACCACGTTCCCCTCCTCGATGTGGACGGTGAGCTCGCACCAGGTGGCGGTGCTGTGCCGCAGCACGTTCGTGACGGCCTCGCGCGCCACCCAGCCCAGCGGACCGTGCACGTGCGCGGGCAGGTCACCGGGCGGCTCCGGCCGTTCGCACCGGATCCCGGCCGCCCCCAGCACGGCCGCCACCCCCTCCAGCTCCGTCGTCAGCGACGTGGCCCGATACCCGCGCACCACCTCGCGCACGTCGTGCACCGCAGAGCGGGCGATCCGCTGGATCTCGGCCAGCTCCGCCCCGGCGCCCGCCGGGTCGGACGTGGCCAGCCGCTCGCCCAGCTCCGCCCGGAGCGCGATCGCGTGCAGCGTGTGGCCGAGCGTGTCGTGCAGGTCGCGGGCGAACCGCAACCGCTCCTCGTCCACCGCGCGCCGCGCCAGCTCCGCCCGCGCCTCGCGCAGGTCGTCGATCAGGTGGCAGAGCCAGGCCACGCCGTACGTCATCGGCGCGATGAACGGCAGCAGCAACAGCGCGTAGAGCAGCACCACCGGCAATGGCAGGCCGATCGCCAGCAGCACCGGCGGCGCCAGGGCGATCGACACGGCCGTGGCCGCCCATGCCGCCGCGGGCCGGGCGAACACGACCGGCGCCACCGAGATGGCCGCCATCGGCAGCGGCGCCCAGTCGGGGCCGGCGAACAGCGGCACGCCGTACGCGATGAGCACCACCACCGCCGTGTCCAGCCGGTGCCGCCAGGTCAGCCGGCGCAGGAAGGACGCCCAGAGCACCCGCGCGTAGCACGTGGTGAGCAGCAGCCCGAACGGGGTCGCGATGATCAAGCTCCACGGCGTGCCCGTCCGCGCCGAGATCCGGACCACCGGCAGCGCGAGCGCCGTCACCATCGAACCGGCCAGAAGGGCCACCGCCAGTCCGGCGATGACCCTCGTGCTGACGACAGGAGTGCTCATTTGATGCGATCTTATGATCATGCCCTGCGGGGGTCCCACCGGAAGTACTTCCGGGTGGACCAGAAGCCCACGCCGATCCACAGCAGCGCGATCCCGATGCCCGGCGCCGACACCTGGAAGGACTCCAGGAAGCCGATCGCCGGCGCGCCCTCCTGGGCGACGTCACGGCCGAGGAACGCGACGCGGAGCATGGTCACGATCGGCGTCAGCGGCAGCGCCTCGGCCACCCGCTGCCCCCAGTCGGGCAGCACCGACAGCGGGAAGAGCATCCCCGTCCCGAGCAGGCTGAGGAACAGCACCGGCAGCGCCACCAGCTGCGCCACCTCGTAGTTGGGGATGAGCCCGGCCGTGCCGATGGCCAGCGCGGCGAACACCGCGGCGCCCAGCACGAAAGCCACCAGCATGAGCGGGACGTTCGCCGGCGCCGGCACGCCCACCGCCGCGATCGCGTACACCAGGATGATCGCCGCCTGCACCGCCCCGACCAGGGTGGCGTGCACGACGTCGCCGGCGAAGATCGCGCTGGTCGGCAGCGCGGTGCCGCGCAGCCGCTTGTAGACGCGCTCCTCCCGCCGCACCACCACGCCGGTCGCGATCGTCATGTACGAGAACGGGAACACCACCGCCATGGCCCCGACCGCGGCGAACACCCCCGCCGGAACCCCCGCCACGGCGCCGCCCGCGGCCGGGCCGCTGCTGTAGACGAACGCCAGGAACAGCGGCAGCACCAGCACACTGAACGCCAGGCCGCGCTGCCGCAGCAGCACCGTCTGGTTGAGCCGGGCCTGGGCCCAGGTCATCGAGAGCCAGCTCACGCCGCCACCCTTTCCGTCTCCGCGACCTCGAGGAACAGCTCCTCCAGCGACGGCCTGCGCACCTCGAGGCCGTCGAGTTCCCATCCGTGCGTGTCGGCCCAGGCCAGCAGCTCCCGCAGGTCCTGCTGCGGCTGGTGGGTCTCGACGGTGAACGCCGTGCCGTCGTGCCTGATCGAGCGCCGCCCCCTGCCCGGCGGGTACGGCAGGTCGCTCGGGCTCACGCCCGGCAGGCGGAACGTGATCCGCGTGCCCCGCTCCCCGAGGACGCCCGCCACGGTGCCCTCGGTGACGATCCGGCCGGAGTGCATGATGGCCAGCCGGTGCGCCAGCTGCTCGGCCTCGTCCAGGTAGTGGGTGGTGAGCAGCACGGTGGCGCCGTCGTCGACCATGGCCCGCACCAGGTCCCACACGTTCCGCCGGGCCTCCGGGTCCAGACCGGTGGTGGGCTCGTCCAGGAAGAGCACCTCCGGCCTGCCCAGCACGGCCAGGGCCAGGTCGAGCCGCCGCTTCTCGCCGCCGGACAGCTGCGAGACGCGCACCTCGCGACGGCCGAGCAGCCCGACCCGCTCCAGGACCTCGGCCGTGCCCTGGGCCCGAGGCGTCCAGCGGCGCCAGGCCGACACGGTCTCGTCCACGGTCAGGTCCTTGTAGAAGCCCGCCTCCTGGAGCACGATCCCCATCCGGTGACGGACGTCGGCGCGCTCCTTGATCGGGTCGTGGCCGAGCACCCGCACCCGGCCACTCGTCGGGGCGGCGTAGCCCTCCAGCACGTCGAGGGTGGTCGTCTTGCCGGCGCCGTTGGTGCCGAGCAGCGCGTACAGCTCTCCGCGGCCCACCTCGAAGCCGATCCCCCTGACCGCCTCGAAGCCGCCGTACTTCTGGTGCAGGTCCTGCACCTCGATCGCCGTCGTGTTCACATGCAGAACTCTGCCGGTACGCGCGCTCGCCCGGCAGTGTGTGATCTCAGCAGTCCGCCGTGATTTTCACCGGTTCAGCCGATGACATTTGTCATATCGGGGGAGATGTCGCTCTGATCAGCCGACGGTCGTGGGGTCGGAGGCGTGCCCCGCGTGACGCGGGAGGCGGAGGACGAAGCGGGCGCCCCGGTCACTGTCCTCGATCCGCAGACTGCCTCCGCCCGTCTCGGCGATCTGCCGGGCGATCGCCAGCCCCAGCCCGCTGCCTCCAGTGTCCTTGGTACGCGCGGCGTCCAGCCGGGCGAACCGCTGGAACACCAGCTCGCGCTTGTCCGGGGCGATGCCCGGCCCGTCGTCGATCACCTCCAGCACCGCGACGCCGTGCGGGAACCGATCATCGTCCTTGTGCTGGACGTTGACCGTGATGGTGCTCTCCGCGTGCCGGTCGGCGTTGTCGAGCAGATTCGTGAGCAGACGGCCCAGCCGCGGCCGGTCGCCCAGCACGACCACGCCCGGTTCGAGCCGGCAGGTCAGTCTCTTGGTCGTCTGGTGGTGCAACCGGCACTCCTGGGCCGCCAGCTCGCCCAGGTCGATCGGGGCCGGCACGGCCGGCGCGCCCGCGTCCAGCCTGGCCACGGTCAGCAGGTCGGTAACGATCGACCCCAGCCGTCGCAGGCTGCCCATGAGGGTGTCGCACAACGTGGTCACACTCGTCTCGTCGGGCGCCAGCAGGGCGTCCTCCACCTCCGCGCGCATCGCGGCGATCGGGCTTCGCAGGTCGTGGGACGCGTCCGAGGCGAACTGGCGCTGCTGCGTCATCGCCGCGTCGAGACGGGCCAGGGTGTGGTTGATGCTGTCGGCCAGGTCGTGGATCTCGTCACGGCGGGCCGGCGCCGGAACCCGGCGTGACGGGCACGAGGCGTTGATCTCGTCCAGTTCCCTGCGGATGGCGCACACCGGCCGCAGCGACGTGGTGACGATCCGGTTGCCGAGATAGGTGATGGCCACCGCCAGCAGGGCCGCCGATCCGCCGACCAGGGCCGCCAGCCAGGGCTCGACCCACAGGGGCACCACCGGGGAGGCGGCGTAGACGGTCCAGTGCCCCTCCGGCCGGTGCGCCGACTGGGCGATCACGATGTCGCAGTTGCCCTCTCCGAAGACGCCGCCGCACACCACTTCCTGCCTGGTGTTCTGGCCGTCCGCGGTGAACGTCGCCATCGGAGGACTGCCGCGCAGCGTCGGGGTGGACTCGACGACACGCCCCTGGGTGTCGACGACCTGAATGTTGCGGCCCGGCTGCTGCGCGAGCGGCCCATCCGCTCTGCCCCGGTCCTCCACCGTCATCGCCACACGCCCACCGGCCGAGCGGATCTCGGAGGTGAGCACACCGGTGGCGTAGCGCTGGACGGCGATCATCACGACGAGCGCCAGCAGCGTGCACAGCAGAGCCGATACCGCGGCGGTGAACAGCGTGACGCGCCCGATGATGGAGATGTTGTGGCTGACGCTCATCCTCCGACCCCCTCAGCCGCTCTGCGGGGAAGATGTCTGCTCTCTATACGGGGGAGGAAACGAAAACGATATGTGACGCCAATCACGTCAATACTGACGTATGCGCAGGTCAAGCGGCAAGCCGGCCTGGCCCCTACGCAGACACTGGCGAATCTACATCGTAAAGGCGACGGCACCGTGCAGACGTCTGGGAAGCCCCCGGCGGGAACGCCAGGGAGCGCACGCCGCCCGATCAGGGCTGTCTGGGCTTGACGCCGCGACGCAGGGCGCGATCCTCGGCAGCCAGGTCGTCCTGCGGGCCCTCCTGGAGACGGGCTCGCTGGAACCCGTCCGCGACAGGTGCGCCCCTGGCCGGAGCGCCAGCGCCTGGTCCGCAGATCGGAGCACGACAAGCTGGAGAAGCGGTACGCCACGGACGGGCCCGCCCTCGCTTGACCCGCGTTCCCGGTCCGCCGGACCCGCCACCTGCTCGATCAAGTCGAGGAGATCGGCCACGCGTTCCCCGACACCCTTGAGGGTGACGATCTGGTCCACACCGGCTTCCACCCGGAGAACGTGTTGGTGGACGGGACAGGAACCGTCACCGGCGTGATCGACTGGGACGGCGCCACCCGCGGCAACGCCGACTTCGACCTCTTCACACTCCGCTTCGACCTTGCCCTTCGAGCTCCTGAGTTGCATGTCGACGTCCCCGACACCGTGGCTCTGGTCTGCTGGGCGCACATGAGCCTGCGCATGGTGGATTGGGCGATCCGCCACTTCACCGCCTCCGACGTCACTGTCTGGTTGGACCTGGCCCAGAGGCTCAGACCGTGACGCAGTCCCCCTGCCGTGTTCGGCTGGTACGGCTGTCGAGTGGTCGTGGCGCACTTTCCCGACCGGCGACCAGGCCTTGCCGCTCGGCCGACCCGGGAGGCCGTCCGGCCGGCACACCCATCACGTAGAGTGCCGACTGCATTTCTTTCCGTCATCACCAGAGGAGTTGTCCGTGAAAGCTCGCCTTACCGTCGTCCTCGCCACCGCCGCGGTGCTCACCGCCGCGCTCGCTGCTCCCGCCGCCGCATCCGTCGGCCTCCTTGACGGAGGGCTCGGCGACCTGGTCGGTCGACTGCTCTCGTCCGTCATTCCCGCCGGCATTCTCGGCTGATCAACCAGCCCGGGCCGGGACCGAGCACCGGCAGCACGCCCGCGTCACTGATCCGCACCCGCCGCCCTGGTCATGCGTAGAAGGCGGTGTATCCGGTAAGGACACCGGCATCCGACATCGACTTCGGGGGGATCAATGCCGGATACGCCGGAGGGACATGCCGACGGGGGCAGCGCGGCCGCGGCGAGAAGACGCCTGACCGCGTGGGTGCGGGACGGGCCGCCCGGGCCGTTCCGGCCGAGGTTCTGGCGGAGCCCGCTGCGGGGCCCCTGGCTCACGTCGGTGCTCGGTCTGGTCCTGCTGGCGGGGCTGGTGATCGTGGCGGTCACCGGGCTGCTGTCGTACGCCGCGTACAACCCCTGGCTGCCGGAGAACGACATGACCCCGGGCAAGGGGCTGTTGGGGTTCTATCTGTTCGACTGGCCGACGCAGCCGGTCTGGTTGTACCGGGTCACGCAGGGGGCCCATGTCGTCGTCGGGCTGACGCTGGTGCCGGTGCTGCTGGCCAAGCTCTGGTCGGTGATCCCCAAGCTGTTCGTGTGGCCGCCCGCGCGTTCGATCGCCGAGGGGATCGAACGGGCCAGCCTGGTGCTCCTGGTCGGCGGGGCCGGGTTCCAGTTCGCGACCGGGATCCTCAACATCCAGCTCTTCTACGTCTTCCCGTTCTCCTTCTACCCGGCGCACCTGTACGGCGCGTGGATCTTCCTCGCCGCGCTGGCCGTACACGTCGCCGTACGGCTGCCGCGGGCGGTCCGCGAGCTGCGGTCCCGGGATCTGCGCCGCGAGCTGCGCACGGGCGTGGACGGCACGCGGCCCGAGCCGCGCGACCCCTACGGTCTGGTGGCGGCCGATCCGGCGCCGCCCACCATGTCGCGGCGCGGGTTGCTGGCGTTCGTCGGCGGGGGTTCGGCGATGATGTTCGGCCTGTCCGTGGGGCAGACGCTGGACGGGCCCCTGCGCCGTACGGCCCTGCTGGCGCCGCACGGACGCGAGTACGGGACGGGCCCCAACGACTTCCAGGTCAACAAAACGGCGGCCAGCCTCGGCGTCACCGCGGCCGACACCGGCGCGCAGTGGCGGCTGGCGGTCGTGGGCGCCGCCGGGCTGCGGCTGTCGCGCGCGGACCTGCTGAGGATGCCCCTGCACACGTACGCGCTGCCGATCGCCTGCGTGGAGGGGTGGTCGACCGAGCAGGTCTGGACGGGTGTGCGCCTGGCGGACCTCGCCCGCCTGGCGGGAGTCACGCCCGGCTCGGCGATGGTCACCGTCAGGTCCCTGCAGCGGGTGGGCTACTTCGGTCAGGCGTCCCTGAGCGCCGGGCAGGTGGCCGACCCGCGTGCGCTGCTGGCGCTCCGGGTCAACGGCGCCGACCTGTCGCTCGACCACGGATTCCCCGCCCGGATCATCGTGCCGAACGCCCCCGGCGTCCACAACACCAAATGGGTGCGCGAACTGGACTTCCGCCCGGAGCGAGCGTGAACGGGCGCGCGAGCCGGTGGCGACGCGTCTACGGCGCCGGCCCGTGGCACCTTCTCCTCCTGGCGGCCTGCTTCGGGTTCGCGGCGTACGTCGCCACCCGGGTGGTCGCCGCCGGCATCTGGACGGGCTTCCTCGTCTGGTTCGTGGGCGCGGTCATCCTGCACGACCTGGTGCTGTTCCCGCTGTACTCGATGGCCGACACCGCGGCCCGCGCCGTGTCCTGGCGTGTCCCGCGCCGGCCCGCCGCGACCAACCATCTGCGTGTGCCGGCCGGGCTGGCCGGTCTGCTGCTGCTGGTGTGGTTCCCGCTCGTCCTGCGCGCTTCCGAGCGGGATTATCGGGGCGCCGTCGGCCTGAGCACCTCTCCCTACCTCGCCCGATGGCTGGCGGTCACCGTGGCGCTGTTCGCCGTCTCAGGGCTCCTGTACGCGGTGCGGCGGTGGGGGAG
>NZ_SMKQ01000120.1 GCF_004348995.1 Nonomuraea terrae
GGGGTGGGGGGGCGGCGCGCTCGGCCGTTCGGTGCGGGCCGAGTTGGCGCGGGGAGGCGGCGACGGGTCGCGGGTCAGAGGGTGAAGAGGTCGGGGGAGGCTGGGAGTGAGGCGACCACGATCAGGCCGCCGCCGTCACGGGGGCGGGCCCGCACGTCGCCGCCGTGCGCCGTCGCGACCGAGCGGACGATCGACAGCCCGAGCCCCGCGCTCGTCCCGGTCAGCGGCCGTTCGGAGCTGTTGCGGTGGAACGGCTTGAACAGCAGCGGCACGTCGTACGGCGGCACGCTCGGCCCGGTGTTGCTCACCTCCACCTCGACGCGCCCGCCCGGCACGGTACGGCTCACCACCCGCACCCACCCGGTGCCGTCGTCCACGTTGTAGCGGACGCCGTTCTCCACCAGGTTGTGCACGAGCCGTTCGAGCAGCAGCGCGTCCCCGGTCGTGGGGGCGGGCGCGGTGACCTCGTACACGGCGATCCCGGCCGCGGCGGCATCCGCGGCGGTCTGGGCGACCACGTGCGTCACGACGTCGGCCAGGTCGACCGGCGAGCGGTCCGCGACCTCCTGCTCCGACCTGGCCAGCAGGAGCAGGCCGCCGATGAGGCGCTCGTGCCGGGCGTTGATCTCCAGCAGGCTCTCGCCCAGCTCCTTGACGTCGGCCGAGGCCGTACGGCGGTGCATGGCCAGCTCGACCAGCGCCCGGTTCAGCGTCAGCGGCGTGCGCAGCTCGTGGGAGGCGTTGGCCACGAAACGGCGCTGCCCGTCGAAGGAGTGGTCGAGCCGCTCGACCATGGTGTCGAAGGTGTCGGCCAGGTCCTTGACCTCGTCGGGCGGCCCGTCCAGCGCGATGCGCTCGTGCAGACCGCGCTCGGCCATCGGAGCGGCGGCGATCTTGCGGGCGGTCTCGGTGACCAGCCGGAGTGGGGCCAGCACGCGTCCGGCCACCACCCAGCCCAGCCCCATGGCGACGCCGCCGACCATGACGAGCGCGATCATGCCCTGCGTGAGCAGCGAGGTGACCGCGGCGCCGCGCAGCTCCAGCTCCTGCCGGCGCAGCCACTCGATCGCCGCGTCGCCGCTCAGCCTGACGCCGTCGTGGACGAAGAAGACCTGTTTCGTGCGGCCGGGTTCGGTGGTGTACCGGTCGTTGAACGACCGGTCGAGCTGCTGGTCGAACAGCACGTACGTGACGCCCAGCAGCAGCAGTCCGGCGGCGAGGAAGACGGCGCCGTACACGAGGGTGAGCCGCAGCCGCAGCGTCGGCTGCACCGGCGTCAACCACCGCGGAAGGCTCATGTGATCCGGTAACCCACTCCGGGCACGGTCTCCACGACCGGCGGGTCGGCCAGCTTGCGGCGCAGCTTGAGCACGGTGAGCCGCACGGCGCCCGTGAACGGATCCGCGTGCTCGTCCCACGCCTTCTCCAGGAGCTGCTCGGAGGAGACGACGTTCCCGTCGGCCCGCATCAGCTCGGCCAGCACGGCGAACTCCTTCTTCGACAGCGGCACGTACCGCCCGTTCCTGAACACCTCCCGGCGCGCCGGGTCGAGCGTGATCCCGGCCCGCCGCAGCACGGGCGGCGCGGCCGGCCGCGAGCGCCGCCCCAGCGCCAGCACCCGCGCGGCCAGCTCGGGGAACGCGAACGGCTTCGACAGGTAGTCGTCGGCCCCCATGGACAGGCCGGTCACCCGGTCGTCGAGCTGGGCGGCGGCCGTGAGCATGAGCACCCGCGCGTCGGACTCGGACGCGACCAGCGACCGGCACACGTCGTCGCCGTGGACGCGCGGCAGATCCCGGTCCAGCACGACCACGTCGTAGTCGTTGACCGCGATCCGCTCCAGCGCGGCCTCGCCGTCGTGCGCCAGGTCCACCGCGTGGGTCTCCTCACGCAGCCACTCGGCGATCGCGTCGGCGAGCAACGGCTCGTCCTCCACCACCAGCACCCGCATGGCTCGTCCTCTGTGCCCTTTCCCTCGTGGTTACGGAGCCGAGTGTGGCGGAGGCGGCATGTGCTCGAAGTAAACGACCGGCGGAAACGCTGAGGAAACGGCGCAGCCTATTGCATCTCCTCTCGAACGAGGTTCATCCGACAGAGGAGAGTTCCATGAGAGGACGAGTCCTCAGCGCCCTGGCCGCGCTCACCCTCGCCGTGACCGGCTGTGGGGCGGGCGACGGGGGAGAGGCCGACGTGGCGACGCTGACCGGCGCCGGCGGTCAGACCTCCGCCGGCGCGCAGCCCAGCGAAGACCCGCACGCCAGAGCGCTGAAGTTCGCCCAGTGCATGCGTGAGAACGGCGTGGACGTCCCGGATCCGGAGCCCGGCAAGGGCATGATGATGAGGTTCGACGGGAGCGTGCCGCGCGAGAAGGTCGAGGCGGCCCAGGAGGCGTGCAAGCAGTACGCCCCGAGCGGCCAGCGGGCGGGCGGCGGCGACCCCAAGCGCGGGGAGGCGCTGCGCAAGCTCGCCCAGTGCATGCGCGACAACGGCGTCGAGAGCTACCCCGACCCCGAGGGCGGCATGATGCGCATCACGGGCGAGGTCAGCGGCGACTCCGACTTCGAGTCGGCGCGGGAGAAGTGCCAGAAGGAGTCCGCCGAGGCGGGCATGGGAGGCATGTGATGGGTGCCGACCACGAGCGGACGGAGGCGATGCCGCCCCGGCCGCGCCGCCGCCGCGGCCGGGGCGGGCTGGCCGCGGCGCTCATCGTGGTGGTGGCCGCGGCCGGAGCCGCTCTCGTGGCGGTGAACAGCACGGGGCTGCTCGACGGGAACGCCGGCCCGACCAGCTCGGCGGCCGCGCTGCCTCCGGCCACCGCCACCGTCACCCGGGAGACGCTGAACGAGACCGCGGACGCCGACGGCGAGCTCGGCTACGGCCCGGTCACCACGGCCGTGGCCCGCAGGCCCGGCACGATCACCTGGCTGCCGGACAGCGGCGCCACGGTCACCCGCGGCAGGCCGCTCTACCGCCTGGACGCCCGGCCGGTCACGCTCATGTACGGCGACACCCCCGCCTACCGCGATCTCAAGATCGGGGTGGAGGGCCAGGACGTCGAGAACCTGGAGCGCAACCTCAGCAAGCTCGGCTACGACGGTTTCACCGTGGACGACGAGTACACCTGGGACACCGCCGAGGCCGTCATGCGGTGGCAGGACGACCGCGGCCTCGACGAGACCGGCGTGGTCGAGCTGGGCCGGGTCGTCTTCGCCCCCGGCAAGGTGCGTGTGGAGAGCCTCGACGCCGAGGAGGGCCAGCCGGCCGCGCCCGGCCAGAAGGTGCTGACGTACACGGGCACCTCCAAGGTCGTCACCGTGCAGCTGGAGGCGGAGGACCAGCGGATGGCGAAGAAGGGCGCGAAGGTCGACGTCACGCTGCCGGACGGCAAGACCGTCGACGGTGAGGTCACCGAGGTCGCCACCGTCGTCGTGCCGGGTGAGGGCCAGAACGCCGAGCCGGAGACCAGGGTGGAGGCGCTCGTCACGATCGGCGACGCCAAGGCCACCCGCGGGCTCGACAAGGCCGCGGTGGACGTGACGTTCATCGCCTCGCAGCGCGAGGACGTGCTGACCGTGCCGGTGGCGGCGCTGGTGGCGCTGCAGGAGGGCGGCTTCGGCCTGGAGGTCGTGGAGAACGGCCGCTCCCGTTACATCGGGGTCGAGACCGGGCTGTTCGCCGGCGGCAGGGTCGAGGTCACCGGCGACGGGCTCACCGAGGGCATGACCGTGGGGATGCCGCGATGACGCACCCGATGATCGAGCTGACGGACGTGTCCAGGACGTACCCGGGCGGGGTGGCGGCGCTGAGATCGGTGTCGCTGCGGATCGGCCACGGCGAGCTCGTCGCGATCGTGGGCCCGTCCGGGTCGGGGAAGTCCACCATGCTGAACGTCGTCGGCACCCTCGACCGGCCGTCCTCCGGGACCGTCCGCATCGACGGGTACGACGTCTCGGAGCTGACCGACAACCAGCTCGCGGCGCTGCGGGCGACCAGGATCGGGTTCGTCTTCCAGTCGTTCCACCTGGCGGCGAAGGTCCCGGCGCTGGACAACGTGGCCGACGGTCTCGTCTACACGGGCCTGGCCAGGGCCGAGCGGCGCGAGCGCGCGGCGGCGGCGCTGGAACGGGTGGGGCTCGGCCACCGCCTCGACCACGAGCCCCACGAGCTGTCGGGCGGCGAGCGCCAGCGCGTGGCCATCGCCAGGGCCGTGGCGGGCGACCCGCCGCTGCTGCTGGCCGACGAGCCGACGGGCGCCCTGGACTCGGTCTCGGGGGCGGGGGTGATGGAGCTGCTGCACGAGCTGAACGCCGGCGGCACCACCATCGTGATCATCACGCACGACCGGGAGATCGCCGCGAGCCTGCCCCGGCAGGTGCGGATGCGCGACGGTGAGCTGGTCTCCGACTCCGCCGCCGAGCGCCGGCCGCTGCCCGAGCACTCGGGGGTGCGCTGATGGCGGTCGTCGAAGGGGTGCGGCCGAAGCCGTCCCCGGCGCGGCTGCGGCCGGGCGACGTGATGCGGGTCGGCGCGGTCGGCCTGCGGACCCGCCCGCTGCGGGCGTTCCTGTCGGGGCTGGGCATCGCGATCGGCATCGCCGCGATGGTGGCCGTGGTGGGGATCTCGTCCTCGTCGGGAGCGGAGCTCGACCGACAGCTCTCCGCGCTGGGCACCAACCTGCTGACGGTCTCGTCCGGTACGACGCTCACGGGCGAGGCGGCCCAGATGCCGGTGGACGCGGAGGTGATGGTCGAGCGGATCGGCCCGGTGCGGCAGGCCTCGGCGATCGGCGCGGTCGGTGAGGCCAAGGTCTACCGCTCCGAGCGCATCCCCGAGGCCCAGACCGGCGGTATCAGCACGTACGCCGCCCGTCTCGACCTGCCCGCCACGATCGGCGCGGCCCTGCGCAGCGGCACGTGGCTGAACGCGGCCACCGAACGCTACCCGGCTGCCGTGCTCGGCGCGGACGCGGCCGGGCGGCTCGGCATCGGCGCCGCCGGGCCGGACACGCAGGTCGTCGTCGGCGGCGTCCGGTTCACGGTCGTCGGCGTGCTGGAGCCCGTGGCGCTGGCCGCGGACCTGGACAGCGGGGTGCTCGTCGGCTGGCCGGTGGCCGAGCAGCGGCTGGGTTTCGACGGGCATCCGACGACGCTCTACACCCGCTCCGAGGAGTCCCGGCTGGAGGCCGTCCGCGCGGTACTGGCCGGCACCGCCAACCCCGAGGCTCCGAACGAGATGGACGTCTCCCGCCCGTCGGACGCCCTGGCCGCCAAGCAGGCGACCAGCCAGGCGTTCGCGAACCTGCTGCTCGGCGTGGGCGCGGTGGCGCTGCTCGTCGGCGGCGTCGGGGTGGCGAACACGATGGTGATCTCGGTGCTGGAACGGCGGGCGGAGATCGGTCTGCGCCGTTCGCTCGGGGCGACGCGCGGGCAGATCCGCACCCAGTTCCTCGCGGAGTCGCTGCTGCTGTCCGCGCTCGGCGGAGCCGGCGGCGTCCTGCTCGGGACGGGGGTCACGATGGGCTACGCGCTCTACAGCGGCTGGCCCTCCGTGGTGCCGGTCTGGGCCACGGCCGGCGGCTTCGCGGCCACGCTGGCGATCGGCGCCGTGGCCGGCCTCTACCCGGCGATCCGCGCCTCCCGGCTCTCCCCGACCGAGGCGCTGTCCAGCCCCTGAGGCGGCACACCCGGGCGTGCTAGTCGGTCGCGTAGCAGATCGTCTTGCCCACCACCTGCACGCCCGGGTGGTCGCCGGACAGCAGCGTCAGCTCGAACGTGACCCGCGTGCGCGGGTCGCGCAGCACCGAGACGTCCTCGTCGCCGTCGCGCAGGTCCCGGTCGTCGGCGATCTTGGCGTAGCCCATGGCCTGCAGCCGGTCGAGCAGCCCGGCGAAGTCGTCCGTCAGGTCGCTCTCGGCCCGGACGAACCGCCTGACCTGCCCCGGCAGGCACGAGTGGTCCTCGGCCCGCTCCACGGCCGACAGGCGCGACTGGCCGATCAACGCCTCGGCGTCGGCGTCGAGGCGCTGGGCGGCCTCTTGGAGCGTCGGCGCCTCGGAGGCCGCGCACGCCGTCACCGCCGCGGCGCAGAGCAGCGCCGCGGACACGGCATGACGGCGGAAATGCACGACGCGACCCTATCCGGGATCGCCGCGGACCACGGCCGAAACACCAGGAAACGCCCGGTTACGGCCGCCAGCGCCGCAGGTCCGTCTCCTTCTCGTACGCCTGCGGATCCGGGTACGACACCAGCTCCACCGTCGCCCCCCACGGCGTCCGGCAGTAGACGAGCCGGTTGTGCTCGCCCGCCTCCGGCCCCGGTAGCGGGACCGGCTCCGACAGCGCCGTCCCGCCCGCCCCGGCCACCCGGAGCAGCGCCTCGTCCACGTCGTCGACGTACAGGGCGACGTGCTGCCAGCCCAGGTCGCACGGCACGACCGGATCGGCCTGACGCGGCCCGGAGAACTCGAACAGCTCGATCCCGGGGCCGTTCGGCAGGCGCAGCATGCGCACGGCGACCTCCTCGGTTCCCTGCGGGACGCCCAGCCGCCGCTCGGTCGCCCAGCCGCCCTTCGGGCCCCGCTCGCGCGGCAGCGTGTCGTAGAGCACCTCCGCCCCGAACGCGCGGGTGAAGAACTCCGTCGCCGTGTCGAGGTCGGGCACGGTCACCCCGATGTGGTCGATGCCGCGTACCGTCATGAACTGCCTCCAGTTCTCGCCGGGGCGCAGGTCACGCGCGCCCGCCCCGGAGCCTGCCGATCAGGCCCAGGCGGTCCAGGCAGCGGCCCAGACCCAGGGCCATGGAGTCCAGCGGACGGTCCGCCGTCCGCACCGGCATGCGCAGGTGCTCGCGCAGCCGCCGGCCGAGGCCCGGCAGCAGCGCCCCGCCGCCGACCAGGACGACCCCGCGTTCCCCGAGGTCGGCGGCCAGCTCGGCGGGGCAGCGTTCGACGGTCTCCACCGCCACGCGGGCGATGGGCTCGACCGGCTGCGCCGCCGCCTCGCAGAGCCGCCGCACGGGCAGCGGCACCACGTGCTCGCCGCCGGTGTCCCGGTCGCGGGCCCGCACGGGGACGACCTGGCCGTCCAGCGGCTCCCGCTCGGCGCTCGCCCGCATCTTGGCGGCCTCGGCCTCCGACTCGCCGAGGGCCAGCCCGTGCTCGTTCTCGACGAGGCGGGCGATGGCCCGGTTCATGGCCTGCCCCCCGTACGGGACGGACCCGTGCGCCACCACCGCGTCGCCGGAGACCACCGCGACGCGCGTGGCGTCGCGGCCGATGTCGATCACCATCTGCCCGGCGTGCTCGCCGGCCGCCACGCCCGCGCCGAGCGCCGCGGCCAGCGCGTGCGGCACCAGCACGACGTTCCTGGCCTCGGCCTCGTAGGCCATGTCGTGCAGCGCCGCCCGGTCGATCGGTGTGGAGTCGCCGGGCAGCGCCATGACCAGGCGCGGGCGGGCGAACCGGAGTCGGTGCACCTTGCGCATGAGGTGCCGGATCAGGACGCGCGCCAGCTCGACGTCGGCCGGCAGGCCGCCGCTGACCGGCCAGCGGGTCTGGCCGCGGGCGTCGTCGACGGCCTCGGCGCCGTACGCGATGACCTTGCCTGTGCGGCCGTCGAGCAGCACGGCCGAGGGCTCGTCGAGCACGATGCCTTTGCCTTTGGCGTAGATCCGGGTACGCGCCGCCCCCAGGTCCACCGCCAGGTCGCGGCCGAGGAGACTCATTGTCCGAAATGGGGCTTGTGCGTCATGCGTCCTTTCTTTCCGGCGCTTTCCCAACACAACACCAGGAACGACGCGCATCCCCTTTACCCGGACACCGCCGCCCGCGTACGGTGCGATCGCGGAGGTGGCGACCATGCTGGACTACGACCTGGAGGCCGCGCGCTACGACGAGACCCGGGGTGGGCTCCCGCGCGCCAGGGCCGCCGCCGAGGCCGTGCACGGCCTGGTCGGCGGGGTCGCCAACGGCGGCACGCTGCTCGACGTCGCCTGCGGCACCGGGCTGGTGAGCGCGCAGCTGGCCGCGCGAGGGCTGCGCGTGCTCGGGGTGGACGCCTCGGCCGGGATGGCGCGCATCGCGGCCGGTCGGGTCGGCGTGGTGCTGGGCGACGCCCGGCGGCTTCCCGTACGCGACGGCTCGGTGGAAGCGGTCACCACGATCTGGCTGCTGCACCTGCTCGACGACGCCCGGCCGATGATCGCCGAGGCGGGGCGGGTGCTGCGGTACGGGGGAGTGTTCGTGACGACCGTGGACAAACGGGCTTCCCACGGGCCTGGGGGGCGGCCGGATCCGTCCGACCGGGCCGGGACGGTCGTCGCCGAGGCGGCGCGGCACGGGCTGCGGGCGAGCGGCGAGGCCACGTTCACGGGGCACGGTCAGGGCGGCGCCGGGCCGGACCCGGTCTTCCGTCTGCTGGCCTTCCGCCGGGTCTGAACGCGCGGCTCCGGCATGGAGCGGCCGGGCACGCCCGACCCAGCCGCTTCGTCTCCCTCAGTAGTAGTAGCCGTAGTGGTCGCGGTAGCGGCGGCGACGCCGACGGTAGCGGTACCAGTCGCGCTCGCGGCGGCGGCGACGGCGTCTTCGAGGAGGAGGAAGTGCGAAAAGCTCGGCGTACATGTACGCCTCCTCTCTGATCTCCGCACTCGCCCGTGGCGATTGCGGCTCCACGTCCATGCTCCGCACCGCCGCAGGAAGGCGTCCAGGTGAGCCGTCCCGAACTGGGCTATCCGATGCGGGCCACATTCCCGGACGTGACCGGGTCCGCGCGACGACACCCTTCCGCAGACTGTCGGATTGCTGCCGATTTGCGTAATAAGCCCGTTTGATGGTGATCGCGGCGGTACGCGGGTGGGCTCGTACGTCTGGGAGGCCGGTTTCGCGCCGTACGCCATGGCGTGCGAAGCTGTGAGTGTCCCCAACAGCTTGGAGGTCCTCATGGCGGATACACCGGAGCCGGAAGTCAGCGAAACTCCCGAGGACGAGATGAAGCGCAGGTTCCGCGAGGCACTGGAGCGCAAGCGCAACCAGAACGCGAGCGGCGGCGCAGGTGGCAGGGGCGGCGACGCGTCCAAGATTCATGGGGCGCACGGTCCGGCCGCGAGTAAAAGATCGTTCAGGCGCAAGAGCGGCGGCTGAGGTCCGAATTCACCGGGGGTGCGGCGAGTCCGCGCCCCCTTTCCTTTTGTCCTATTAGGTAGATCTTCTTCCGATTCATGACGATTCGTTTGCCTGTGTCGTGATCAATGGTTAAAGTCTTACGCACTACCAGCCGGTGACCTTGTCCTTACCCAAAGGGACGACCGGCTGGCGCCGAATCCCGGACGTTCCGGGAACCGGGGACCCACTATCTGGGGTGAATCCGGCCGCCGCGCCGGTAGGGCATCTCCACGTCCGAACCCGTCAGCTAACCCGGTAGGCGTGATGGAGAGGACACACCATTTCATGCATCACCGCGTCGTACCCCCAGGCCACGTAGTGACGGCCGACCGCTGAGCGGTCCCCTTCCCCAGGCTCGAACCTTGCGCTCCGCGCAGCATCCCCACTTCAGGCGTTCTGCCCTGCTGCGCGCTTCCCGATAAAGCGCAATTTCCCCCGTCTCCTCGTGAAGGGTTTACTTTTCATGGCTGCTCGATCCGGCATGCGCTCCTTCGCCCTGCTCACCGCCTCCGGCCTCTGCGCCGCACTGACCTTCTCGGGCACGGCCGCCGCCCACGCCGACACGTGCGACACGGGCGACACGCCCGAGAAGATCCTGCTCAAGGGCTCCACCACCGCGTCGTACTTCTGGGACGACGCCTCCGGCCGCGCCGGCGACACCGGCCTGCCCGCCAGCGGTAAGCCCATGCAGAAGGGCATGGCCGCCAGCCCGAGCTGGCCGCTGATGACCGAGGGCTACGTGATCTACAAGGGCAAGAAGATGCCGTTCTTCGTCGGAGACCGCGGTCCCGGCGAGCCCTCCAGCCGCGGCATCATGCTGGACCTCGACGGCAAGACCTTCGCCGAGCTGACCGGCGGCCGGTTCAACCCGAACACGCTGTACGTCAACGGCAACGGCGGGCTCGGCCACATCGAGATCGACTACGTCATCACCAAGTGGGGCCCTGGCCTGGGCAAGAAGAACCACCCGGTGCCGTTCTCCACCCGCGCCTGGGCCGAGCGCGACAACAACCCGGCCAAGCCGCCGAAGCCCGAGCCCACGGCGACCCCCACGGCGACTCCGGCCGGCACCCCCGCGGCGACGGGCTGACGGCTTTACGCGCGCGCACCAGAATGTCATTCTGGTGCGCGTGACCACCCGCGTAACCGCCAACGGCATCGACATCGCCTACGAGAGCTTCGGCTCTCCCGACGGCCGGCCCCTGCTCCTCGTCATGGGGCTCGGCGCGCAGCTCATCCAATGGGACGAAGACTTCTGCCGGCTCCTGGCCGAGCAGGGACACCACGTCGTCCGGTTCGACAACCGCGACGCCGGTCTGTCCACGCACTTCCACGACGCGGGCGTGCCTGCCCGCGGCGAGCCCGCGCCGTACCTGCTGGACGACATGGCCGACGACACCGCCGGGCTCATGGACGCCCTCGGCTGGGCCCGCGCCCACGTGGTGGGCGCCTCGATGGGCGGCATGATCGCCCAGACGCTCGCCATCCGCCACCCCGAGCGGGTGCTGAGCCTGACCTCGATCATGTCCACGCCCGGCCCCGGCGTCGCCCCGCCCACGGAGGCCGCGATGGGGGCGCTGCTGTCCCGGCCGCCGTCCGACCGCGACGGCGTCATGGACCAGTCGGTGGTGACCTGGTCGGTCATCGGGTCGCCCGGCTACGAGCTGGACCGGGAGCTGATCAGGGCGCGGGCCGGGCTGGCCTACGACCGTTGCTTCGACCCGGCGGGCACCGGCCGTCAGCTGGCCGCCATCAACGCCTCGGGCGACCGTACCGAGGCGCTGGCGAAGGTGCGGGTGCCCGCGCTGGTGCTGCACGGCGAGGAGGACCCGCTCGTCCCGGTGGCCGGCGGGCGCGCCACGGCTGCGGCCATCGCCGGCGCCCGGCTGGTGACGTATCCGGGGATGGGCCACGACCTGCCCCGAGCGCTGTGGCCGGACATCGTGGCCGAGATCACCAAACTCACCAAGGGCTGATCCACCGGGTGGCCCGTCCGCCGATGGGCGGGCCACCCTCCCCCGTCAGACCTCCAGCTTCTCCTCGATGCCCCGCAGTTGGTGGCGGGCCATCGCCAGGTTGGCGCGGTTGCGGTCGAGGGCCAGGTACAGGAAGAGCCCCTTGCCGCCACGCCCCGAGATGGGGCGGATGATGTGGTACTGGCCGCCCAGCGTGATGAGGATGTCCTCGATGGCCTCCTTGAGCCCCAGCGAGTCCATCGTGCGGAGCTTGGCCTTGACCACCTCCGTGTTGCCCGCGGCGGCGATCTGCAGGTCGAGGTCCTTCGACCCGCCCAGGGTGCCGAGCGCCATGCCGCTGCCGTAGTCGACGATCGCTGCTCCGAGCGCACCGTCGATCTGCATCATCTCCTTGAGAGAGACGTCCATGCCGGCCATGTTCTTCCTCGCTTCCTCCGGGCCGCGCCCGGAAAGGGGTCAGTGCTTGCGTTCCGCGACGGCGGCCAGCGCGGCAGCCGTCTTTCTGCCCTCCAGTCGCAGCAGGCCGACGTTCGTGCCGGGCCTGGCGAGGACCGTGAGGACGATGGAGGGACCGGCGGCGTAGAACGCCACGAAGCCGGCCGTGCCGGAGATGATCGTCTCCTCGAACGACCCCCGGCTGGTCATGGCCAGCATCCGCCGGCTCATCGCGATCAGCGCCGCCGACAGCGCCGCCGCCTTCTCGCCCGTCTCCTCGTCGAGGTCGCAGGCGATCTGGAGGCCGTCCACGGTGCAGGCGACGCTCCCGGTCACGTCAGGTGTGCGCTCACGCAGGAGCGCCATCTCCTCCAGAACCTCTTGTCGTTGCTCCACTCGTGGCCTCCTCCTGAGTGAGGGGAACCTCACGACAGCTCCTCGAGCGCCTTTTTCAGCCGCATCAGCAGCGCCAGATCGGTTGGATCGCCCGTCACCGGCGGGCCCAGGGACTGGGCCGGTGCCGCTTCGGGGTCGTGTGGGGGACGCGCGGTGGCCGCCTGCCGCGCCGTCCGCTTGGGCAGCCCACCCTCGGCCGCCTCGGGTTCGGCGGCGACCGCTGTGGTCTTCCGGCCCGTTCCCGTACGCCGTTCCGCGGGCGGCGGGCGCGACGGCTCCGGCGGCTCCAGCAGGCCCGCCGCGGCCAGCCGCCGGACGGCCAGCAGCACCGGATAGCACGGCCGGCCGATCTGCTTGGCCAGCTCCATCGGCGTCGCCTTGCCGTCGGAGCGGACGACGACCTCCCACTGGATCCGGCTCAGCGTCACGCCGTGCCCGGGCAGCCGCGGCGACGGGCGTACGGGCAGGGTGTCCACATCCGCGGACGGCCAGGTCTGGGCCAGTTGCGCCCGCCGTCGCGCGCACTCCCGCACCAGCCCCGCCACGTCGAAGAACCACTGCCCGCCCAGCCAGTGCCGTTCCCCGGGCCGGAACTTCGGCCGGGACCCGGTGGCCGGCAGCAGGAAGAAGGCGGCGTCCAGCACCACCGAGAGCACCGCGTACTGCAGTTCGCCGGCCGTGACGGGCCCGTCGGCGAGCAGCCGCTCGCAGCCGCCCTCGGCCTGCAGGGCGCGCAACTTCGTCTCGCTCATCAGGCCGCGCGTCGCCAGCAGCCGCTCGACGCCGGGCGTATGGGCGCACTCCATGTACGTCACGCGGCCGTCGTCCAGGTAGACGGTGCCGTTCCTGCCGATCCGCAGCGCGCCCGTGGAGTGCTCGCGCGCGAGCGAGGCGAGGAGTGTGTCCAGCTGCGTCATGGGTCACGTCGTCAAGCGGCTTGAGATGGACTGGAGCCGGTGCCGCGCCAGCGCGATGTTCGATCGGTCCAGGTCAAGGCGTACATACAGGACGAGTGGGCCTTCGAAGACGGTCTCCATCAGCCGCAGCAGGTGGTGGCCCTTGTCCGTGGTGACCAGCATGTCGTCGATGCGTACGACGTCGCCCGGGCACGTGCGCGCCAGGCCGTCGGTCGTGGCGCGCAGGGCCTCGGTCAGGGCGGCGGCGGACCGATCGGCGTCCATGCCCGAGGAGTTGCTGAACGCCACCGCCATGCCGCTGGTGTGGTCCACCAGCATGGCGTCCAACGCCCCCGGTATGGCCATGACCTCTGCCAGGCAGCTGTCGACTCCGAGCACGTCTCCTCCCTCTCCCGTACGGAACGGGGACAGCGTAGAGGGAGGAAATTGCACCTGATGTGGCCAGAACGCTGGTGTTGCTTTTTTATACGGCTAAGGCGTAGAAAAACACCTCTGCTATGGATAAGTGTGCGATATGCGAAGAATTCTCACTTATGAGTAATCAGTCCGGTGGCAGCGCGTAACTCTGGGTGATCTGATGCGTCGACATCCTGGGCACGACGCCTAACGCCGGGCGTTCCAGGCCAGGTCGCGATGACTACTCCGAGGCGTCGTTCGGCAGCAACGCCCTCTCGTCGGGCTTGTGGACCAGCACGTTCGCCACGTACGACTTCACCGCGGAGGCCAGGCCCACGTCGGCGCCCGCCTCCTCCGACAGGTACCACCGGTGGTCGAGGATCTCGTGGAAGAGCTGCGCCGGGTCGAGCTTGCCGCGCAACTCGGCCGGGATGGCCTCGACCGTCGGCTGGAACACCTCCGCCAGCCACCGGTGCGCCACGACGGCCTCGTCCTCGTGCCGCAGGCCCTTGGCCACCCGGAACCCGTCGAGGTCGTTGAGCATCCGCCGCGCCTGGTTCTCCTCCGCGTCGAGCCCGGTCAGCCGGAGCAGCCGCCGCTGGTGGTGGCCGGCGTCGACGACCTTGGGCCGGACGATGAGCCGCCCGGTGCCGACCTTGCGCCGCACCATCATCTCGGCCACGTCGAAGCCGAGCACGTTGAGCCGCCTGATGCGCTGCTCGACGCGGTGCCAGTCGACCTCGTCGATGATCTCGCTCTCGTTGATCTCGCTCCACAGGCGGTGGTAGCGGGCGACGGCGTCCTCCGCGGTCTCCATGGGGTCGATCGACGGGTGCAGCAGCCCGCCGGCCTCCAGGTCGAGCAACTCGCCGAACAGGTTCGTCTGCGCCGTCTCGATGTCCGCCCGGCGCTGGCCCTCGCTGATCATCGCATGCATCTCGCCGGTCTCGGCGTCCACCAGGTGCGCCGCGAACGCCCCCGCGTCCCTGCGGAAGAGCGTGTTCGACAGCGAGCAGTCGCCCCAGTAGAAGCCGTTCAGGTGCAGCCGCACCAGCAGCACGGCCAGGGCGTCCAGCAGGCGGGTGAGGGTGTCGGGGCGCAGGGTGCCCGACATGACCGCGCGGTAGGGGAGGGAGAACTGCAGGTGCCGGGTGACCAGCGCCGCGTCCAGCCCGTTCTCGCGGCCGGTGACGTACGCGACCGGCTCCACGGCGGGGGCGTCCAGCCGGGCCAGGTCCCACAGGAGCTGGTACTCGCGCTTGGCGTACCGCTCGCTGATCTCCTTGATCGCGTAGACCTTGCCGGACAGCCGGGCGAAGCGCACCACATGGCGGGAGATGCCGCGTGGCAGATCGACGAGGTGGTGCTCGGGCCAGTCTTCCAGCGGGACGTCCCAGGGGAGCCGGATGAGGTCAGGATCGCCTAGCGCGCCGGTGATCTGCAGGGGCATTTCATCAGGATATGGTGCATCGGTGGACGAGTTTCTCAAGTGGTACTTTTCCGACCGCCCCGTTGCCGCAAGCTCCCTGGGCGCCGAGGGCTACGATCACACGCTCGGCGATTTCTCCGCCTCCGCCTGGGCCGACCGCGAACGCGAAGAGACCCGCTGGCTCGAACGACTGTCGGCCCTGGAGGCCCCCACCCTGGACGACGCGATCGACAGAGACCTCGTCCTGTCGCAGCTGCGCGGCTCCATCGCGCTCGCCGCGTGGCCCGAGTGGCGCCGTGACCCGAGCGTCTACCTCGGGCCGATCTTCAACTCGATGTACGCGCCGTTCCAGCGCCGCCTGAAGCCCGAGCCCGAGCTGGTGGAGTCGGCGCTGCTGCGGCTGGCCGAGGTGCCCGGCGTGCTGGCCGCCTGCCGCGCCAACCTCGACCCCGGCCTGGCCGCGCCGCTGCTGGTCAAGCGGGGCCTCGGCCAGGCCCGTACCGGCCGTAACTTCCTGACCCGCACGATCCCGTCCATGGTCCGCGACGAGGGCCTGCGGGCCCGGATCGCCGAGGCCGCCGAGCCGGCCGCGCGGGCGTTCGACGAGCTGGTGACGTTCCTCGAGGGCTTCGAGTGCGGCGGCACCTGGCGCATGGGCGAGCAGCTCTACTCCACCCTGCTGCGCGAGCGCGAGATGCTCGGCTACGGCGCCGCCGAGCTGCACGACAAGGGCAAGGCCGCCTGGGCCGAGCTCGACGCGCGCATGCGGGAGGTGGCGATCAAGGTCAACGGCACCGAGGACTGGCGGGCGGCCATGGAGTCGCTCATGGACGACCACCCGCCGACCCTTGAGGCCATGCGCGAGGAGTACGACGCCGAGACCCAGCGCGCCCGCGCGTTCGTCCGCGAGCGGGACCTGGTCACGTTCGCCGACGGCGAGGAGTGCCACGTGCTGCCCTCGGCCGAGTACACCCGCCCGGTCCTGTCGGTCGCCCACTACCTGTCGCCGCCGCCGCTGAGCGCCTCGCGCACGGGCATCTTCTTCGTCCCCTACACCCCCGACGACTTCACCCCCGAGCAGGTACGCCAGCGCCTGCGCACCAACTCGCGGGCCCAGATGCCCTCGATCAGCGTGCACGAGGCCTACCCCGGCCACCACTGGCACCTGTCGTACATGGCGGGCAACCCGCGTACCGTCCGGAAGGTCTTCAGGACGCCGTACTTCACCGAGGGCTGGGCCCTGTACGTCGAGAAGATGCTGCACGAGCAGGGCTACTTCGACACCCCGGCCACCGAGCTGGCCCACCTCGACTGCCGGATCTTCCGCGCCGCCCGCATCGTCGTGGACACCGCCCTGCACTGCGAGGACATGCCGATCGAGGAGGCCGAGACGTTCATGGCCACCAAGGCGTCGCTGTCGCCGGGCACCGCGCAGGGCGAGGTCAACCGCTACTGCGCCTGGCCCACGCAGGCGCCCTCGTACCTCACGGGCGCCATCGAGATCGACCGCATCCGGCAGTCGTTCCAGGGGTCGCTGAAGGAGTTCCACGACCGGATCGCCGGGTCGGGCGGGCTGCCGCTCGGGCTGGCCGAGAAGGCCGCCCTCGCGTCATAGGCGGGGGAAGTCCGGCGGGTTCAGCGTCCGCTCGACGACGGCGGCGAGCTGCTCCTTCGTCAGGATCGCCGGTCTGCCGACGCCGAGCCCCCGGACGTACACCTCGCACAGCCACTCCAGCAGGCGGGTGGCCTCGAACGCCTCCTCCAGGGTCGCGCCGACGGTCACCCCGCCGTGGTTGGCCATCAGCGCGGCCCGCCGGCCCTCCAGCGCGGCCCGCACGTTCGCGGCCAGCTCGGGGGTGCCGTACGTGGCGTACTCGGCGACCTTGACGACCCCGTCCATGCCGCCCAGCATCAGCGCGTTGTAGTGCACGGGCGGCAGCTCGGCCATCGTCGTGGCCACGACCGTCCCGAACACCGAGTGGGTGTGCACGACCGCCCGCGCGTCGGTGGTCTCGTAGATCGCCAGATGCATGGGGGTCTCGCTGGACGGACGCAGGTCGCCCGCCACGAGCCGGCCCGCCATGTCCACGATCGGGCACATCTCGGGCGTCAGCCGGTCGAGCGCGGCTCCCGACGGCGTCACCGCGACGCGGTCGGCGTCGCGCACGCTGAGGTTGCCTGACGTGCCGATGACCAGGCCGAGCTCGACGGCGCGGCGTCCGTACTCGCACAACTGCTCGCGCAGGCTCATGCGGTGGAATGTAACACCTGGAAAGCAGCAATTGATCTTAGTTGTTGACTTTTCATCCGAGCGTCTGTCTCTTTGTCCTATGACCGTCGTCACCGTCGGCGTGCACATCGTCGACATCCTCGCCCGGCCCGTCTCGTACATCCCCGAGAACCAGGACACCGTGCTGGTCGACCAGATCCGCATCACCGCCGCGGGCGCCGCCGCCGGGACGGCCGTCGACCTGGTCAAGCTGGGCAACGACGTGGTCACCATGGGCGCGGTCGGTGACGACGAGCTGGGCGACTTCCTGCTGGCGCTCCTCACCAAGCGCGGCGTGGACGTCTCCCACCTGGTCCGCAGGGCGGGCGAGCAGACGTCCGCGTCGATCCTGCCCATCCGGCGCGACGGTGGGCGGCCCAGCTTCCACGTGCCCGGCGCCAACCTGTCCTTGACGTACGCCGACCTCGACGCCGGCGTGCTGCGCGCGGCCCGCGCGGTGCACCTGGGCGGCATGGACGTCACCTTCGGTCTGGGCGACCCGGCGTTCTTCGAGCTGCTCGACGAGTTACGGGCGTCCGGCACGATCGTCACGATGGATTTGCTGTCGGAGATGCCCGACCTGCTGGGCCTGGCCAGGGCGTTCCTCCCGCACGTCGACTACGTGCTGCCCAACGAGGCGCAGGCCCTGCTCATGACCGGCGCCGCCGACCCGGTGGCGGCCGCCCGCGCCCTGCTGGCCGACGGGCCGCGCGGCGTGCTCGTCACCCTCGGCGAGGCCGGCAGCCTCGTCGTGACCGGCGAGATGACCGAGCGGGTGCCCGCCATCAAGACCGAGGTCGCCGACACGACCGGCTGCGGCGACGCGTACTGCGCCGGGTTCCTCACCGGGCTGCTGCACGGGCAGGACGTGCCGGTCGCCGCCCGCTGGGGCACGGCCGCCGCCGCCCGCGTCGCGACCGGACTCGGCTCCGACGCCGGACTCACCGACCTCGCCTCCACCCTCAGCCTCCTCTGAAGGACCCCCATGAACGACGCTGACCTCCGCCGCCGCGCCTCGAAGGTCGTCCCCGGCGGCATGTACGGCCACCTCAACGCCGCCCTCTTCGCCCCCGGCTACCCGCAGTTCTTCGCCCGCGGCGAAGGCTGCCGCCAGTGGGACGTGGACGGCCGCGAGTACATCGACTTCATGTGCAGCTGGGGCCCCGTCGTCCTCGGGCACCGGCACCCGCGCGTGGAGGAGGCCGCCGCCCGACAGGCCGCGCTCGGCGACTGCCTCAACGGCCCGGGGCCGATCATGGTGCAGCTGGCGGAGCTGCTGGTGGACACCGTGCCGAGCGCCGACTGGGCGATGTTCTCCAAGAACGGCACCGACGCCACCACCCAGGCGCTCATGGTCGCCAGGGCCGCCACGGGGCGCACCAAGGTGCTGCGGGCGCACGGGGCCTACCACGGGGCCGACCCGTGGTGCACGCCCTCCCTGTCGGGCACGACGCCGAACGAGCGGGCCGACCTGGTGGAGTTCGGCTACAACTCGCTGGAGTCGCTGGAGGCCGCGGCGGCGACCGCCGAGGGCGACGTGGCGGCGATCATCGTCACGCCGTTCAAACACGACTCGTTCGAGGACCAGGAGCTGGTGGAGCCCGCCTTCGCGCGCGGCGCGCGGGCGCTGGCCGACCGGATCGGCGCCGCGCTGGTGATCGACGACGTGCGCGCCGGGTTCCGCGTCGACCTGCGCGGGTCGTGGGAGCCGTACGGCGTGCGGCCCGACCTGACGGCCTGGTCGAAGGCCATGGCGAACGGCTACCCGATCGCCGCCGTCACGGGCACCGACGCGCTGCGCGGGGCCGCCCAGACGCTGTACTCGACGGGGTCGTTCTGGTTCTCGGCGGTGGCGATGGCCGCGGCCAAGGCCACCATCGAGACCCTGCGCGACACCGACGGCATCGCCGCCATGCACCGCACCGGCACCCAGCTCCGCGAGGGCCTGTACGCCCAGGGCAAGGCGCACGGCTTCGTCGTCAACCAGACGGGCCCGGTGACGGTCCCCTGGCTCAGCTTCGACGGCGACGCCGACCTGTCGGTGGCCATGTACTGGAGCGACGCCTGCCTGCGGCACGGCGTCTACGTCCACCCGTGGCACAACTGGTTCATGTCGGCCGCCCACGCCGAGGAGGACGTCGCCAAGGCCCTGGAGGGAACCGACCAGGCCTTCGCCGAAACCCGCGCCCACTTCGCCTGACCGGCCCGCGGAGGACGACAACTCTCAGGACGACACTCCGTAGCGGGCGGCGATCGCGGTGGCGCGGTCGCGCAGCGAGCCGCGCAACCACTGCGGGGCCAGGGCTTCCGCGTTCGTGGCGAGCTGCCACAGCGCCCATTCGGCGTGTCTCGGATCCTGGAAGGTCACCTCCAGCCGCAGCCAGCCGTCCGAGTCGGCTTCTTCGGCGCGGACGGCCAGTGCGGTGCCCACCAGGTCCTCCCGCCGCGCCGGGTGCACCCGTACCAGCACGGTGACTTGGTCGCCGCCGGTCCGAAACCGGGTGCTGCGTTCCTGCCAGGCCCGGTCCAGATCGACCCGGTCCGGTCGCTGTGCGGGTTCGGCGAGTTCCTCGGCGGCCAGGACCCGGGACAGCCGGTAGGTGCGGTCCGCGCCAGACCGCGTGGCCAACAAGTAGCCCCGGTCGCGCACGGTGACCAGGCCGATCGGATCCACCGTGCGCCACTTCGGGGCCTGGTTCACAGCCGCGTAGTGGATGCGCAGCTTGTGTCCGGCGAACACCGCGCGCAGGACCTCGGCCACGATGGCGTCAGGCACCTCCTCGGCGACCAGCCGACGTGACAGGAGATCGGTCTCCGGGTCGATGAGCAGTCGCTCGGCCGCGCCGGCTGCGGTGTCCCGATAGCTTTCGGGCAGCGCGTCAACCACCTTGAGCATCGCCGAAGCGAGCGCCGAGCCGAGGCCGAAGGCCTGCGCGCCGCGCCGCGACCCGGCGACCAGCAGGGCGAGGGCCTCGTCGTGGTTGAGCCCGGTGAGCTCCGTCCGGAAACCGGGCAACAACGCGAAACCGCCGTGCCGGCCGCGTTCGGCGTAGACCGGGACGCCGGCTGCCGACAGCGCCTCGATGTCGCGCAGCACGGTACGGGTGGAGACCTCCAGCTCGCGGGCCAGCTCCGCCGCTGACAACCGACCGTGCTGCCGCAGCAACAGCACCAGCGAGACCAACCGGTCGGCGCGCATACGGCGACCTTACCGAAATACACGACACAGGATGTCGTGATTTGCCGGGAGGCTTGTCAACGCGGCGAAAAGTCGGTGGCTACCGAGCCGATGCACGTAAGCAAGGTCGACGAATCGAAGGGAGCCGATATGGCAATGGAGCGAACGGCGGTCAACCCGTGGGCGTGGTCGGTGGAGATGGGATACGACCAGGGGGCGCTCGTCTCCGGGCACACCCGCACCCTGTACTGCGCCGGGCAGACCGCGATGAGCGGCGACGGCAAGCCCCAGCATGCCGATGACATGGCGGCGCAGTTGGCGCTGAGCCTCGACAACCTGGAGGCCGTGCTCGCCGAGGCCGGCATGTCCCTCGCGAACCTCGTCCGGCTCAACGTCTACACCACCGACGTCGATCGGCTCTTCGAGCACTACGGCGTGCTGGCGTCGCGGTTGGGCGCCGCCGGGGTGGCACCGTCCACCACGATGCTCGGGGTGGCCCGGCTGGCGATCCCCGACCTGATGGTCGAGCTTGAGGGGACCGCCGTCGCGTGATGCGACCTCGCCGCCTCCGGCAGGGCTGCCGGAGGCGGCACGGGTGTTCGCGCGGCCACCACCGTCCTGACCGGCCCAGGCTGGTCAACCAACCGGCATCGTGGGGTAGCGGCCGCCGTCGTCCCGCGCCGTGAGGACGCGGGCGGTGGCCGGGAACAGCGGCTCGGGCAGGTCGTCCGGCGCGAACCAGCGCCACGACCGGAACACGTGCGGCTCCGTCACCACCGGGTCCGTCGCGCCCGCGGCCACGCTCACCGCCGCCGTCACCCGCACCGCGCCCCCGGGATGGTCCAGCACCACGGCCGTCACCCGTGGCGGACCGCCGTCGCGCACGCCCGTCTCCTCGGCCAGCTCCCGGACGGCCGCCTCCTCGAACGTCTCCCCGGGCTCCACCGCCCCGCCCGGCAGGCACCACGACGGCTGCTCACCGGCCTTGATCCGCTCGCCCAGCAGGATCCGCCCGTCCGCCTGGGTGAGCACCACGCCTACTCCGATGATGCGATCGCCGGCCATCCGAAAATGCTCCCTCCTCAACCCGTAATGCCACCGACATTACGGACATGGGCTTAGCGTCGCATCGGATTAAGGAGCCCATGTGGGAGTCGACCCAGAAAGCCGGTTCGAGGAGATCTACGCCTCCTCGTACCGGTTACTCCTCGGGTACGCGTTGCGCCGCTGTCCGGACCCGGACGACGCGGCCGACGTCGTGGCCGAGACCTTCTTGATCGCCTGGCGCCGGATCGAGGAGGTCCCGAAGGGCGACGAGGCCAGGTTGTGGCTCTACGGCGTGGCCAGGAAGGTGTTGGCGAACCACCGGCGCGGCGAGCTGCGGCACGCGCGCCGCACCGCCGCCCTGCGCGCGGAGCTGGCCGCCACGCCGCTCGCCGCCGAGCCGACCGGCGCGGACTTCACCGCGATGGGCCAGGTATTCCGCGCCCTGCCCGGGGATGACAGGGAGTTGCTCGCCCTGGTCGCCTGGGAGCGGCTGAGCCCCGGACAGATCGCCAAAGTCCTCGGCGTTTCCAGCAACGTGGTAAGAGTCCGGCTTTTTCGCGCCCGCAGGCGGTTCGCCCGTGGCCTTGCCGGAGCCGGGATCGATCACTCGCACACCGTCGCGTTCGAAGGGAGCCAGCCGTGAACATCGCCGATCTCGCCCGCGTACGCGACGAGGACCTGGCCGGGGAGCCCGTGGGGCAGGCGTCCGGCGCGGGGGCGCGGGCGCTCATGGAGTCGATCAAGGAGGAGGCGCGCGAGCCCGTGCGGAGGCGGGTCCGGGCACGGCGGAGTGCCGGGCTCGGGGTGGTGGCCGCCGCCCTGGCCGCCGCGCTCGTCGTCTGGTCCCCGTTCGGCGGCCCCGCCACCGAGTACGCCAACGCCGCCGTCTCGCTCAAGTCCGGCGAGGACTTCATCGAGGTCGTGATCAACGACCCCGAGGCAGAAGCGGAGGAGTTCACCGAGGCGTTCCGTGCCGTCGGGCTGGACGCGGAGGTCCGCAAGGCCCCGGTGGCGCCCGGTGACGTCGGCAGACTGGTCGGCCCGATCACGGACGGGGACTTCCCGCCCGGCACCGGGGTGACGGTCTCCACGCGGATGGACGGCTGCACCTCCGCCTGGTGCGGCAAGGTCTCCATGCCGGTCGGCTTCACCGGGAAGGTCGTCTTCGGCATCGGCAGGCCCGCGGCGCCGGGGGAGCGCTACGCCGGGCCGGTACAGGTCGAGTTCGACCCGGACGGCGGCGTGCTCGCGGGCTACAAGCCCCGGGGCAAGCCGGTCGCCCGCGTCAGGGCGGACATGGAACGCGCCGGGATGAGGATCGACTACGTGGTGATGTGGCTGAAGCCGGACGGCAGCGGACATGGTTACCACGTCGAGCCGCGGCACGTCGGGGACGACTGGACCGTCGAGAACGTGAACAGGACCGCCTCCGACGCCGTCACGCTCGACATCCTCGCGCCCGATGACGTACCCGCCGACTCCCTGCCACAGATCAGCCCCCCACCGCGCCCGGAATGGTGGAAGGACTGACCACGGACGGCTCCCATGATTCGGGGGGTTGCCGGGCCGTCACGGCAAGAGCTGTATCAGGTAGTCGGCCGGCTCGCCCGTTCTTCCAGGTGTCATGAGCGGCGCTTCGACTCGGCGGCGGCCCAGGAGAAGACACCCTTCGCCATGAGCGACAGCTCGCCGGCCGCGCGGGCGGAGAAGACCTCGGCGCGTACGCGGTGCACGCCCGGGTCGTCCGGAGCCGCCAGGGCGGCCATCTCCGCCAGGTGGCCGGCCAGCCGTTCGTCGCCGCCCGACAGGGCCTTCAGCGCGGCGTCCGCGAGGGCCGCCGCGCCGCCCGCGAGCTCGGCCACCGATCTCGCCACCACGGCGTCGGGTGCGGGCTTGAGATCGGCCGGGTTCCCGTCGTACCAGCCGCCGTACAGACGCCACAGATTCCGTACGACGAACTCCGGCTCGTCGTAGCGGGCCCGCAGGTAGGGGCGGTCGGCCAGGTGAGCGGGGGGTCTCACGGAATGGACGATCTCGTCGAGCCGCGCGCCCGCGTTGAGCAGGTCCAGCGTCTGCGTCACGAGCGAGTCCAGCCATTCCGCGGTTTCCAGCAGCGCCTGCCGGATGCGGTCGCGGCCGAAGATCGGGGCGCCGTGGCTGGGGAGCATGATCTCGGCGTCCATGGCGGCCATCCGCTGCAACGCGTGCACCCATTCCCGCGGATAACGCTGCACCTTCTGCGGGTTCCCGCAGTTGGGCGTCACCCAGATGAACAGGTCGCCGGGCAGCAGCAGCCTGTGCTCGCGCACGTAGCCGATGGTCGCGTCGTCGGTCTCGCCCTTGGCGTGCAGCAGGTCGAACGTCAGCCCGCCGCGCCGCACGGTGAGCGCGTCGGTGTAGGTGACGTCGGGGTGACGGTAGCAGGACGGCCAGCGCAGGTTCGGGGCCTGGAACTGCCGCTGGTTGATCACCGCGTTATAGCCATTGGTCAACAAATATCGCTCGAACCGGTCCACGACCGCTTTGTGGGCATAAATCGTGGCCCGCGGCCCCGACTCCTCGAACGGTCCCGTCCCGAAGACATGGTCGATGTGCCCATGCGAGTAGAACGCCGTCGTCAGTGGCGCCCGGGTCCAGGCCCGGACGTCCTCGTGCAACTGCGCCGCCGAGAACGGGCTGCTGGTGTCGAACAACACCAGCTCGCCTTCGGTCTCGAAGGTGATGACATTTCCGAATCCGGGCCACCAGCCCACACCGTCCGCGATCGTGTGGACGCCCTTGCCGCTCTCACCGGCGTCCACGATGCTGTCGTCCGATTCGCCGCGCCACACGCGGTCCGCGTACTCGACAATCATGCGCCCCACTCTCCGTCCAGAACATCGTTCTGCGCAAAGCATCACGGCCCGGTCACGTCTCGGCGGCCACCCCTTGACGGGTGTCGGCCGCGATTCGTACGTTGCGGGAACAACTCCGGGCCCGAGTCGATGGACCTGGCCGCGCTGGCCGCCGAGAACCACCTGGCCCACCTGACCCCGCTGTTCGACGCGCCCTCCATCGACGACCCCGCCAGGCGGGTGCGCGACACCATCACGCCCGCGGTGATCGACAACGCCAAGATCGACGGCAAGGACCTCGTCCTCAACTACACCGTGTCGCACCGGGCGCTCTGGTACGACGCCGCGCTCTTCGCCTCGATGGGGTGGGCGGTGCCGACGACCTGGGCGGAGTTCACGGCGCTGGGGGAGCAGGCGAAGAAGGAGGGCATCGCGCTCTTCGCGTATCCGGGGCAGAAGGGCCCGTACTACCAGCTCTGGAACCTCCTCTACACCGCCGCCAAGATCGGCGGCAACCAGGTCATCATCGACATCGACAACCTGGCGGAGGGCGCCTGGAACGCCGAGCCGGTCAAGCAGGCGGTCACCGCCTGGACGGAGATCCAGGCCAAATATGGCGAAAAATCGCACTTCGGCCTCGATCACACCCAGACCCAGATCAAACACCTGCGCAACGAGGTGCTCTTCTACCCGGTCGGCTCCTGGATCGAGAACGAGATGGCCAAGGACAAGCCCGCCGGCCTGATGAGCGCGGCCAGGGCCCAGGACAGCGCCGGCGCGAACATCATCACCGAGGCCAGGTTCGAAGGCTGGTACAAGGAGCTCTTCGACTACGGCACGGCGCAGACCAACGCGGTCATGGCCGGACGCATCACCCCGGAACGCTTCTGCGCCGACCTGCAGGAGAAGGCCGACGCCATCAAGAACGACGCATCGGTCCCCAAGCAGACGCGGAGCCGGTAGCCCATGCGGCGGTGGCGCACGTACGGGTTCGTGGCCACGTTCCTGGCCGTCCCCCTCATGCTGTACACGGTCTTCGTCATCAGCCCGTACGTCCAGGCGTTCCAGCTCTCCCTGACCAGCTGGAACGGCTACAGCTCGGTCGTGACCCACGTCGGGCTGGACAACTTCGGCCGGCTGCTCGGCGACGCGGTGTTCTGGCAGGCCCTGCGCAACCACGGGATCATGCTGCTGACGTTGCCCGTCGTCACCATCGCCATCGCGCTCTTCCTGGCCTTCCTGCTGAACCTCGGCGGCGGACCCGGCGGCGACGGCATGCGCGGCCTGTGGGGTTCCCGGTTCTACCGGGTGGTGTTCTTCTTCCCCCAGGTGCTCGCCGTCGCCGTCGTCGGGGTGCTGTTCCAGGCCATCTACCGGCCCGACGAGGTCGGCGTGATCAACGGCGTGCTGGCCCGGCTCGGCATCGAGCCGGTCGGCTGGCTCATCGAGCCGAGCCTCGCCCTGTGGTCCGTCATCGCCGTCATGGTCTGGCAGGGCGTCGGCTTCTACGTGGTGCTCTTCTCGGCCGGCATGGCCGCCATCCCCAAGGACTACTTCGAGGCGGCGGCCCTCGACGGTGCCGGCCGCGTCCGGCTGTTCTTCTCGATCACGCTGCCGCTGCTGCGCGACACCGTCCAGGTCGGCTGGATCTACCTGGGCATCGCCGCCCTCGACGGCTTCGCGCTGATCCAGGTGCTGGCGGGCGACAAGGGCGAGCCGGACGGCGCCACGACCATCCTGCCGGTCACCATCTACAACACCGCCTTCTCCTACCAGAGAGTCGGGTACGCCTCCGCGATGGGCGTGGCGCTGTTCTTCCTGACCGTGACGTTCGCCGTGCTGACCCTGCGGACGACCCGGCGTGAGAGGGTTGAGCTCTAGACACAACGCCGTTCAGTTAAGGCCGGGGCATCGGTGTCAAGGGCTGCTGATCATGTTGACGCTGATGGTGGCTTTGTAGGTGGTCCGATCGATGGCGGGTCCGCGGGCGTTGTATTTGGAGATCGCGCGTTTGACGATGCGGTCTTTGGTGCGGACTCGCCGGGCGGGAAGGAGGTGGGCCAGCACGTGACGGCCGATGGTGCCGATCAGGTCGATGTCGGTGCCGGTGATGACGCCGGCGGCCAGGATGAGCTGGTCACGGGCGGCGGCCAGGGCGGTGGTGAAGCCGGCCCGGTCCGGGTCGGTGCCCGGGATGCTGTCGGTGGCGTCGGTCATCGCGGTTCGCAGGACCTGGTAGGCGGTCAGCAGGGCCCAGACCTCCTGCTCGATGCCATCAGGGGTGCGCGAGCGCAGGACGCGCCCGTCCAGGATCGTGGACTTCGGCTCCGCGTAGGCGGTCTCGATCTCCCAGCGCTCGTGGTAGAGCCGGATGAGGTCCGCCGCCGGGTGGGCGGTGGCGTGGGTGAGGGTGGTCAGCAGCCGGTAGCGGCCGGTCCGGGTGCCCGCCGCGGTGCGGATGGTGATCTCGGCGTCGATGACGCGGACGGTCAGCGCGCCGAGCCGGGCCAGGGTGGAGCCGTCCCGGCAGCGGGCCACGGCGGGCAGGTTCCGGCCGGACTTGCAGCGCACCAGCAGGTCGGCGCCGGTGGCGGCCAGCTGGTTGAGCAGGTCGGTGGCGGCGAAGTT
>NZ_SMKQ01000121.1 GCF_004348995.1 Nonomuraea terrae
GCCCCCGACCTGGTGGAGAACCTCCTGTCGGGCATCCACAGCTGCTGGATCCTCTACGGCCGGCACACCGGCGACCCACGGCCGCACGGCCACACCGGCGCGTTCCTCGCCGACCTCCGGGAGGAGGCCGCGAACCGCCGCGAGACCCTGCTCTGAGGAGCGGGCCTCGCGGCGGGCTCTACACGGCTTCACGGGCCGCCACCATCCGGGCGCCGAGGGCGCGGGCGGCGATCACCATGGCCGCGGTGGCCAGCACGATGTCCTTGAGGATGTACTGAGCCTCCAAGGTGGGCGGCCCGCCGGGGAACATGTCGGTGAAGAACAGCGCCAGCGGCGCCAGGAACCCGACCATGGCGCCCGCCATCAGCACCAGCCCCGTCTTGAGGAAGCGCCCGGTGGGGTCGTCCTGGCCTTCGCCTGGCCCTGAGACGAAATCGTTGGAGGACACCTGCTCCGGCATTACGCGGCATTCGACCGTGTGGCGGGGGAGGCGGGCAAAGCTGGCCGAGACAGGTTCCCGGCACACGAAGCAGGTTTCTCATGGTGGGACGATCCCGCGCCGCGCTGGCCTCCGCCGCTCTGATCACCACGGCCGTCATCGCGCCGCCCGCCCACGCGACCGGGTCGCAGGCGCGGGTGGTGACGATGGAGCAGAAGCTCGCCGCGCTGGCGGTGCTGACCCAGCCCACCACCTCCAGCGCCATCAAGTGGCGCGCCGCCTGGCAACAGCGGGCCGCCCTCACCGACTTCGGCTTCGACTGGACCAGCGACCTGTGCTCCGGCAGCCTCGACATGCCGCTCACCTTCGACTTCCGCATGCCCTGCCGCCGGCACGACTTCGGGTACCGCAACTACCGGAACGTGGGCCGGTTCGCCGAGCACAAGGCGCGCGTCGACAGCGCCTTCCTCTTCGACATGCGCGCCGTCTGCGCCCGCGTCAAGGGAGTCCGAGAGGCGACCTGCCGCGGCATCGCCTGGTCGTACTACCAGGCCGTCCGCCGCTTCGGCAGCCTCGCCCGCGTCCACGACACCGCCGGGGTGCCCGGCCGCTGAGTCGTCCGGCCGCCTCAGCCCGGTCGCCGTTCCTGGTGCTCAGCGACGGCGACCTGGAGGCCGGCAACGTCCTCCTCCCCGCGGACGATCCCGACGCCCGCCTGATCGCCTTCGAGTTCGCCGCCTTCCCCCACGCCCTGCGCGACGCCGTCCCGTTCCCTGTCCCAGGCCCCGCCTGGCCGACGGTCGGCGCACCCCGATCGGCGCCCCACCCCGCCGACCTCTACCGCCAGGCCCTCGCACCGGCGTGCCCGACGCCGTCACCGACCTCGCGGCCCTGCCCCCGTCCGCACCGCGCTCCCGTTGAGGCCGGTTTGCGGTGGAGTGCACTCCAACTCCTACTGTTCTTCCCATGACCAGCGCCACGCCGCTACCAGCGGAAACGCTCAGCATCACCGAAGTGGCGGAACGGACGGGGCTGTCCCCCGACACCCTCCGCTACTACGAGAAGGCCGGGCTGATCAGCCCCGTCGGCAGGTCCACGTCCGGAAGGCGCCGGTACGCCGCCGCCGACATGAACTGGATCGACTTCCTGCTGCGCCTGCGCGACACCGGCATGTCGATCGCCGACATGCAGCGCTTCGCCGAGCTGCGCCGCGGCGGCGCGGCCACCACCGCCGACCGGCTGGCCATGCTCCGCGAGCATCGCGTCCGCCTCCACCGGCGGATCCACGGCCTGCAGGTCAGCGGCCGCGCGCTGGACGACAAGATCGACCACTACGAGCGCCTCCTGGAGGACACATGAACGCCGACGAAACCTACGAACGCGGACTGGAACTGCTCCAGCAGGTCAACGGCGAGACCGGGCAGCAGGTCATCGACTCCCTGGGCGACGTCTCTCCCGCACTCGGTAACCAGATCGTCTCCTGGGCGTACGGCGAGATGTACGCCCGAGAGAACCTGCCCCCGCGCGACCGCCAGCTGGTCACGCTCGGCGTGCTGACCGCGCTCGGCGGCTGCGAACCCCAGCTGGAGGTGCACATCAAGGCCGCGCTGAACGTGGGCCTCAGCCCCGCGGAGGTCGTCGAGGCGCTGCTGCACGCCGCCGTCTACTGCGGCATGCCCCGGTCGCTGAACGCCACGTTCGTCGCCAAGAAGGTCTTCGCCGAACGCGGCCTGCTGCCCGTCACCTCTTGACGACCATCTTCGAGGGGTCGACCAGGAGCAGACCGAGGATGCCGACGACGGGAAGAAGGGTGAGCTGCCAGAGGCCGGCGCCGCCCCAGCCGAGTGAGCCCACCAGGCGGGCGAACAGCAGCCCGGAGAACGCGGCGGCGACGTAGTAGGTGAACATGAACAACCCTGCGCCGCGGCCCACACTCTCCGGGCGTACGGCGCGCTGCATGGCCGTGGAGCAGTTGGTGAACAGGAAGCCGCTGGCGAACGTCCCCATCAGGAAGGAGAGCACGTACTGCGCCGAGGGCGTGGTGGCGACCCGGTACATCAGGTACGCGGTGACGGCGGTGGCGACCATCGCGAGCATGAGGAGGCGGGCCTGGTTCATCCGGTCGCCGAGCCATCCGGCGGGCAGGGCCATCATGGCGCCCAGACCGCCCATGGACACCGCGAAGGCCGCCTGGTCCGCGGTGAAAGCGAGCGCTTCGCGAAGGAAGGTCGGGTACAGCCCCAGATACCCGTAGAACACCAGCCCGGACACCGCACAGGCGATCCCCACACCCAGAGTGTTGCGGTTGTACGGGGACGCCGGCACGTGGTCGTACGTCCCCGCGGCCGGGGCGGCGGCGCCGGTGACGGCCTCGGTCATGTTGCGCGACACGGTGACCGCGATGAGCAGGCTCATCAGGAGACCCGCGGCGGCGAACACGAAGAACGGCGCCCGCCACGTCCCCCAGCCCTCGGCGAGCTCGGACCCGACGAGCGGCCCGAGGAACACGCCCAGCCCGAACGCCACCCCCACGACGCCCGCCGCCAGCGCACGCCGGTGGAAGAAGAACGCCCCGATCGCCGCGTACAGAGCGGTGGCCTGGACGCCCTCGCCGATCCCGGACACCAGCCGGTAGACGCTCATGTCCGCGAACCCGACGGCCAGCGGGATCGCGAGCGTGCCGACGGAGTAGACCAGCACGCTGACCAGGATGATCGCCTTGCGGGAGAGCCGGTCGGCCAGATAACCGGCCGGTGGCCCGGCGAGCGCCAGCCCCAGCGTGAACCCGGTGGCGAGCAGCCCGCCCTGTTCGAGGGAGAAACCCAGCTCGGCACGGATCTCGGGCAGGAGCGGATAGAAGATCTGCCGGTCCATCGCGTTGAGCATGTACGAGGCGCACAGCACCGCGAACCCGATCGCGATCGAGGTCTTCGTCAGGGAGGTCGTGGGGGAGGTGTCGCCCGGGGAATGCCCGGTGGTGCTGCTCATTCAGCGCTCCTCTGAGCTGGGGGGCAGAGGCTGGACGGGACCACCGGACATTCGTCCGTACAGCGGTCGCACGCGAGCTGGCCTCAGCATGATCCGCCCTCGGACACGTGTCAAGCTCTCATCGGGAGCCTTTTCGGACGAATGTCCGCAAGGCGAACAGCCTTGGGCGTCGCCGCTCGTCCCACTGTGGCGATTACCTGCGGACAGCCCACTGCCCGGCGTCGGCGTCACTGCCGCTCTTGGGTACCGGACACTTCCCACAGCCGTACGGTGTGGTCGCTGCCGGCGCTGGCCAGCAATGTCCCGTCCAGGTGGAAGGCCACTGCCCGGACGTCAGCGGTATGGCCGGTGAGCGGGCCGCCCACCGGCTGCCGCGTTTCCGTATCCCACAACCGCAGCGTTCTGTCGTCGCTCGCGGTTGCCAGCAGACTCCCGCCGGGTTGGAAGGCCAGCGCCATGACGGCATCGCTGTGCCCGATGAGCGGATCACCGACCTGCCGTCCGCTGGTGGTGTCCCACAACCGCACCATCCCGTCGTCGCTGGAGGCGGCCAGTACCGTCCCGTCAGGGGAGAACGCCAACGCTCTGACAGGACCGGTGGCCCCCAACAGGGGACGACCGGTCGACTGAGCCGTCTCGACGTCCCACAACCGCACCACCGTGTCGTAGCCTCCCGCGGCTACCAGGTCTCCACCTGGCTGGAAGGCCACCGCCCGCAGCGGAGTGTGGCCGGCCAGGACATGCCTGGTGACGGGGGCGGCGACAGTTCGCTCGGCAAGACGCGGCCGGTCAGCGGTGGTGAGTCGTTCGACCAGCGCCGCCAGCTCGTCGCGCTCGCGTCGTACGGCCTTCAGACGAGCCCGCAAGCCGGTGATCCGCTGACGCAGTGGCTGCTCGGCCTCCGGCGGATCGCTCTTCCACAGCTGTACCGAATCGTTGCCGGCACTGGCCAGGAGCACGCCGTCCGGGTGGAAGGCGACTGCTCTGACGGGACCGACGTGGGGGACGAGCGGGCCGCCAACCTGCTGCCCTGTGGAGACATCCCACAGGAACACACCCTCGTCGCGATCGGCGCAGGCCAGCAGGTGCCCGTCCGGATGGAACGCTACCGCGACGATCCGGGCGGTCCTGGCCGTGAGCGGGGCGCCCTCCGTCCGCCAGGTCCTCGTGTTCCACAGGCGTACGGTGCCGTCGTAGCCGGCGCTGGCCAGCAGATGTCCGTCGGGGTGGAACGCCAGCGCTCGCAGGACCGCCGGATGGTCGGTCAGCGGCGCGCGCACCGGCCGCCGAGTCAGGGCATCCCAGAGCCGTACGGTTCTGTCGTAGCCCGCGCTGGCCAGCAGGTGGCCGTCCGGATGGAACGCCAGCGCCCACACACCGGCGGTGTGGCCGGTGAGCGGCTCGCCCACTGCCTGTCCCGTGGTCGCGTCCCACAGGCGTACGGCTTTGTCGTCACCCGCGCCGGCCAGCAGATCCTTGTCCGGGTGGAAGGCGATGTCTCTCACCACGGCGAGGGTGCGGTCGCCGAGCCGCACTGTGGGCCGACAGCGCCGCTCCTCGTCCTGCCGCACAGGGCTCACGAGATCGGGCTCAGGAGCGGGTGCCGGCTCCTTCCGCTCGGCTCGGGCGGCCAGCCACAGGGCGTGTAAGGTCCGGACGTCGCCGTTGAGCGCTTCGACGACGAGTTCCAGGTTGTTCCACCGCGGCAACTTCTTGCAGCGGATCACCGCATGTGCGGTCGTGTGACTCATGGCGTGCGTCTGGGAGGCCAATGTACGAAAGCTCGGTTCGCCCGCCTGCAGATACAGGTCTCCCAGGCGAGAACGGAGGATCACCAAGGCGTCCTCGTGCTCGCCGAGTGGACTCCGCCACGTCATGCCTCCGATCATCGCAACGCGTTGCGAGCGGAGTGGCAGAAATTGTCAAATCTGCCGGCCCGCTGTCAGCTGACGTCCTTCTTGGTCAATTCATGTCAGAGCTTGGCAGAGATCGTCAATGGGGCTCGTACGGCCCCCATCCTGGTCGTGAGCCACGGCATTCCGGCCGCCGGCGGGCCCCTTCTCAAGAAAGCGGGCTCTTCGTCCTCATGAAACGGCATTACGATCATGTTGAACCTGACCACGTTCGCCGTGCTTGGCACGCTGCTGCTGATCACCCTCGCGTTGGTCCATCTGTTCTCGGCGGATTCCGGCCGCCGCTCTCGGGCCCTGCGACTTCTGAGGCTTCTTCTGCGCCGTTGATCGGTGCACGGCGCCCGTGGACGGGAATTCCGCTTCACGCGGGAAACAACTTCTGCGATGGCCGCGAGGGGGAGGCCACATGGTGGGTTGAAGGCGAGCCCGCACGAGCAGGCCGTGGCCGTTCCAACGGCGCACCCGATCAAGCTCTGGCAACGTCTCCTGGGACGAGTCTCCCGACACAGGCGTGGCAGCGTGCGACGCGTTGCCGCGCCGCCCTGGAGTACCGGAGCGTGAGAATGCCGGAGCAGCAGCTCACCGGGCGCCCGGCCGCGCCGTGGCCCGTCATGGCCGCCGCACTGCTGGGCCTGGCCGCAGCCGTCCTGTGGCTGGTGGGCACCTAACGCCTAGTTCCGCGCCGCGCAGCGGCGCCACCCGTAGCCTTCAGAAGGAGAAGCCGCCGGGGCGGGCGTTGCGGTCGGCGATGAGGCCGGCGAGGGTGGCCAGGGCGATCTCGGCGGGCGTACGGGAGCCGATGTTGAGCCCGATGGGCCGGTGCACGCGGGCGATCTCCTCCGGCGGCACCCCCAGGTCGGTCAACGCCCGCACGTGCGGCCCGGTGTGCCGCGGGCTGCCCATGATGCCGATCCACCGGGCCGGCGACTTGAGCAGGTCGCGCAGGACGGGCCCGATCTCCGCGCGGTGATGGTCGGTGAGCACCACGTCGGCCGTGGCGTTCACGTGGTCGCCGATCTCGGTCACCGCCGTGAACCCGTCGAGGCGCCTCTCGGGGTCGGGCTCCACCAGCACCGTACGGAACCCCAGGTCGGCCCCGAACTTCAACAGGAACCCGGCCACCGGCGAGGCGAAAACCGCCACGAGCGTCCGCACGCTCTCCTTCTCGGGACCGCCCCCGTGGGCGACCTCACACGCTGGATCTTCGTCATGCATGTGCGTCATACCCGCACTCTGACATCCCGGGCCGCCCACGACCAAGCAGGGGTGCCGGTAAGAAACGTGTCATGAGCCCCAAACGGCGTTGATCTTGCTGTGACTTGGCTGGTCGATGCTCGGTGGTCATGAAACCCCCGGCCCGCCATTGCTGAGCTGCGACGCCGGCTGGCCACGGCGGCCGGGCCGTACGAGATGCTGACGCTGCTCGAGGAGGAGCTGATGCGACGGCTGTGCGAGACCGCCGGTCTGGGGCTGGTCCGCCATACGAGCAGCGTCATCGCGGCGACCAGCGGGGCGGTGGCGATCGGCGACCTGAGCGTGGCAGCCGGTGTCAGCAGCACTCATCTGGCACAGCGGTTCAAGGAGCTCATCGGCGTCACGCCGAAGTGGCTGGCCCGCACCTACCGCTTCACCGCCACCGTGTTCGCGATCGACCCCGCCGGACCGATCGACTGGGGCGACCTCGCCGGTGGCGCAGGCTACTTCGACCAGGCCCACTTCGGCCACGAGTTCCGGGCGTTCGCCGGGCTCACGCCGACCCGGTACGTCGAAGTCGGGCGGCGGTTCCTGCGCGAACATCCCGGCCACGCGCTCGCGCAACGACGTCACCCAGCTCCGCCCACTCCTGGACGCCATCCCCAAGGTGCGCGGCAAGCGCGGCCGCCCACGGCAACGCCCCGACGTCGTCCTCGCCGACCGCGGCTACGATCACGACAAGTACCGAAACCTCGTACGCGAGCTGCAGATCCGCCCACTGATCGCCCGCCGCGGCACCGAACACGGCTCCGGCCTCGGCAAACAACGCTGGGTCGTCGAGCAGACCTTCGCCCTGATGCACGCCTTCCGCCGGCTGCGCATTCGCCGGGAAGTCCGCGCCGACATCCATGAGGCCTTCCTCAAGCTGGCCCGCGCTCATCTGCTGGCGACGCCTGTCCTCATTGCGTTAGCAGTTCTTAGCGCAGGCAAGACGGTGGGGGCCAGCACCTTGTGCGAGGCCCTCGACCCGAACAAGCCGGTCCGGCTGCCGACGCTGAAGGTCGTCACGGCCTTCATCCACGGTTGCGGCGGTAGCGAGGAGGACGTGGCCGTTTGGACGACGGCCTGGCGCCGCATGGATGGCCAGGGCCACCCCCAACGTCAGGCAACTGCCCGGCGACAACCGGCGACAGGCCGGCTAGCCAAGATCATGAAGGGCGCGGTCCGCGACGGTCCGCGCCCTTTTTCGGGCCCAGCCGAGATCCCATCGCCCACCGCTCGGGGCGGTCCTGTCGGTGCCGCCGCGTACAACGGCATCATGGACACTCTCGGTGTGGTTCTTACCGCTCGGTCGAACCGGGGTCTGAAGTCGGAGGAGTTCGATCGTCAGGTCGCCATGCTCAAGCCGTTCATGGACTGGGACGCGCCCTCCTGGACCTGGTGGGCACGGATCCCCGGCTCACGCACCGAGCACGTCACCAAGGTCATCAACACCCTGTTCGAGGCCGCCCGCCTGTACGGGACCGCCGTCACGGTGCAGCTGGCGCCCGCGGAGCGGGCCGATGAGGCCGCCGCGGGCGGCTGACGGAGCGCCGCTCTACTGATCGTTAACCTGCGGGAATCCTGCTTCCCGCAGCAGATCCCACCCGAGTGGGCGGTTCGCCGTAGCCTCGGGAGTTCCGGATGATCGCGGTCACTGGCCGTCCAGGGCCGGTCGGCCGCCTTCCTGGCCGCTGCGGGCGCCCGGTGCGGGGTCGGCGTCCCCGTTCGCTTCGCTGCTGCCCGGCTCGATGATCCCGGTGGCGCGGCGGCCGGCGGTCGAACCGGCCCTGAGCTGCGGATCCTCCGGTTGCGGGCGGTCGAAGGTGGGGCGGGCCTCCTTCCAGTGGCCGCGGGTGAAGTCGGGCACCTTGACCGGGCGCAGGCGGCCGGACCTCAGCGACTCGTGGCTGAGCGGGATCACCGAGCACCACGCCGCCGAGTCGTAGACGTCGATGTCGGGCGTCATGCCGAGCCGCATCAACTGGACAAGGCGGAAGATGGAGACGAAGTCGCCGCCGCCGTGCCCGCCGTATTGGTCGGCCAGGCTTTCCAGCAACGGCCATAACCAGTGGTCGTACTGCTGGCGGATGGTGGTGTAGGCGCTGCCGGTCCGCCACGTGTGGTCGTTGTGGCCGAGCGATTCGAGGTAGACCCGGGCGTTGTCGAGCTCGATCGACCCACGCGTGCCGGTGAGCGTGGTCTCCCTGGTGTACGGGTGGGGGGAGTTCACGTCGTGCTCGACCCGGATGAACCGGCCGCGGACGGTGGTGACGAAGCAGGTGTGCCGGTCGCCCGAGATGTACGGCCTGTCCTGCCAGGACGAGTGGTCCGGGGCCACCCGCGGGTCCTCCTCGCGGAACAGGGCCAGCGCTTTGGGCAGGGAGGCCACGGCGACCAACTCGTCGAAGCGGTCCCCGCGGTTGATGCCCATGGCGGCCGAGACGGGCCCCAGGCCGTGCATCGGGTAGTGCAGGGCGTTCATCCGGGTCTGCCAGCGCCGCCGCCAGTACTCGGGGTGGTAGGCGCCGCCGAACAGGTACGGCCAGCGCAGGTCGTGGATGTAGCCGCCGGAGCCGTGCTGCAGGTCGCCGAAGAGCCCCGCCTGGACCATGTTGAACATCTGCAGCTCGGGACGGAAGTAGTTGACGTTCTCCAGGAGCATGCAGTGCTTGCGGGTCCGCTCGGACGTGCGCACCAGGCTCCAGATCTCGTCCAGGTGCGGGGAGATCGGCAGCTCGACGGCGACGTGCTTGCCGTGCTCCATGGCCGCCCTAGCCTGCGGGTAGTGCCATTCCCACGGGGTGGCGATGTAGATCAGGTCGATGTCGTCGCGCTGGACGAGCTTGAGGAAGTCCTGCTCGCCCGCGGAGTAGCCGACCGGTTCGACGTCCTGGAAGCCCTGCTGCATGATGCGGGCGATGGTGCGGCTGACCCGTTCCGGACGGATGTCGCACACGGCGGTGACGGTGGAGACGGCGCCCCAGCGCACGTCCTGGCTCCCGCCCCGGTTGCCGAGGCCGATGAGCCCGACCCGGACGTTCTCGAAACCCTCGAACGGCACGTTCACCATGCTGCGCTCGCCCTGGGCGCGCGGCGGTACCCAGGCGGTCGAGGCGTCGGCGGTGCCGACGCCGGCGACACCCGTGGCGGCGCCGAGCGAGATGCCGGACCTCAGCAGGTCACGGCGTGAGGGGACGTAGCGGTGCGGATGGGCCACAGCGATCACTCCCTGCTCGTGGACGGTGATGGTGCATGGCGCTTTCCCCCCGGTAGTGGGCAGTATCGATCGTCCGCTGCCGGGGGGCAAGAGGCGCCGCGCGGGAGCGGGGGGCGCCCGGGTGTCGCGCCAGGGGTTACGGACGCGGTCTTGATCAGCGGCAGCACCGACGGCATGGGCCGGGCCCTGGCCTCCACCTACCTGGATCGAGGCGACACCGTGGTGATCATCGGCCGCGATGCGGCCAAAGCGGCCACGCTGCCCGGAGCCCACTTCATCCCCACGGACCTGAGCCTGCCCAGCGAGAACAGAAGAGTTCTCAAGGAGATCAACGCCCGCTACGGCTCGACCCCGCTGGACGTCGCTGACGTCCCCGGCGTCGTCGTCGCGGGCGTCACGATCGACGCGGGTCTGGAGGAGTCGCCGGTGCTGCTCCGCGTCGGCAAGCCGCACGGCGAGCGGCCGAGCGCGCCCGACGACCCTCTCGGACGTGTACTTCCGCGTCGGCGGGCCGCACGTCGGCAAGACCGGCGTCGCGCTGGAGGCCAACAGCGACAACGTGCTCATCGACCACGCCTGGGTGTGGCGCGCCGACCACGGCGTCGAAGGCTTCACCGACCCCGAACGCTGGAACACCAACATCGGCCGCAACGGCGTCGTCGTCAACGGCGACAACGTGACCGCGACAGGGCTGGACGCCGGGCGTCAGACTGCGCCACATCATGACGGTCAACCTCGACGCCGGCACGATCGACCACGTCGTCAACGGCGTCGGCGAAGCGGCCGACACGACGCGGGTCGGCTCACCGGTGTACGTCCTCGACTATCCCTAGCCGCAAATCTTCACATTCTGTGTCAGGTGTGATCAGCTTCTGGCGTACCCCCTCATAAGTGGAGAAGAAGACGTGCGACGCCCCGCTCTGCTCGCCTCGATCACCGCCGCCGCCACCGCGCTCGTCCTCAGCGCCCCCGGACCCGCGTCGGCGATCAACTCCTACAACTCCGAGCCGGCGCCCGAGCGTACGGAGGTCGGGGCGCTCATCGTCCAGTCCGACGGCGACCGCGACCCCGCCACGCCGGACACCGTCCGATGGAGCTGCACGGGCACGATGATCGCCAGGGACGTCTTCCTCACCGCCGCCCACTGCACCGTCGGCCGGCCGCCCGGCACAAAGTTCTACGTCTCCCTCGCCCAGGACGCGCAGGCCGAGATCGACGCCTCGACCGCCCAGGGCGGAACGCCCGACCAGATCGCCGCCCGCGTCGGCGTCCAGGGGGTCGCCCACGCCGATCCCGGCTACCCCGGCAACCAGGCGGACTCCCACGACATCGCCGTCATCAAGCTGGACGCCGGCCAGAGCGCCGAACTCGCGCGCCGCTGGTCGTTCGTCCCCGCGACCCTGCCCCGGAACGACCAGCTCTCCGAACTCGGCTCACGCGCCCTCGACGCCCAGGACTGGCTGGTCGTGGGATACGGCAGCCAGGAGGCGGTGACCGGCCCCGGCGGGCACACCCACCCGGGCGGCGGCGTGCGCAGGAAGGCCCCGGTCGACTTCAACGCCCTCAACAAGACGTGGGTCCGGCTCGCGATGAACGAGAGCCGCGAACTCGGCGGCGCCTGTTACGGCGACTCCGGCGGCCCGAACTTCGTCACGCTCGACGGCGACCTGGTGCTCGCCGCCACGACCATCAGCGGCGACATCCCCTGCTACGCCACGAACGTGGTTTACCGCACCGACACCACCGGCGCCCGGAACTTCCTCCAGCAGTTCGTCACAATGTCATGAGGGTTTCCTGATCGAGGGCCTCCCGTAACGGTCATTTTGTGTTCGCAAATCTCTATTTATAGAGAAATGTCGCTTTCGCTCGTCCCTGCCGCGCTCTCCCCGCAACAGACGAACCGGGGGAGCAAGATGGGCCGGCTATCGCGGCGCAGCATGGTGAAGGCCACGGCGGCGGTCGCCGCGGTGGGCGCGGGACGGCTCGCGCTGGGGCCCCAGCCCGCCGCGGCGGCCGGCGCTCCCGGCCGCCCGATCTCGATGGCGATGCACATCCACGCGTCCTGGAGCGAGGGCGTCAACTGGTTCAGGCCCGAGATCACCATGCCGGCGTTCGCCAAGCCGCAGACCGGGCCATGGGCTGCGACATCCTCGAGGTCGGCTACCCCAGCCGCGGCGGCGTCGACGTCGACCGGCACTCCCAGCTGTGGGACGTCTGCTCCCTCTTCCTCACCGGAACCGGCGTCAGCGACGACCACTCCGGACAGGACTGGCTCGGCCAGGAGTCCAACTTCGTCACCTGGGCGCACTCGCCCAGCCGCGAGCTCGCCGACCTGCTCGCCGCCCTGGCCTCGGGACGGGTCTTCTTCGGCGACCCCGCCCGGTTCTCCGGCGTCATCGACCTCCAGGTGGACGGCGGTGCTCCCATGGGGTCCGTCACCACATCGGCCGCCGCGACCCGTGCCGTACGGGCCATCCTCACCGGGCTGCCCGCCGGCGGCGTCGTGCGCATCGTGCAGGGAACGGTGGACCTCGCCGGACCCGCCAAGCCGGAGCCCGGGACCACGTTCACCGAGATGCCGGCCTACGCGTGGTCCCGCGGCTACGTCGACCTTCCCGTCGACACCCGCTCACCCCGTTTCGTGCGGCTCGAGGTGCGGGACAGAACCGGGCGGGTCATCGCGCTGTCCAACCCAGTATGGCTGTTGCGCGACGTCCCGGCCGGCGGCATCCCGGCGGCCCGGAGCTGACCCTTGGGACCCCTCCCGGGGCGCGGCCGGTAAAAATGCGTCACATCCGCGCGATCTACGCGGATGTGACAAAAAGCAGCGCCGCCCCCGAAGAAGGAGAAGCCCGTGAACCGGCTTGCCCTCAGCTCCCTCGCCCTCGCGTGCGCACTGGTCGCGGCCCCGGCCCTCGCCGCGACCCCGGCCGCCGCCGCGCCGACCCTCCGGGGCTGCTACGACGGCAAATGCCAGTTCACCTTCACCAAGCCGGTGAAGTTCCGCGTGGCCAAGAAGTACGGTCTCGCCTGGGTACGCGTGGCCAAGGTGTGGAGCGACTGGGCCGGCACGGACGTGATCCAGGTGACGGTGCCCAACGGCAACGTCCTGATGAGCGAGGGCGCCAGCGGCTCCGCCAACAAGCTCAATTTCCGCGTCGTGTCCATCACGGACCAGGGCGCCAAGATCCGCTTCACCGGCTGACCATGGGCATCCCCGCGGAAACGGGGATGCCCAGCTGAGAACGGCTGTCAGTCGACGACGATGGCTCCCGGGGGCAGCGGCGTCGCCCCGTCGGTGTCGTTCACCGTCACCGTGAACTTCTTCGGCTCGCTGATGTTGCCCGCGGCGTCGATGGCCCGGTACTCGACCGTGTGGTCGCCGTAGCCCGGCTTGAAGTCCGGGTAGAACTGCTCGAACGGCGCCTTGGTCAGACCGCCGGTCCCGAGGTTGCCGTACGCGATCTCCTTGATGACCGTGCCGGACGGCGTGAACCGGTACGGCGTTCCCTCGGGCGCGTCCGGCCAGCCGTGGTAGTTGAACCAGCCGTCACCGTCGAGCCGGAACTCGATGACGACGTAGCCCTCCTGGTCGTCCGTCGCCTCCAGCCCCATCTCGAACCACTCCTTGAACTCGTAGTGCGGCGCACGCGAACCCTTGGCGGGGGCCGAGGAGACCGGGTCGGACAAGTCGTACGTCACCTCGGGCACGACGTTGTCGACGGTCCAGGTGAGCGTGTCGGTCGGGGAGCCGGGCACCGCCGGGTCGGACACCGTCGCCGTCAGCTCGTACGTGCCGGGCTTCAGCTTCAGCTCGCCGAGGTCGAGGTTGCGGCTGTTCCTGGTCCTGTTGACGTTGAGCGGCTTGCCGTCGATCGCCCAGGTGACGTCCAGGACGCGGTCACGCGGGTGGGTGGTCTCGACGTAGACGACGTCCTGGCCGCCGACGGGGTGGGTGGTCGCCGTCGACGACGTGAACTCGACCGCGGACGGGCTCGGCGTCGCCGGCGCCGCCCCCTCGGCGATGACCCACTCACGGGTCTGGGCGAGCGCGCCGCCGTCGGCCACGGCGGGGTCGCGCACGTCCTCGGTGTCGTCGGACACGGTGACGGTGACGGTGTCGCCCGGCCGTACGTGCTGCTCGTCCAGGTCGAAGTTGCGGCTGTTCCTGGTGCTCTTGACGGGCTTGCCGTTGACCGCCCAGGTGACCGTGAGTTCGTGGTACAGCGGGTGCATCGTCTCGACCCAGAGCACGTCTCCCGCGTACACCGGCTGGTCGGTCGGCGTGGAGTGCACCGTCATCTGGGCGACGTCGCGCCGGCCGGAGATGCGCTCGATCATCCGCTCGCGGCCGACCTGGTCGAAGTGGAAGCCGATCCAGCGCATGATCGAGTGTTCGCTCGGCCGCCACACGTTGGACGAACGGGTCAGGCCGCTCTCGTACCGGCCGATGGTCCCGCCGGACAGGCTCTCCTCACCCAGCCAGCGGAACCACTTGGCCTGCTGCTCCCGCATCTCCTCCTCGGTCAGCCGGGTGTGGTGGATCGACGACGGCTCACTGTCCGGGTGCCGGCCGCCGGGGACGTTGCGGGCGCTGTACGGGTACTCGTCCTGCAGTCCGCCGAGCGAGTGGCCCAGCTCGTGCGGGCTGACCAGCGGGCCCTGCGGCGCCTGCCCGGTCGTCGTGGCGTTGCGGCCGCCGATGCCGCCGTACGTGCTGGTGTTGGCGATCGTCAGCGTCTGCCGGTTCTGCGCCGTCACCCCCGGGATCATCGAGACGTACTGCTCCAGCGCCTGCTGACCACCGGCGCCGAACGTGACACCGCGGGCGTTCGGGTCGGCGGGGCAGGTGGCCGCGTACTGCAGCTTCAACGGCGTGTCGCGGCGAACGTTGCCATCGTCGGGATCACAGCTGATGCCGGACACCCCCGACACGACCTCGATCATGTACACGTTGAAGTAGTCGCGGTAGCTGCGGAACGGCTCGATGCTCCACTGCACGTTGAGGTGCCGCTCCACATCGTCGCGGAACTGCTGCATCTCCTCGGCCGTGTAGCCGTCGCCTAAAATGATCAGGTTCAGCCGGTCCTGCGGCGGTCCGGTCACCTGCAACGGCACCACCGTCGCCGACCCGACCTCCTCCGCCGCCGCGACCGCCGGCGGCGCTCCCGTCAGCAACATCCCCATCAGCCCGAACGCCCCCACGGCGGCTGCGACCTTCCGCTTGGCCATGGTCACCTCACCCTCACTTGCGAGAGACGGCCAGCCACGCGGAGAGCGAGCCTCGGTCTCCCAGAGGGACGCTAGCCACCATGCATCGGGACATCACCGGACAGATGACGGATATTCCCCCACCCTTTTCCATCGTCTGCAGGAACCACAGCGCCACCATGCCGTCGCCGTCGTACCAAGCTGTCCTCCACGGCGACCGCCGGCTCGGTCATGAGGGATCTCGGTCCTCCTCGTCGCCGTGCAGGAAATCCTCGAACGTGGGGCGGCGGTCCGCCCAACGCGACCACACGATCAAGGCCGCCCATCGGAAAGGGAGGAGAACGAGATCGAGCAGCCGGCGACCCGCACGGGCTCCAAGCCCAAGGGCCAGTTTGACGAGAGCCCTGAGCGTTTCCCAGGGGCGTGACAGAGCCACCAAGACGAACATCAGGATCATGTTCCCGAGGCTCATCCCCCCGAAATCGTCGGGGTCGTCCCGCTCCTTCTCCTCCCTCACGGCGCGCAGCCGCTGAAGGCCGAGGGCATGAACGTGCTCCTGTGCGTCATGGACACTCCCGAGCCTGGGCATCGGTGACGAAGATCGGAACGCGCCCCAAGCCTACGTCGGTGAGACGCCGCCCTCGAGCTCGGATATGGCGAGCATCGGTACACCGCTCGGTGTCGCTCGGGCCGCGCGTCGTACCCACCTGCCGGGGTAGGAGCGGCACATGGGTTCCATCCTGGTGGGAACCGCGTCCTGGACCGACAAGACGCTGCTGGAGTCGGGCTGGTATCCCCGTGACGTCACCTCCGCGCAGGAGCGGCTCGGCTACTACGCCAGCCGGTTTCCGCTGGTGGAGGTGGACTCCTCTTACTACTCGCCACCGGCGGAGAACACCGTCTCCCTGTGGCGCGATCGCACCCCCGCCGGGTTCACCTTCGACGTCAAGGCGTTCTCGCTGCTGACGCATCACCCCACCCGGCCCGGCGCGCTGTACAAGGACCTGCGGGAGCGTATCGGGGAAGCGAAGAAGAACGTCTACTTGCGCGATCTGGACCGCGATATCGCCGAGCAGGTGTGGGACAGGTTCCTCGCCGCGCTGGCGCCGCTGCGCGAGGCGGGCAAGCTGGGCGCGGTGCTGTTCCAGTTCCCGCAGTGGTTCCCGATCGCCCGGAGCAACAAGCAATACATCGTGGAGTGCAAGGAACGCTGCGCTCCGGTGCCGATCAGCGTGGAGTTCCGCAACCACACCTGGATGAGCGAGGAGAACCAGGCCGAGACCCTGGGCTTCCTCCGCGAACACGAGGTGCCGTACGTGAGCGTGGACATGCCGCAGGGCTATCCCACCTCGATCCCGCCCGTGCTGGCGGCCACCGGCGGCCTGGCAGTCGTGCGCTTCCACGGCCATTCGGCCAAGTGGACCAGCAAGGACGTCCATGAGCGGTTCGGCTACCTCTACGCCGAGGACGAGCTCCGGGATTGGGCGCCCAAGTTGCGGCGGCTCGCCGAGGACGCCGAGACCACGCACGTCCTCATGAACAACTGCTACCGAGACCACGCCCAGGTCAACGCCGCCCAGCTCGCCCGCCTCCTTGCCCACGCCTGACCGGCGTCGCCCCAGCTCACCGGGTACGTCGTAGGGCATGCCGGAAGGACACCTCATCCACCGCCACGTCGCCGCGCAGCACGCGGACCTCGCCGGCCGGGCGGTGCGCGCATCCGGGCCGCAGGGCCGGTTCGACGCGCGGCCGTGGGACGGGCGGGCGCTCACGGATGTGGAGGCAGCAGGCAAGCACCTGCTCTACCACTTCGAGAACGCGCCCACCGTGCACGTGCATCTGGGTATGCGAGGGATCTTCCTGCGGTACGACGACCCCGGCACGCCGCCGCGGGCCGGGACCCGGCTCCGGCTGGCGACCAACGAGGTGGCGTACGACCTCATCGCCCCGTCCCGCTGCGAGGCGCTGTCTCCGGCGCAGGTGGCGGCGCTGCGGGAGTCGCTCGGGCCGGATCCGCTGCGCTCGGACGCGTTCCCGGACGAGGCCATCACCCGGCTGATCGCCTTCCGCGGGCCGGTGGGCGCGGCCGTGCTCGACCAGAAGGTGTGGTCCGGGATCGGCAACGCGTGGCGGGCCGAGCTGCTGTTCCTCGCCGGCCTCCATCCGAACGCCCGCGACCTTTCTCCTGGCACCGCAGGGCGGCTCTGGGACATCGCGGTCACGTACCTCGCGCTCGGCCGGGACGCCGGCCAGGTGGTCAGCGACCCGGGCGCGCCCTCGGAGCGCTGGGTTTACCGGCGCGAGCACTGTCGCAGGTGCGCTGCACCCGTACTGACCTGGCAACTTGGCGGCAGGACCGCCTACTGTTGTCCCCTGGATCAGCCGGAGCAGCGTCGACCGGTCTCCCCGGCGTCCGGAGCGTAGTTCCCAACCGGCATCGATCGACTCACGGCGACGAACCATCGAGCCGACGAAACACGGCACAACCGTGCAGCGCGGTGATCTCCTCCCAGCGCGGACCGATGACTTCTGCGATCCCGGGAAGTCAGCACGGTAGAGCGACGAGTCAGGTGATGACGAGTCAGGTGATAAGGAGAGGAACCGCCATGTCGACGATCGATCTGGAGTCCGCTGCCCGCGAGGTGGTGCGCCTGTTGGACGGTGTCACCGAGGATCGGATGGACGATCCGACGCCGTGCGCTGACACCTCGGTCGCCGCACTGCTCGACCACCTCATGGGCCTGTCACTGGCGTTCACCTGGGCGGCCCGGAAGACACCCCCGCCCGAAGACGCGCCACGGCCGGGAACGGAGAGTGCCGAACGTCTCGATCCGCAGTGGCGCACGCTGCTTCCACGGCGACTCGACGAGCTGGTGGAGGCCTGGCGCGACCCGGCCGCCCGGGAGGGGATGACCGAGGTCGGCGGCGTGACGTTGCCCGCCGAGCAGATGGTCGTGGTCGCACTGGACGAACTGGTCCTGCACGGCTGGGACCTCGCCCGCGCGACCGGCCAGCCGTTCACGTGCGCCCCGGCCGACACGGCGGCCGTCCTCGCGTTCACCAGCGAGGCAGCGCGACCGGAGCAGGCAGCCGGCCGGGAAGGTCTCTTCGGCCCGGTGGTCGAGGTCCCCGACGACGCGCCGGCGTTCGACCGCGCACTCGGCTTCGCAGGCCGCGACCCGGCGTGGACCCCCAAGCCGGCGTGACCCTCGCCGTGAGCCCGAAAGCCCAGGTCCTTCGCTATGGCAGGGAACCCCCATGCCGTCCCCTGCCTCCGGCCCTCCGTGCAGATCCAAAAATTTGATCATTCGTGCGAACGGCGTCTGGACGTAGCCGCGTCGAGCATGCCGTGCCCAGGCCCGTGATCATGTCGTCCGCGGTTCGCGGCCGGGGGTGTCTACGGCAGGCGCGCTTTTCGCAGCGTTGTCACACATCCGGGCGCTATCTGGTCTGAGCTGGTGCACGGCCGGATCGGAGCCGGCCGCCGTTACGCGAAGGAAGCCTGATGAACACCGATCACGCTCACGCTCACCAGCTCGAGAACCCCGACAAGAGCGGGCCACCGCCGAAAATCGACGTGGTCGCCACCGTGCCGGGGGCGCCGCCTGCGCCGGACGGGGCCGAGGCCATGACGATCCTGGTCACGTTGCCGCCCAACAGCCCTGGTGCGCCGCCTCACCGGCACTCCGGGCCCGCGTACGGGTACGTGATCAAGGGGGCCATCAACTTCGAGCTCGAAGGGGAACCCGTCCGGGTCGTCCGGGCTGGTGAGGCGTTCTGGGAACCCGGTGGGGACGTGATCCACTACCAGGACGGCAACCACCTCGCCGACGAGGAGTCGGCGTTCGTGGTGATACGATGTTCTGCGCGCCCGGGCAGCCGATGTTGACCGTGGTCAGCCCGGAGGAGTTGGAGGCTCGGCGCGACCGTCGGGCGCCGCAGTCGTGACCAAGGTCTCGTTGACCGCGCTCGCCGGCAGTCTGCTCGCGCAAGCCCGTGAGGCGGACAGCGGTCGCAGCGCCACCACGGTCCACGGTGGACATGATCGTTCCTTGCGGCAGACCGTGATGGCGTTGCGGCAGGGCGAGCACATACACGAACACGAGCATCCCGGCGAGGTGACGGTGCACGTGCTGCACGGGCGGGTGCGGCTTGTCGCCGGGCCTGACTCGTGGGACGGGCTGCCGGGCGATCTGCTGGTCATGCCTGAACGCCGCCACCGTGTGGAGGCCGCGGAGGACTGCGCGTTCCTGTTCACCACCGCACGCTGAAGGTGTAGGCGGGAACCGGGTTCGGTTCCCGCCTTGGTAGTCATGCCGCCGCAGACGATCTCCATCACCCTGAAGCCGGGCATCGCCAGCAGGAACGCCGTCGTGAGGTACGTAGCCCGTTGAACAGGCCCGCTGCAGGGCGCACCCCATGGAGTGCTCAGCCCGTGGCCGGCGCATGACGCCCGCGGGGCGCGGCGCTCGGCAACGACCCGTCCGTCGAGCTTCTCGATGGCGATGCAGCTCCGGCGGAAACTTGTGCGGATGCATCGCCAGGGGCAGCGATGCATCCCGTGAACTGGCTGGGCTCCAGCCGCAAGGGGACCAGTGCACGCGGCAATCTCGTCGGTGAGACTGCCGTGGGGCCGTCGCTTCGGGGCTCGGGTCGTCGGGATGCCTCGCGTCGGAATCGGGCTGGAGTCATGGCCGTGGCAAGGCGGAAGGCGCGTCCGAATGAGGATTCGGAATGAAAGCCGACCGCGGCCGCGATCGATCCGATCGAGTGATCGGTGTCGGTGAGCAGCTCCGCCGCGATCATCATCCTGACCTTGGTCAGGAAGACGCCGACGCGCATGCCGGTGTCGCGGGTGAAATGACGGATGAAGGTGGCACGAGACATGGCGGCGATCTCGGCCAGCTCGGCGATGGTCCATCCGTGGCCGGGGTCACGGATCACCGCGTCCATCGCCGCCTGCATACGCGGGTCATCGATCGCGGTCCATGGCGCCCTGTCGGTGGGCCGCCGGTGGGGTGAGTGCCGGAGCGCCATGGTGAGCAGGACGTCGCAGAGCGAGGACAGGATGACCGCGGTCCCGTGTCCTTCGTTGTCGGCCTCGTCACGCATCAGCGCGGTCAACGCCCGCACGTGTTCGCTCGCCTGCGGGGCAAGGGTGACATGTACGACGTCGGGCAACGTGGCGAAGAGAATGTCGCCCGCTCCGGGCCGGAACGTATAGTGCCCGCAGAACAAGTCCAACAGCCCCCCGCTGCCCGCGGCCCGTGCAGTCGTGAACGCGGCACCGTTCTGCCGGCGAATGCCAGCCTCTGCGCCGGCTCCGCTGTGGACGGTGTGAGCTTGCCCGCGGGCGAGCAGCACCATGTCGCCGGCGACGAGCCGGAGAGTTCTGTCCGCGAGTTCGATCGAGCATTCGCCTTCCAGCACGAGATGGAACGGCACCTCGCCCGTGGGCAGACACCGTCACCGTGGTCACCGGCAAGGCCTCGTTCCTCGATTCCACGACGGTCGAGGTCGCGGCGGGCGACGACCGCCTGACCATCAGCGCCGAGACCATCGTGATCAACACGGGATCCGTGCCCGTGATCCCCGACATCCGTGGACTGCGTCAGAGCGAGTACATGGTGACGAGCACCGACCTGCTCCACACCAAGGAGCTGCCACGACACCTCGCAGTGATCGGGGGCGGTTATCTCGGCCTGGAATTCGCCGCCATGTACCGGCAGTTCGGATCGGAGGTGACAGTTCTCGAGGCGTTTCCCAAGTTCCTGGGCCGCGAGGACGACGATGTCGCGGAAGTCGTCGTCGGCATCCTCCGCGATCAAGGAATCGCTCTCGTCACAGACGCGAAGGTGACCGAGGTCAGGGACGACTCTGCCCACGCCCTTGTCCACTACGAGGTCGACGGGCGTCCGCGGACTCTGGAGGCGGACAAGATCCTCGTCGCCACCGGGCGCGCTCCCGCCATCCAGGGACTCGGTCTCGACAGAGCGGGCATCCGCACGACCGACCGTGGCGCCATCAAGGTGGATGAGCACCTGCGCACGAGCCGGCCGCACATCTACGCGATCGGCGACGTCAACGGCGGACCGCAGTTCACCTACATCTCCCTCGACGACTACCGCATCGTCGCGGACCGGCTTCTCGGAGACGGCACCCGCTCCACGACCGATCGACGGGCTGTTCCGCACACGATGTTCATCACCCCGCCGTTCTCCACCGTCGGCCTCACCGAGACCGCCGCCAGAGAACGTGGCCACAACGTGAGAATCACCAAGAAGCCCGTTGCTCAGATCACGGCCATGCCTCGTGCGCGGATCATGGGCGACGCCCGCGGTTTGATCAAGTTCGTCATCGACGCGGACACCGACCGCATCCTCGGCGCGGCATTGATCAGCATCGATTCCCAAGAAGTCATCAACCTGGTCGCCTTCGCCATGCGTCACGATGTTCCCGCCGGCGAGCTCGGCAACTCGATCTACTCGCACCCCAGCACGACCGAAGGATTCAACGAACTCCTCGGCACGGTCCCGCGCGTGCGGTTGCCGTCGAGCACGGTGAAGCTCGACAACGATTGAGCCCGCGGCGGCTCAGAAACAGCTCGCCGGGCGGCCACTTCATGACATCGTCAGGCGTGGGGCACGCCGTACCACCCGCCCGGCGATCTCCTGCTGATCCAGAGGCTCGCGGTGATCAAGGCCGCCCCCACTTCTGGCCGTCGATCCCGTCCAGGTGGTCACGGATCGCCGAGGCGTCGTCGTACATGCTGACATGGGGATCGCCGTTCACGCTCGGCAGGTCGACGGTCGAGACCGTCCAGCCGTCGTCCCACTACGGGGTCAGGTGTTCCCAGCACCATGATCCATGCCAGCCGCCGTGCACCAGCACCAGCGCACCCCGCCCCAACTCACTCATCATGCTTTTCCCCCGCCTGAATCGGTCATGCCGCCGCCATCGGACAGTTGCGGCAGGTCGTTACGCTATGCACGGCGTCAGGGGCGGGTCCATCCGTCAGCGTCTGTCGTTGTTTCGCGATCGTCCGGGGGAGCTGTGGAGCCGCTCCAACAAGTCCTTTCCCTGCTGAGTGTGGGCTGGCTGTCCACTACACCGCTGCAGGCGGGCGGACGGTACGCGCTCGCGTACGACGGCCGGCTCGACCTGCGGATCGAGAAGGTCGTCACGGGCGGGTGCCCCTACCGTGGAGGTCGCTCCGAGGCCGCCGTCATGGGGTGTGACCGTGGGCCGGCGCGGCGGCCTGCCGCAGCCTGCGATCAGCGGCGCTCCCTGATCAGCGACCAGGCGTAGGGGAGGGAGTCGCGGACGCAGGCGATGAAGGCGGCGTCGTCGATGTCTCCGGCCTTGGCCTGGTCGAGCAGGTCGTGGGGGACCGTGAGCGACATGCCGTCTCGTCTCAGAGGCGGCCACCTCACGCCAGATCGGCGCCGGGTGACGTACCAGTGATCCGAAGGCGACAGTCGTGTAGTGGGCGCCCACGCGTCAGAGGTCGATGTGGTCAGCGTGGTGGAGCGCCTGGGCCAGCAGCGGGCGGACCTGCTCGGGATCAAGTCCAACGGGGGATCGCGGTTGGCCGGATCCCGCGTCATACCTTCTTTCTCGTGGGTGCTGTCGTGTCGAGGGGTACGGCGGCCGACCTGACAAGTCCGAGCTGAACGGACTGGCGCCCCAACACAGCGTCGAGCAGCCAGTCGACGCCGGTCCGGACCCGGTTCCCGGGCATCGAGAGTAGGTGTAGCCGCGAGTGACGATCTTCGCGAGCCAGCCGGACATCGGGATGTGGAACGGGTTGGCCGCCGCCTGGGACCCGCCGAGGTCCACGACGAACCCGAGATCGTGGTGCTTGTACTCCCGTACGCGTCCGTGTCCGAGCGACGCGGCGACGTTGCGGCCGGCGAGCGTGCCCTGGCGGCTCGCGTGCTGCGCCGTCATCGCCGTGACCTCGCCGGGCCGGGTGACGTCGGGGACGGCCGCGGCGTCACCGCAGGCGAACACGTGCGAATGTCCCTGGACCGCGAGCGTGGTGTCGACGACCAGCCGGCCGCGTTGCGTGGCGAAGCCCGAGGCGTTGACCAGCGGGTCGGGCCGGACGCCGACACACCACGCGAGCGTGCGGGTCGGGACGAACTCTCCGGTGGTGAGCCAGACGCCGTCGGTCGTCGCCTCGCGCACCGACGTGCCCGTGAGCACCTCTACGCCGCGTGAGCGCAGCACGCGGTCGGCGGAGCGGGAGAGCCTCGGGTCGAGCTCGGGCAGCACCTTCGGTGCGAGGTCGAGCAACAACCAGCGCACCTTCTGGCCGGCGAGCTCGCGGCGGCGCGTGTGATGACCCGGGTCAGCAACGGCCCCTGCGCGGCGACCTCCGTCCCGGTGTAGCCGGCACCGACGACGACGAACGTGCACCGGGCGTCTCGCTCCTTCGGGTCGTCGCTCGCGGCCGCGAGCTCCAGCTGGCGAATCACATGGTCGCGCAGGTACAGGGCTTCGGCGACCCCGCGGAAACCGTGCGCGTGCTCGGCGACCCCCGGGATCGGCAACAGCTTGTTGACGCTGCCCGCAGCCACGATCAGCCGGTCGTACCCCAGCTCGTGCGGCTTTCCCTCCGGGTCGGTGTACGACAGGCGCTGCTCGTCCGGCGCAATCGTGGTCACCTCACCGAGGGCGAGCCGTACCCCGCGAAGCGTGCCCGGGATCGACACGGTGACCCGCCGCGGATCGATGACCGCCGTCGTTACCTCCGGCAGCAGCGGCAGGTAGAGGAAGTAGTCCGTCCGGTTCACCAGGACGATCTCGACATTGGACCTGCGCGGCAACGCGCGCAGCAGCGCTCGGGCCGCGTTGTAGCCCGCGAAGCCCCCACCGACGATGACGACTCTCGTCGGGTTACCGCTCATTGCTCAACCTCTCTCCACCGGCAACCCGATGCCCCTCGACCAAGACGGCCGTCGCCGTTTCCCGCTGCAAGCATGTCTCCGAGGCTCGCCGGGTTCCGACCGGCAATCTGGGACCACTCTGGCTCCCCGGCCGGGGTCCACTTCCATGCGCCCGGATCACTGAAGGAGCCGAACCAGCGCGTCCAGTGCCCCCGGCCACGCGCTGGGGCGGCCGGAGCCGATCGCCTGCCGGAAAGCCTCCATGAGGCTGTGTCGCGTCGCGCCGACGATCCGATTCATGTGCAGGTCCACGTCGATCCGGTCAGTCGCCGACGTGGTAGCGGCTCGTGATCGCGACCCGGTTGAAGGAGTTCATCACCGTGGTCAGCCAGGCGACAGCCGAGATCTGATCCGAGGTCAGCACGTCGGCGGCAGCGTCGTAGTCCTCGTCGCTGACGTGCCCGACCGGCACCAGCGTGATCGCCTCGGTCAGGCGGAGTGCGGCGCGGTCATGCTCGGAGAAGTAGGCGGATTCGGCCCATGCGGGCAGAACAGCGATTCGGTCGGGGTTCTCGCCCTTCTTGAGCGCGTCGCGGGTGTGCATGCGCAGGCAGAAGGCGCAGCCGTTGATCTGCGAGGTACGGATCCGGATCAACTCGACCAGGAGCGGGTCGAGTCCCGCCGCCGCGGCGTTCTTGTCGGCCTCCATCGACAAGGCGATGAGAGCCTTGTAGGCGGTTGGGTGCTGTTCACCGATGTTGGTGCGGGGGCCGTTCGTCATGATTTTCTCCAATTCGGTCATCTGATGCGGGAGTGGCGTCATGAGCTGCCACGAGTGGTGGTCGTCGGTCTCGCGTTGGCTGGGAAGTCGACAACCGCCGAGTGAACGTCTTGCCTTTCATGTTCGGGAGGGCCTGCTGGAACAGCGGCTTGAACGCTTCAGCAGGACGCCAGGGGGTCGAAGTCGCGGTCGAGGGGGCTGGCGGGGGCGTCCCGGTCCGTGGACGAACAGCCCGTGGCCGGCGCCAACGCGGCCCCAGCCAACAGTGCACCGGCCGTACGGATTCGGGTCGCGCCAGTCTCCTGATCAGTTTTCATGGACGCGGATGATGGTCTTGCCTCCGGCGCGCGTCCCCGGGGCGAACGCGATGGGTGCTTCAGCCAGCGGCCGGACAGTACCCACCGGCGGATGTAGCTTCCCGGCCCGCAGCCGGTCGGCGAGATCGGTGAGACGGGCGCGATCGGGTTCGACGACGAAGAAGACAGATCGGCCGTCGACAGGCTGGACATCCGGCTGGGTGACGGTGACGAGAGTGCCACCGGGCCGGACCAGGTGGGCCGACCGATCGAGGACCTCCCCGCCGATCACGTCGAACACGAGATCGACCGCGCCCATCTCCTCCAGCTTCTCGGTCTCAAGGTCGAGGAAGGTGTCGACGCCGAGCTCATCCGCCCGCTCGCGGTGCGACGACCGGCCGGTGCCGATCACTCGGGCGCCGGCCTCGCAGGCCAGCTGTGCGGCGATTGATCCCACGGCACCGGCGACGCCGTGGATGAGCACGGTTTGGCCGGAAGCCAGGCGGCCGTGATCGAACAGGCCCTGCCAGGCGGTCAGCCCGGAAATCGGCAGCGCGGCAGCGGTGGTGTGGTCCACGTCCGCCGGCAACGGCGCCAGGTTGCGCGCCTCGACCGCGACGTACTCGGCGAATGCTCCGTTGCGGGTGAAGTCGGCGAGGCCGAACACCCGTTGACCGACGCTGAAGCCGGTTGCCCCATGCCCCAGTTCGGCGACTACGCCGGACACCTCGTGGCCGGGAATGCTTGGGGTTCGGTCGTGGCCGGCGCGGTCGTACCAGGTGGCGGGCCAGTCAAGCTCCCCCGGTGTGCAACCTGCGGCGTGTACGCGGACGATGACGTCGTGCACGGTCGCCTGCGGGTACGGCATGTCCGTGAGGGCCAGTCCTGCGAGACCGGCCTGGCGGTCCCGTACCGTGATGGCTTGCATACAGCCCGCTCCTTCGTCTCCCGTACTGCGTTTTCGCCAGGGAGACGAGGTAGCTCCGCCGAGTGTGACAGCTCAGATCCGAAGGAGTTTGTCCGGGTTGATGACCCTGCGGTATGCCGTGATCAGACCATCCGTGATCTGCACCGTGTCGACCGAATAGACCGTGCCTTCGCGGCGGAACACGAGGGCGAGCTCGCCGCCGACCTCGACGAACTCGATGCGATCAGGACGCCACTGCCGCCCGACTCGCACCATGACCTCGGCGACGCGCACACCACCGCGGATGAGCTTGCGCGCCGCAAACGCCTTACCTCCACCGTCGGTAACGTAAACAACCTCCGGGTGCAGCAGTTCGACCAAGCCGGCCAAGTCGCCGGCCTCGTAGGCCGCGCGGAACGTCGCCAGGACCCGTTCACGCTCCGCCTTCGGCGCCTGCGGCACCGTCTGCTTCTCCTTGGCAACCCGCCGTCGCGCCCGCGAGGCCAGTTGCCGAGCGCCGGCCACAGAGACATCGAGCACCTCGGCGATCCGGCTGAATTCGAGATCAAAAACGTCATGCAGCACGAAAGCCACCCGCTCCGGTACTACATCCGTAGATCTTGATTCGTTTGGCTCCGCCACGGGATGTAGTTGCTTCATCGTCAGTGCGTGACATGCGCTCTGACCTACGATCTTGTCGTGTCCTGGGATACGGAACTGACCGCGCTG
>NZ_SMKQ01000122.1 GCF_004348995.1 Nonomuraea terrae
GCCCGAGCGCCTTCGTGCGCTCGATGATCAGCTCCAGCTCCCAGCCGCCCAGCGAGCCGCCGTCGTGGAGGTGGAGGTCGAGGTGGGCGCCGTAGCGCTCGGCCAGGCCGAAGACCAGGTCGAGGTGGCGGACCGGGTCGCGGTCGACGCCCGCGGGGTCGAGCCCGCCCACCGCCTCCACGCCGCTCTTGAGCGCCTCTTCGAGCAGCTCGGCCGTGCCGGGGTCGGTCAGCACGCCGTGTTGGGGGAAGGCGACCTGGCGCACGTCGACGGGGCAGCCGGCCGCCGCCTCGCGCACCGCCTCGACGCCGCGTAGACCGACGAGCGGGTCGATGTCGGTGTGGGTGCGGACGTGGGTCGTGCCGGCCGCGCTCATGCGCTCCAGCAGGGCGCGGACGCGGGCGGCGCTCGGCACGCCGAGCTCGGCGCGGCGGGCGAGGTCGTTGCCGATGCGCCCGGCCAGCGTGTCGCCGGCGGAGTGGGGCACCCACGGCCCGCCGTAGAGGGTCTTGTCGAGGTGGCAGTGGGCCTCCACCAGACCGGGCAGGACGAGCTGCCCCGAGACGTCGACGGACCGCGCGCCCGGCGCGTCGACGCCCGCGCCGACCTGGTGGATCAGCCCGTCGCGGACGAGGATGTCGGCAGGCGCCCCGAGCCCCCAGGGGAGCCCGCCACGGAGCAGCACGTCGGTCATGCCCAGCACCCTATGGGCCGCCGCCGACGTTTTCCGTGCCCTCCGGTGTGAGTGTTCCGGACCCTCAGATGTCGTCGAGGTGGGTGACGTTGGCCACGTCGGCGGTGTCGGTGCTGGGGCGGCCCGCCAGCCAGGCGTCGAGGATCTCGGCCAGCACCACGTCGGACGTCAGCCGCAGGCTCAGCGCCAGCACGTTGGCGTCGTTCCACTTGCGCGCCCCGTCGGCGGTGTAGGCGTCGACGCACAGCGCGGCCCGTACGCCGGGCACCTTGTTGGCCGCGATCGACGCGCCCGTGCCCGTCCAGCAGCAGACCACCGCCTGGTCGGCGCGGCCCTCGCTGACGTCGCGGGCGGCGCGCTCGGACGCCCACGCCCAGTCGTCGCGCTCGCCGTCGTTGAGCGCGCCGTGGGTGACGACCTCGTGCCCCCGCCCGCGCAGCTCCGCCACGACCCGCTCCGCCACGCCGTCCTTGCTGTCGGCGGCCACGGAAAACCGCATGCGACCCTCCCGTTGCTCACTTCCACATCTACCAGCCGACTGGCACATTGAGGCGGTATGTGCTTAGTTGGCGCGCCATATGAACATTGACGTGAACGACATCCCCGCGCTCGCCCGGGGATGCGCCGTCCTCGGCACCGGAGGCGGCGGTGACGTCCGTACCGGGTCGCTGGCGGCGATGAGAGCCATCCGCGAGTACGGCGAGGTCCCGCTGGTGAAGCTGGCCGACCTCGCGGAGGACGCCCTGGTGGTGCCGTTGTCCGGCATCGGGGCGCCGACGGTCAGCCACGAGATGATCCACGGCGAGGACGAGCCGGCACGCATCGCCGAGGAGGTCGAGCGGATCTTCGGCCGGCCGCCGGCGGCGATCATGTCGTCCGAGATCGGCGGCTCCAACGGGGTCGCGCCCGTCGCCTGGGCGGCGCAGCTGGGGCTGCCGCTGCTCGACGCCGACGGCATGGGACGGGCGTTCCCCGAGGTGCAGATGGTCTCGATGTACGTGGCCGGGCTGCCCGCCGACCTCGTGATCATGTCGGACGTCGCGGGCAACGTGGTGACGATCCGCCCCGTCGACGGCCTGTGGTCCGAACGCCTGGCGCGGGCCGTCTGCGTGGCGGCGGGCTCGCACGCCCTCATGGCCGACTACGTGCTCACCGCCGCACGGGCCGGGGGAGCGGTCATCGAGGGCACGGTCACCCGCGCCCTGGAGATCGGCCGCTCCACCGAGGGCGCCGCCGACCCGCTGGCCGCCTTGCGGGAACGGCTGGGCGCGTCCCGCCTGGTCACCGGCAAGCTCACCGACGTGGAACGGCGCACGACGGGCGGGTTCGTCCGCGGGACGGCCGTGATCGAGGGCACCGGCGACGACCGCGGCCGCCGCCTGTCCCTGGAGCTGCAGAACGAGAACCTGGTGGCGGTCGAGGACGGCCGGGTGCGCGCCATGGTGCCCGACCTCATCACGGTCGTGGACACCGAGACGGCCGCCGCCGTCCAGACGGAGTCCCTCAGGTACGGCCAGCGCGTCACGGTCCTCGCCTGGCCCTGCGACCCGCTCTGGCGCACCAGGAAAGGTTTGGAGACGGCCGGCCCCCGGGCCTTCGGGTACGACCTGGACTACGTACCGGTCGAGGAGCTCACCCATGACTGACCTGCGGCTCGGGATCGACGTCGGCGGCACCAACACCGACGCGGTGGTGCTCGACGGCGAGGGCCGGGTGATCGCCAAGGCCAAGCGCCCGACGACCCCCGACGTGACCGGCGGCCTGCGCGCCGCCCTCGATGCCGTCCTCACCGAACTCGAACGAACGGACGCCCACGGCGAAGAGGACGTGCGGGTGCGGATCGGGCGGGTCATGCTCGGCACCACGCACGCCACGAACGCGATCCTGGAGCGGCGCGGCCTCGGCAGGGTCGCCGTGCTGCGGCTCGGCGCGCCCGCCACCACCTCGGTGCCCCCGCTCGGCGACTGGCCCGCCGGCCTGCGCGCGGCCGTCTCGGCGGGCGAGGCGATCGTGCCCGGCGGCCACTACGTGGACGGCCGCGAGATCGCCCCGCTCGGCCTCGACGCCATCCGCCGCTTCCTGGACGGCGTCAAGGCCGACGCCGTGGCCGTCACCGGCGTGTTCAGCCCGGCGAGCGACGAGCACGAACGCCGGGTCGAGGAACTGGTCCGCGCCGAGTACGGGGTGCCGGTGTCGGTCAGCCGCGAGATCGGCTCGCTCGGCCTGCTCGAACGCGAGAACGCCACCGTGCTCAACGCCGCGTTGTACGGCGTGGCCGCCCACGTGACCGACGCCCTGGCCACCGCCCTGGCCGAGCGGGGCCTCGGCGCGCGGCCGTACCTGGCGCAGAACGACGGCACGCTCATGACGCTGGAGCACGCCGCCCGCCTGCCGGTCTCCACGATCGGCTCCGGCCCGGCCAACTCGCTGCGCGGTGCGGCGTACCTGTCGGGCGTGGACGACGCGATCGTGGTGGACGTGGGCGGCACCTCCACGGACCTCGGCGTGCTCGTCGGGGGCTTCCCGAGGGAGTCGGCGGCGGCGGTCGAGATCGGCGGCGTGCTCACCAACTTCCGCATGCCGGACATCCTGGCCATCGCGCTCGGCGGCGGCACGGTGGCGCGGGCGAACGGCATCGGCCCGGACTCGGTCGGCTACCGGATCGCCCAGGAGGCCCTCGTCTTCGGCGGTTCGACCCCCACGCTGACCGACGCCGCCACGGCCGCGGGCCGCATCCCGCACGACGCCGAAGGGTGGCGGGAACGCCTCAGGGACGCCCTGTCCGACGCGAATGCGCGCACGATCGCGGGCGCCCTGGAGAGCGCACTCGCCAGGGCCGACGAGATGATCGCCGACGCCGTGGACCGGATGGCGCTCGGCAGGGCCGACCGGCCGCTGGTCGTGGTGGGAGGAGGGGCGTTCGTGCTGCCCGCCCGCATCCCCGGCGCGAGCCGGGTGATCCGCCCTGAGCACGCCGAGGTGGCCAACGCCGTGGGCGCCGCCATCGCCCTCGCGAGCGGCAGAGTCGATACGATCTTGCCGGCAGGAGAAAACAGGACAGATGCCATCGAACGAGCCAAAGAGGAGGCGAGGGCGCGAGCCGTGGCGGCGGGAGCCGATCCCACCGGTGTCGAGGTCGTGGACCTTCTCGAGGTTCCGCTGAGCTACCTGTCCGAGCCCGCCGTGCGCGTCCACGTCAAAGCAGCCGGTCCCCTCGCCGGGTGAACAGCGAAAGGATCCCCCCACCATGCGCTGGCACAAGCGTCTGCTCGTCGCCGGGGTCGCCGGAGTCCTCGCCCTGACCGCGTCCGCGTGCGCGGGCGGACAGGTGCGCGGCGCCGGCGGGACGCCCCAGCCGCAGGCGAGCGGCGGCACCCCGGCGGCCGCGCAGGCCAACGACCGCACGTTCGTCTACGTTCCCAACCTCGACGTGGTCAGCGACTGGGACCCGGCGACCTCGTACTCCAACGAGATCGTCGCCCTGTCCAACATCTACGAGGGCCTGACCCGCTACGACTCGGAGACCAGGCAGGCCGAACCCCGCCTCGCCACCGAGTGGACGTCCTCGGAGGACGGCAGGCGGTGGACGTTCAAGCTCCGCCAGGGCGTGAAGTTCCACTCGGGCGCAACGATGGACGCCGAGGCCGCCAAGAAGGCCATCGAGCGGACGATCGAGAAGAAGGGCGGTGCCGCCTACATCTGGGACCCGGTCGAGGAGATCGAGGCGGTCGACGCCGGCACGCTGGAATTCACCCTCAAGTACGCCGCCCCGCTCGACCTGATCGCCTCCTCCGGCTACGCCGCCTGGATCTACGACGTGGACGCGGTGGACGCCGACGGCAAGACCACCGCCGGCACCGGCCCGTACACGATCGACTCCTGGCAGAAGGGCAAGGAGACGGAGCTGACGCTGAAGGCGTTCGAGGACTACTGGGGCGGCTGGAAGCCGGAGCAGTACAAGAAGGTCGCCTTCCGCGTCACCCCTGAGATCACCACGGCGTGGCAGCTGCTGCAGCGCGGCGAGGTGGACTTCGTCCAGCGGCTGAACCCGCAGCTGTTCCAGCAGGCCCGGAGCGCCGACGGCGTGCAGACCGCGGAGTCGCCGTCGTTCCAGAACCTGCTGGTGCTGTTCAACACCGCCGACGGCCCGACCAGGGACCCGAAGGTGCGCCAGGCGCTGCAGCTCGCCATCGACTACGACGGCCTGGTGGCGGCGCTGGAGGGCTCGGCGCAGAAGGCCAGCGGCCTGGTGCCGCAGGGCCTGCTCGGCCACACGCCCGGCATGGAGCCCGAGCAGGACCTCGCCACGGCGCAGGAGCTGCTGGCCGAGGCCGGGTACGGCCCCGACAACCCCGAGCTCACCCTCTCCCTGACCTACGCCCAGGGCGACGAGGACCAGAAGCTGCTGGTCACCCTGCTCAGCTCGGCGCTGAAGCAGCTCAACGTGACGCTGCAGGCCAGGCCGATGACCTGGGGCGCCCAGTGGGACCTCGGCAAGAAGAAGGGCCAGGACATCCTCGTCATGTACTGGTATCCGGACTATCCGGACGCCTACTCGTGGTTCCTCAACGTCTTCAGGAGCACGGACGAGCCGCAGCTCAACCTGTCGTACCTGAAGAACGCCGACATCGACGCCGCCATCGACAAGCTCCCTGAACTGACCGCCACGGACAAGTCGGCGGCCTCGGACGACTACACGGACCTGCAAAAGAAGATCATCGAGGAGCAGGCCGCGGTGGCGGTGCCGTACGTGCAGAAGTACCAGCGGGCGCTATCAGCAAATGTCCGGGGATATGTGGATAATCCCGCCTATCCCAACGTGGTGTTCTTCTACGACCTGACCCTCGCAAGCTAGGCCGTGCTGCGCTATCTGGCCCGCCGGCTCGGCCAGGCCCTCCTGGTCGTGGCCGGCGTGGTGGTGCTCACGTTCGCGGTCATGCGGGTGGTGCCCGGCGATCCGGCGGTGGCGTTCGCCGGGCCGAAGGCCACGCCCGAGCAGCTCGCCGAGGCGCGCGAGCGGTTCGGGCTGGACGACCCGCTGCCCGCGCAGCTGCTCGCCTACGTCCGCGACCTGGTCACCGGCGACTGGGGGATCAGCCTGCGGACCAGGCAGCCGGTGCGCGACGACCTGGCCCTCGCCTTCCCGGCATCGTTGGAGCTGGTCGGCGCGGCCCTGCTGCTGGCGATCGCGGTGGGCATCCCGCTCGGGGTGCTCGCCGCCCGCTACAAGACGAAATTTCCCGACTTTGGGGTACGGCTCGGCAGCATGCTCGCCGTCTCCGTCCCCGTCTTCTGGCTCGCCCTCGCCCTGCAGACCCTCTTCGCCGGCGCCCTCGGCTGGTTCCCCGTCGCCGGCGAGTACGACGCCGAGCTCGACACCACGAGCCCGCTCACCCTCTGGACGAACATCACCGCCGTCGACGCCCTCATCACCGGCAACTGGCCGATCCTCACCAGCACCCTGCACCATCTGGTGCTGCCCGCCCTGGTCGTGGCCGCCTACCCGGCCGGCGTCATCGCCCAGATGACCAGGGCCGCCCTCATCGAGGAGGCGGGCCAGGACCACGCCAGGATGGGACGCGCGCTCGGCTTCGGCGAGACGTCCGTCCTGACCAGGTTCGCCCTGCGCCCGGCCCTGAACCCGGTCCTGTCGCTGATCGCGCTCGTCTTCGCGTACGCACTCGTCAACGGCTTCCTGGTCGAGGCGGTCTTCAACTGGCCGGGCCTCGGCCGCTACGCCGCCGAGTCGATCCGCTCGCTGGACACCCCGGCCATCGCGGGCGTCACGCTGCTGGTCGCCCTGGTGTACGTGCTGGCCAACCTGGTGGTGGACCTGCTGCAGGGGCTCGTGGACCCGAGGGTGAGGGCCCGATGACGCACCACGCGCCCCCGCTGCGCCGCAGCCTGCCCCGGCTGCTCCCCGACCGGTTCGCCGCGTTCGGTGCGGTGCTCATCGTGCTGGTCGTGCTGGCCGCGGTCCTCGCGCCGTGGCTGGCGCCGTACCCGCTGGACGAGGTCAGGCCGCTGGAGCGGCTGCGGCCGCCGAGCGCCGAGCACTGGTTCGGGACCGACCAGGTGGGCCGCGACGTGCTCACCCGCATCCTGTACGGCGGGCGCACCTCGCTGTTCATCGCCGCCTCCGTGCTGGCCGTCTCGGCGCTGGCCGGCGTGACGCTGGGCGTGGTCGCCGGGTACGCGGGCGGCTGGCTGCGCGACGTGATCATGCGGGTCACGGACATCTTCCTGGCCTTCCCCGCGCTGCTGCTCTCCCTGGCCCTGGCGGTCGTGCTCCAGCCCGGTGTGAACACGGTGATCCTGGCCATCGCGGTGACCTGGTGGCCGTGGTACACCCGCCTGTCGGCCTCGGTGGCCGCCTCGATCGCGACCCGCCCCTACGTGGACGCCGCCCGCTGCCTCGGCGTGCCCGCCCCGCTGATCATCCTGCGGCACGTGCTGCCCAACTCGCTCACACCCGTCCTGGTGCAGCTGTCCCTCGACGCGGGCGGGGTGATCCTCACCGCGGCGGCGCTGTCCTACCTGGGCCTCGGGGCGCAGGAGCCGACGGCGGAGTGGGGGCTGATGGTGCAGCAGGGCCAGACGCTGTTCACCACGAACTGGTGGGTCGTCACCTTCCCCGGCCTGGCGATCCTGCTGACCGCGTTCGCGTTCAACGTGCTCGGAGAAGGGCTGCGCGGCGCGCTCGACATCCGGAGCGGAGGAGCTCGGCAGGAGAGAGCGACCCAGGAGCCGGCGAGTGCCGAGCGGCCGCGACCATGAACACGAAGGAGTGTCAGTGATCGAGGTACGCGACCTGAAGGTGCGCTACGCAGGGCGGACGGTCGCCGACGTCCCCGAGCTGGACGTGGGCGCGGGGGAGTGCGTGGCGATCGTGGGGGAGAGCGGCTCGGGCAAGTCCACGACGCTCCTCGCTCTGCTCGGCCTCACCGAGGGCGCCGAGGTGTCGGGGCGCGTCCGGGTCTGCGGCGTGGACGTGCTCGAAGCACCGCCGCGCGAGCTCAGGAGGATCAGGGGCGCCAGGGCGGCGCTGGTGCTGCAGTCGCCGCAGGCCGCGCTCAGCCCCGCCACCCGCCTCGGCGTCCTGATGCGCCGCGCGCTGCGGCTGCACGGCCGCGACGACGGCGAGCCCGCCATGGCGCTGGCGATGGAGGCGGTGCTGCTCGACCCCGCGATCCTGCGCCGCTACCCGCACGAGGTCTCGGGCGGCCAGGCCCAGCGCTTCGCCATCGCGCTGGCCATCGCCCTGGGCGCCGAGGTGATCCTCGCCGACGAGCCGACCAGCGCGCTCGACGTGACCGTCCAGGCTGAGGTGGTCGGCGTGCTGCGCCGGCTCCGCGTGGAGCGGGACCTCGCGCTGCTGCTCGTCTCCCATGACCTGGCCCTGGTCTCGACCATCGCCGATCGGGTGCTGGTCATGAAGGACGGCGCGGTCGTGGAGTCGGGCCCGGCCGCGCGGGTGCTGGCCGAGCCGGCCCACCCCTACACCCGCGAGCTGCTGGAGGCGCTGCCGTGACCCTGCTGAGGGCGGAAGCGGTGACGCTCGGGTACGGCCGCCGCCCGGTCGTCCACGACGTGACCCTGGACATCACCGAGGGCGGCGTGGGGCTGATCGGGGAGAGCGGCTCGGGCAAGACGACCCTGGCGCGCGCGTTCCTGGGCCTCCTCACCCCCATCTCCGGAAATATCTGGTACGGCGACCAAATCCTGAAAAATGCGGATTTGAGGGCGTTCAGGAAGGATGTTCAGCCGGTCTTCCAGGCCGAGTCCCTCGACCCCCGCATGCGCGTCGGCCGCTCCGTCGCCGAGGCCCTGCCCAGGAACGCCCGGCACCGCGTGGCCGAGCTGCTCGAACAGGTCGGCCTCGACCCCACCCTGGCCGCCCGCAGGCCCCACGAGCTCTCCGGCGGCCAGCGCCAGCGCGTGGTGATCGCCAGAGCCCTGGCCGTCGGCCCGCGCCTGCTGATCCTGGACGAGCCCACCAGCGCCCTGGACGTCACCGTCCAGGCCAGGATCCTCGACCTGCTGACCGGCCTGGACACCGAGCGCCTGCTCATCACGCACAACCTGGCGGTCGTGGAACGCCTCTGCCGTACCTCGTACGTGCTCTTCGCCGGCCGGGTGGTCGAGTCGGGCCCGACAGGAGACCTCCTGGCGAAGCCGGCCCACCCCTACACCCGGGCGCTGCGCGACGCCGTGCCGAAGCTCGGCGGCCCGCCGCCCGAGGCCAGAGGCCGCACGGAGGCCGTGCCGGCGGCGACGGGCTGCGCGTACCGGTTGCGCTGTCCGCTCGCGGCGCCCGTGTGCGAGCAGCCGCCGCCGCTCAGGGAGCTCGACGGGCGCCACGTCGCCTGCCACCGCGCGCAGGACGTGCCGGTCAGCTGAGGCGGGTCCTCAAGTATTCACCCAGGTCGTCGGAGAGCTTCACCATCAGCCGTGACAGCTCGGCCCGGTCGCCCTCCGACCAGTCGGCCAGGGCGCCCTCGAACCAGTCGGTCGTCACCTTCCGGCATCGGGCGGCGGCCTCGGCGCCGTCGTCGGTGAGCGCGATGCGCCAGGCCCGGCCGTCATCGGGGTCGCGTACCCGCTCGACCAGCCCCCGCCGCTCCAGCGCGGAGACGTGCCGGGTCACGTGGGGGCTCTCCACCTGCAACCCTTCCGCGATCGCGCCGATCCTGCGCGGCTCGCCCGCGTCCAGCAGGTGGACGAGGACCTGCACGTCGGGTTTGTCCAGCCGGATCCCCGCCGCCTCGGTCAGCCGCTCATGGGTCTTGGCGCGGTTGAGCGTGGTCACGAGAGTGCGGAAGGCCGCCACCGTCGTGTAGAGGTCGTCGTCCATGGATTTGCTTACCTAACTTACGTATGTATGATGCTGTCTCGTTAGTTACCTAAGTTAGCTAAAGGAGCCCTACGTGGCGACCGTGGCCGTATCCACGACCAACGAGACGACCCCTACCAGAAATCCCTGGCCCGGAGTGATCTCCCTGGCCTTCGCGGCGTCCATCGCCGCCTTGCAGAACACCGCGGTGGTCCCGCTGCTTCCCGTGCTGCAGCGAGAGCTGAACGTCTCGCTCGCCGCCGTGACCTGGACGTTGACGCTCAGCCTGCTGGTCGGCGCGGTGGCCACGCCGTTGTTGTCGCGCTTCGGCGACATGTACGGCAGGCGCCGCATGATCCTCGGAGCCCTCGCCCTCCTGGTGATCGGCTCCGTGGTGGCCGCTCTGGCGACGTCACTGACCTGGCTGATCGTGGGCCGCGTGCTCCAAGGGGCGGTGGCCGCATTGGTGCCGCTGTCGATCGGGGTGGTGCGTGACACCTTGCCACGCAACCAGCTCGCGACCGGGATCGGCGTGCTCAGCGCGACGATGGGATTCGGCAGCGGAGGCGGGATGATCCTGGCCGGGCTGGCCTCCGGCGACTTCCACCTGCTCTTCTGGATCATCGCCGGGATCTCGCTGGTCGCCGCCGTCGTCGTGGCCTTTCTCGTCCGTGACTCCGGGCCGGCCGGAAACGCCCGCCCCGACCTGCTCGGCGCGGCCCTGCTGGCCACCTGGCTCGTCGCGCTGCTGGTCGCCATCAGCCAGGGCGGCGCCTGGGGCTGGACCTCGCCCGGCGTGCTCGGGCTGTTCGCCGCGGCGGTGGTGCTGGCGGCGGTCTGGGTCCTGGTGGAGCGCAGGGTGGCCGAACCGCTGGTGGAGATGTCGATGCTGACCCACCGGGGCACGGTCGGCGCGACGGTGGCCTCGATGTTGCTCGGCTTCTCCTTCTTCACCATCATGACCGGCGTCTCGGGCTTCGCCCAGGTGCCCGTGAGCACCGGCTACGGCTTCGGCGCCTCCACCTTGCAGGTCGGTCTCTTCCTGCTGCCGAGCACGCTGTTCATGCTGGTGATCTCGCTGTTCGCGGGCCGGATCATGAGCAGGTTCGCGGCGTCGTCCATGGTGGCGACGGGCTCGGCGGTCACCGCGCTGGCCGGGCTGTGGCTCGTCCTCGAGCACAGCACCCCTGCCCACCTGTACGTCGCGTCCTCGCTCATGGGCGTCGGCCTCGGCGTCGGCTACGCGGCACTTGGCACGATGGCGGTCGAGCACGTGGACCCGGGCAAGACCGCCGTGGCGGCGGGCGTGAACGCGCTGGTGCGCATCGTGGGCGGCAGCACGGCGGGCGCCGTGATCGCCGCCATCCTGGCCGCCCAGCCGGGCGTGCGCGGCTACCAGTGGGTCTTCGGCGTCGCCGCGGCGGCCGGCCTCGTGGCGGCGGTGTTCGCGGCCGTGTACGGCGCCCTGAACCGCAGGCCGACCACAGCGCCGGTCACAGGGCCGGTCACAGGGCCGGTCACAGGGCCGGTCACAGCGCCTTCAGGCCGCTGATCACCTCCAGCAGCACCTTGGCGTCGGGAGCGGGCGGCGGCAGCTCGACCTGCACGAGTTGCTGGGCGTGCAGGTCGCCGACCAGCACCCGCACCACGCCGATGGGCAGGTTCAGCTCGGCCGCGACGTCCACCAGCCGGGTCGGCTGGGTGCACTTCTGCAGGATGATCAGGTGCTCGGGGTCGAGCCCGCGCGGCGGCGCCAGGCCGCCGGACGTGATGATCACCGCGATGAGGTCGATGGCCTCGCTCGCGGGCACCGTACGGCCCCTGGTCAGCAGGTAGGCCGGGACGATCGGACCGGCGTCCTCGTCCAGCCAGCGTTCTTCAGTCACTTCGCACCACCCGCATGGGGCGAACAGGCTCGCTCTCCGGAGCCTCGGCCTCTGGTTCGGCCACGTGCTCTTCCGGGATCAACACGATCGCGGTGGTCCCTCCATATGGTGAACCGCGCAAGGTAACGCGGATGTCGTGCCTGGCGGCCAGGCGGGAGACGACGAAAAGGCCCAGCCGGTCGCTGTCGGCCAGGTCGAACTCCGGGAGGCTGGCCAGCCGCTCGTTGTAGTCGGCCAACTCCTCCTCGCTCATCCCGAACCCGCGGTCCTCCACCTCGATGGCGAAGCCGCGGGCCGCCGCCTCGCCGCGCACGATGACCGGGGTGTGCGCGGGGGAGTAGACGGTCGCGTTCTCGATGAGCTCGGCGATCAGATGGATCATGTCGCCGACCACCGGCCCGGCCAGCCGCTGGCCGGGCATCGGCTCGACGACGACGCGCTGGTAGTCCTCCACCTCGGCCGCCGCGCCGCGTACGACGTCGAGCAGCGGCACCGGACGGCTCCAGCCGCGCCCCGGCGTCGCCCCCGACAGGATGATCAGGCCCTCGGCGTGCCGGCGCATCCGGGTGGTCAGGTGGTCGAGCTTGAACAGGTCGTCCAGCGCCTCCGGGTCGGTGGCGCGGTGCTGCATGTCCTGGAGCTGGATGCGCTGGCGGTGCAGCAGCGTCTGGCTGCGCCGGGCCAGGTTGCGGAAGACGTGGCCGACGCCCTCGCTGAGCTGCGCCTGGCCGACCGCGGCCTCGACGGCGGTCTGCTGGACGGTGGAGAACGCCTGGCCGACGTCGTCGATCTCGGCCGTGGTGCTGGCCACCTTCAGCTCCGGTATCTCGACCTTCTCGCCCTTGCGCAGCTTGGCCACCACGTCCGGCAGCCGCTCCTCGGCCACCTCCAGCGCGGCCTGCCGGAGCGTGGCCAGCTCCTTCGACAGCCGCGTGCCCATGCGCAGCGAGAACGCGATCGACACGATGACCAGCGCCAGCGCCGTGCCGGCCAGCAGGAACGCCCGCGCCAGCACCTGGTCGGCGATCGGGTCGGCCCGCTCGTTCAGCATCGCGCTGGCCCGCAGCTGGGCGTCGTCGAACGCCTTGGCCAGCGACTCCGTCGTGGCGAGCCAGTCCCGCGGCACGCCGCCGGCCACGATCTGGTCCTCCATCATCCGCATCCGCTGGTAGTCGCGGGAGGTGATGAGGGCGATCTGGGGGTCGCGCAGGGCGGGGTCGAGGTCGGCGAGCGCCTGGTCGACGAGGAAGCGCCGGTTGCCGACGAGCTGGCCGAACAGCCTGCGCTCCGCCGCGTCGGACCGGCCGATGCCGAGAGCCTGCTCCCGCGTCAGCAGCTCCTTGGCGTAGCCCATGTCGATGACCAGGCGAGACTGCTCGTAGATCGGGATGTCGTCGATCAGCGCGACCCGCCGGTGCAGGCTGAACAGGGCGTCGACGATGCCGTTGTAGGACTCCACGGTGTGCAGACGGTCTGACAGGCCCGTGTCGATCTCACCACGGATCGCGTCGAGCCTGTCGAGTTGCGTGTACACCGCGTCCACTTGTGTGCGGATCTCTTCCGATCGGTCCTTGGAGTTGCCCGAGAGCTGCCTGAACGCGTCGCCCGCCGCGTCGGTGCGCAGACGCTGCGCGTTGACCGCGGGCTTTTCCGCCGCGCTGCGCAGCAGCTGGGCCGACACCAGGCGTTCACGCTGGATTTCGCTGATCAGTTTGTACGCGGGAAGACGGAGGTTCGTCCAGACTGTCTTGTACTGACGCAGCTCCAAGCTCTCGGTTGCGGTGACGGCGGTGATGACCCCCCACAACACCACCATGGAGGCCAGCGGCACCAGGAGGAGCCCGATGATCTTCATGCGGATCGTTCGGCTACGACCCATGGCACCTCACTCCGGTCGGTCCCCTGCTGGCAACCCCGGACGGGACAAGCCCCGAGGATAGCAATTCGATCACCCAAATGCCCAATTTTTCGGGACTTTTGGACAGGTTGCGGCGTCCAGAGTGATCTTGGAGTAGCGTTCCCGCGTACATCCGTGAGAGAGGGAGAGGCGTTGCGCCGTCGATTCGCCGCGGCCGTCGCGCTGCTCCTCCTCATGGCCTGCTCCCCGCCCCCGGAGCCGCAACGGGCGCCCGTGGGGGAGTCCCCTTTCGTGTACGTCCGCAACACCGACATCATCACCGAGTGGGACCCGAGCCGTTCCTACTCCAGTGAGATCGTCGCCTTCCAGAACGTCTATGAGACCCTCACACTCTGGAACCCGGTCACCGAGAAGGCCGCGCCCCGGCTGGCCACGTCATGGCGCGCGTCGTCCGACGGCCGGACGTGGACATTCGCCCTGCGCCCCGGCGTCACCTTCCACACCGGCAGGACACTGGACGCCGCCGCGGTCAAGGCGTCCATCGAGCGGACCATGCGCTCGGAGACCGGCGCCTCCTACATCTGGGACGCCGTCTCCTCCATCCGCGCCGACGACCCGCTCACGGTGACGTTCGCGCTGAAGTACCCCGTCCCGCTGGACCTGGTGGCCTCCGCCGGGTACGCCGCCTACATCTACGACACCAAGGCGGCCCCCGACCTGGCGGCGTGGTTCCGACAGGGCAGGGACGCGGGCTCGGGGCCGTACACCGTGGCCGGCTGGAAGCGGGGCCAGGAGGACGAGCTCAGCCTCAAGGCGTACGGCGACTACTGGGGCGGCTGGCGGCGGCCGCACTACACCACGGTCACGTTCAAGGTCGTGCGCGATCCCGAGCGCGCGTACGAGATGCTGCGGCGCGGCGAGGCCACCTTCGTCGACCGGCTCGACGCGAGACTGTTCGGCCAGGCGTCGGCCGCGCCCGGCGTGCGGACCTCGGAGCGGCCGTCGTTCACGACCGCGATGCTGCTGTTCAACACCGCGAACGGGCCGATGCGGGACGTACGGGTGCGCCGCGCCGTGCAGCGGGCGATCGACTACCGCGGCCTGGTGCGGGAGCTCAAGGGCTCGGTGACGCCGGCCGGCGGTGTCATCCCGGAAGGGCTGCTCGGCCACGTGCCCGGGCGGGTGCCCCGGCAGGACCTGGACGCCGCCGCCCGCCTGCTCCGGCAGGCCGGTTACGGCCCCGGCGGGCGGCCGCTGCGGCTGCTGCTGACGTACGCCGCAGGGGACGCCGACCAGGAGGCGCTCGTCCGGCGGCTGCGTGCGACGCTGCGGCGGCTCGACGTCACCCTCCGGGCCCGCGCCATGCCGTGGAACGAGCAGTGGGAGCTGGGCAAGAAGGGCGGGCAGGACATCTTCGTCATGTACTGGTGGCCCGACTACGCCGACGGCTACTCCTACTTCGGCAACGTCTTCCGCAGCGCCGACCCGCCCGAGCTCAACCTCGCCTACCTGCGGGACCAGGGGCTGGACGCGCTGCTCGACACGCTGCCTGAGCTGACCGTGACCGACCGCCCGGCGGCGCAGCAGGCGTACGAACAGGCCACGGAGCGGGTGCTCGACCAGCGCGCCGCCGCCGCGCTGCCCTGGGTCGCCACGGCGCGCCGCGCGTACTTCGCCGGCGTCCAGGGCTACGAGGACAACCCCGCCTACCCGGACGTCGTCTTCATCCACACCCTCCGCCCCTCGGCCTAGGGATTCGCGCCCCTCGGTGGGAGCCCGGCTCGCTTCTCAGGTCGGCAGGTCCTGACGAGCCCGGTGACAGCGCCTGAGAATCGCGTCGTGGGTGGGCGAGCGGAGTGCCGGCTGTAGCCGGGCAGCGCCATGACCAGGTGCGCGGCCCTTCCTGTGCGTGCCGGCCTGACCTGCAGGACACAGGGGAGGCCGCTACGCGGCTGCGTATCCTCCCCTTCCCCCGGCGGCGGAGTCAGGCGCCCTCGACCCGTTCCCGCAGTCGGGTCTTGATCTCTTCCGGGGTGTACGAGCGGCGGCGCCGTTCGGCGCGGGCGATCACCACCCCCGTGGCGGCAACCCCCATGATTCCGGCCAGACCCAGCATTTTCCACCAGCGCATGTGCCTAGGCTAGCCTCGTGCTGACTCTCGACGAGGCCGTGAAGGTGACGCGGACCGGCGACGTGTGGATCTTCCGCGGCCGTTCGGCCCCCGACCGCGCCATCCAGACGATGACCAACAGCCCGGTCAACCACGTGGGCATGGCCATCGTGATCGAGGACCTGCCACCCATGATGTGGCACGCCGAGCTCGGCAAGTCGCTGCCCGACCTGTGGTCCGGCACCCACCACCGCGGCGTCCAGCTGCACGACCTGCGCGACGCGGTGACGGTGTGGGCCGACAGGTACGGCCAGCGCGCCTGGCTGCGCCAGCTCGACCCCGAGGTGACGCCCGAGATGGAGGACGCCGCCCTGCGTACGGTGGCCCGGCTCGACGGCACCCCGTTCCCGTCCACCGCCCGGCTGGCCGCCCGCTGGGCGAGGGGCCGCATCCCGCGCAGGAGCCGCAGGGAGCAGACCCTGGAGAGCGCCTACTGCGCCGAGATCGTGGCCGTCACCTACGAGGCGATGGGCCTGCTGCCGTCCGGCCGCCGCCCCAACTGGTACGACCCGGGCCGCTTCTGGAGCGGAGACGACCTCGACCTGCTCACCGGCCGCCGCCTCGGCAACGAGATCACCGTCGCCGTCGAACGCACCCCGCGCGCCTGATCGGAGACGGCATCCAGGAGAGGGCTCGAACGGCCGGCCCGTGAGTTTGGCATGCACATCCCAGGGCAGCGCACGACCGTCATCGCCGCACTCACGGCATTCTGCGAAATCTCACCGTGTAAGGAGTACGTGCAGATGACTGCCGCACCCTCTTTGGGCAACGAGTTCGCCGGAAAAGTCGCCATCGTCACGGGCGCCGCCAGCGGCATCGGCCGCGCGACCGCCGAGTTGCTGCGCGCACGCGGCGCGAAGGTGGTCGCCGAGGACCGGAACCCTGACGTCGAGGCGCTGGCCGGCCCGGGCATCGTCCCTCTGGTGGCCGACGTGTCGAAGGAGGACAGCGCGCGGCGGGCGGTCGCCCTCGCACGGGACGAATTCGGCACGCTCGACATCCTGGTGAACAACGCCGGGATCATCATCTACAAGCCTGTCCTCGACATGACCTTGCAGGACTGGGAGTCGATTCTGGCCGTCAACGTCACCGGCGCCTTCCTCCACTCCCGCGAAGCCGTACGCGTCATGTCCGCCCAAGGATCAGGCGCCATCGTGAACGTCGGCTCCTACGCCTGCTTCCAGACGTTCCCCACCATCGGCGCCTATGCCGCCTCGAAGGGAGCCCTCGCCCAGCTCACCCGGACACTGGCGCTGGAGGCCATCGAGAACGGCATCCGCGTCAACGCGGTCGGCTCCGGCGACGTGGTGACGAACATCCTCGACGACGTACGCGAAGACGGCCGCGAGTTCCTCGCCGAGCACGGGAGAAGCACCCCGATCGGGCGAGCCGCGCAACCCGAGGAGATCGCCGAAGTGATCGCGTTCCTCGCCTCCGACCGCGCCCGCTACCTGGTCGGCTCCATCGTGATGGCGGACGGTGGGATGAGCGTCGTCGCGGGGTGAGATCACGTGATCCCGCACCACCTGGTCTAATCGCGCCATGACTTCTGTGAACGTCGCCCTGATCGGCATCGGCAACTGCGCCTCCTCGCTGGTCCAGGGCGTCGAGTACTACCGCGCCGGCGCGGCCCCCGGTCTGCGCAACCCGGTCTGCGCCGGGTACGCGGTCTCGCAGGTGCGCTTCACCGCGGCCTTCGACGTCGGCGCGGCCAAGCTGGGCCGCGACCTGTCGGAGGCGATCTGGGCCCCGCCGAACAACGCCCGCGCCTTCGCCGACGTGCCCCGTCTCGGCGTGCCCGTGGTGGAAGGCGTCCTGGCCGACGGCGTGGGCCCCGGCTCGGCCGCCCTGGTGGAGCCGCGCGGCGGCGCGACGCCCGCCGAGATCGCCGAGCACCTGCGCGCCACGGGCACCCACGTCGTGCTCAACTTCCTGCCCACCGGCGCCCAGCGCGCCGCCGAGCTGTACGCGGGCGCGGCCATCGAGGCCGGCTGCGCGTTCGTCAACGGCATGCCGGCCCTGCTGGCCCGCTCGCCGGAGTGGCGGCGGCGCTTCGCCGAGGCCGGGCTGCCGCTGGTGGGCGACGACCTGAAGAGCTCGTTCGGGGCGACGCTGGTGCACCGCGCCCTGGTGGACGCCCTGACCGGCGGCGGGGTGACCCTCACCGGCGGCCACCAGCTTCTCGGCGGCGGCAACATGGACTTCGTCAACCTTGAGGACGCCTCCCGCATGGCGGCGAAGAAGGCGACCAAGGAGACGGGCGCCGGCGCGTCCACGCACGTCGGAGCCCAGTACGTGCCGTTCATGGAAGACCGCAAGATCGCCTACATCCGGCTGGACGGCGAGGGCTTCGGCGGCTCCCCGCTGGAGGTCGAGCTGCGCATGGTCGTCGAGGACTCGCCCAGCGCCGCCGGCAACGCCCTCGACGCAGTCCGGCACGCCAAGGCGGCCATGGACGAGGGGGTGAGCGGTTTACTGGAGGTGTCAAATGCGCTGATGAAGGCGGTATGACGCATTATGCTCGTCCGCAATGGACATCCGCGTACTCGGCCCTGTCGAGGTGTGCGACGACGGCGCCCGGATTCCGATCGAGGGGGCGCAACAGCAGTGCGTCCTCGGGCTGCTGGCGTCTCACCACGGCGTGTACGTGCCGGTGGACCGGCTGATCGAGGCGCTGTGGGAGGACGATCCGCCCAAGACCGCCAAGACGATCGTCCAGCTCAAGGTGTCGCAGCTGCGCAAGACGCTGGGCGGCCGGATCGCCAGCACCACGGCCGGCTACGCGCTCGACGTGCCGGCCGAGGAGGTCGACCTCGCCCGCTTCCGCCGCCTGGCCGCCGAAGGACGCGCGGCCGGACGCCCCGAGCTCGCGGCGGACGCCTGGCAGCGCGCGCTGGCGCTCTGGCGCGGCCAGCCGCTCCAGGGCCTCGGCACCGCCTGGGTCGAGCAGCGCGTCCGCGTCCCTCTGCTGCGTGAACGCTGGGACCTCATCGAGGAACACGCCGCCGCCCTGATCGAGCTGGGCCGCCACCGCGAGATCCCCGCGCTGCTCCAGGAGATCAGGGACGAGGAGCCGCTCAGGGAGACGCCGCACGCCCTCGTCATGACGGCGCTCTGGCACGACGGCCGCACCGCCGAGGCGCTGGAGCTCTTCCACGACGTGCAGCGGCTGCTCGCGACCGAGCTGGGCGTCGACCCCGGCCCCCGCCTGCGCGACCTGCACCAGCGCATCGTCGAAGGCCACCGCCCGGTCGTCCCGCGCCAGCTCCCGAGGGACGTCGCCGGCTTCGTCGGCCGCCGCGCCGAGGCCGAGCGCCTGCGGACGCTGCTGCGCGGCGGCCGTATCGCCGTGGTCGCCGGGGTGGCGGGCGTCGGCAAGTCCACGCTGGCCACGCACGTCGGCCACCAGGTCGCCGCCGACTACCCCGACGGCCAGCTGCACGTCGACCTCAACGGCTACGGCCAGGGGGAGCCGCTGACGGTGGCCCGCGTGCTGCCCCGTCTGCTCGGCGCGCTCGGCGTGCCCGCCCCGAACGGCGCCGCCGAGCAGCTCGACCTCTACCGCTCCACGATGGCCACCCGCCGCGTGCTGCTCGTGCTCGACAACGCGGCCCACGTCGAGCAGGTACGCCCGCTGCTCCCCGGCGGCTCCTCCTGCGCGGTGCTGGTCACCAGCCGCGACACGCTGCGCGGCCTGGCCCTGCAGGGCGCGCAGATCGTCCGGCTGAGCACGCTCACCCCGGACGAGTCCCGCGACCTGCTGGCCGACCTGGTCGGCGACGACCTCGTCCGGGCCGCCCCGGAGGCCGTCGCCGAGCTGGCCGAGCTCTGCGGCCACCTGCCGCTGGCCCTGGCCATCGCGGGCGCCAACCTCATCGGCCGGGCCGGCCTGCGCGACTACATCAAGGAGCTGCACGCCGACCGCTGGAGCACGCTGGCCGTCGAGGGAGACGACGAGGCCGCGGTCGCCACGGCGTTCGCCCGCTCGTACGCCGCGCTCTCCCCGGACGCGCGCCGGCTGTTCCGGCGCCTCGGGCTGGTGCCCGGCTGCGACTTCAGCGCCCAGTCCGCCGCCCGGCTGGCCGGCGTCGACCCGGCCGCCGCCCGGCGGCTGCTGTCCGGGCTCGTCTCCGCCCACCTCGTCGAGGAGCACGCGTCCGGCCGCTACCGGCTGCACGACCTCGTCGGCCTCTACGCCCGCGAGCAGTGCACACCCGGCGAGGACGACCCGGCTGGGCTGCACGCGTACTACCTGCACACCGCGCGGGCCGCCGCGCCGCTGCTCGCACCCTCCATCGACCTGCTGCCGCTGACGGCAGACGACCCGCCACGCGACGGGGAGGAGTTCGACGGGGCCGAGGCCGCGCAGGCTTGGTTCCGCGCCGAGCAGCACAACCTGCTCGCGGTGATCGACAACGCCCGCGGCCCGCTGTGCTGGCGGCTGGTGGAGACGCTGCGCGCCTTCATGTACGGCGGCTACCATCCCGAGGTCGTCATGTCGCTCGCCGCCCGCGCACTGTCCGAGGCCGAGCGGGCGGACGACCGCGCCGGCCAGGCCAGCATGCACCACACGCTGGCCAACGCCCGGTTCGTGCTGAACGAGCCGCGCCCGGCCATCCGGCACTGCCAGATCGCCGCCGAACTCTACGAGGAGGTCGGCTGGCGGACCGGCACCCTCGTGACGCTCACGAACCTCGTCGTGATCAGCGCCAACCTCGGCGACCTCCAGCAGAGCACGGCCGGCCACGAGCACATCATCAAGCTGTGGGAGTCGTTCGAGCCGTCCACGAAGCTCGCCGCGACCCTGGAGAACTACGCCATCAAGCTCCTGTGGGCCGGACGCCCCCGCGAGGCGCTGGTCCGGCAGCTGCGCTCGATCCGCATCCGGCTCGACCTCGGCGAGCCGCCCGTCTGGAAGGCCCGCGCGTACTCCGTCATCGGCGACATCCATCTCGCGCTGGGCGACGTCGAGGCCGCGCTGGAGGCGTTCGGGGAGGGGCTGAGCACGGCCGAGGACGGCCGGCTCGCCGGGACGCTGTCCAGCGCCGCCCTCGCCCACCACCTCAAGGGCGACTGCGCGCGGGCCGCCGACCTGGCCAGGCAGGCCGTGCACGTGGCGCGCGCCCGGGGCCTGGGCAGCGAGTACGAGGAGGCGCGCGGCACGCTCGCCCGCGTGGACACCTCGCTCGACCTCGCCGAACGCGTCCGGTTGCTGGAGGGCGTGCTGGCCGCGTACCAGGAGAGGACGTACCCGCACCTCGACACGCGCGCCCGGGTGTGGCTGGCCGAGGTGCTGCTCGAAGGCGGGCGGCGGGAGGCCGCCGCCGCCCACGCCAGGCAGGCCCGCGACGCCGCCATCCGGTACGGCATGCGGCGGCTGGAGGGCCAGGCGCTCACCCTGCTCGCCCGCATCCACCCCGACCGCCGCGACTACGCCAAAAGGGCCGTCGAGCTGCACCGCGAGTTCGGCCACCGGCTCGACGAGGCCGCCGCGCTGGCCGTGCTCGCATCATGACCCGGCCGTACGGGCCGCCAGGAGACTCTCGAACGTGGCCCGCAGCTCGTGCCCCGGGTCCACGCCGAGCTGCTCGGCCAGCAGCCGACGGGTGCGTTCGTACAGCTCCAGCGCCTCCGCCTGGCGGCCCACGCGGTAGAGGGCCGTCATCAGCAGCGAGACCAGCCGCTCCTGGTGCGGCGCGGCCGTCACGATCGCGCGCAGCTGCGGGAGGACGCGCTCCGGCCGGCCCAGCCTGAGCCGCCTGCGGGCCAGCTCCTCCACGGCTCGCAGGCGCGTCTCCTCCAGCGCGACCGCCGCCACCTCCAGCGTCTTGCCGCCCCCCGATCCGCCGAGCGCCGGGCCCTGCCACAGGCGCAGCGCCTCCTCCAGCAGATCGGCGCCGGCCTCGTCCCCCTGCCCGGCGGACCCGTCGACCAGCCGTTGGAAGCGCAGGGCGTCCACCCGCTCGGGGTCGGCGCGCAGCACGTACCCCGACGGGCCGGTCTCCACCCGCGTGCCCTCCAGGACGCGGCGCAGCCGGTACACATGTCCCTGCACGGTCATCCGCGCACTGTCCGGGGGATCGCCCTCCCATACGGCGTCGATCAGCCGCTCCACCGGCACCGGACGGTTCAGGTCCAGCAGCAGCGCGGCCAGCACGTAACGACGCTTGCGCGGCCCGAGCTCCAGGCGGCGTCCCCCGGCATAGGCGTCGATGGACCCGAGCAGGCGAAACTCCAAATGATCAATCTGTCACAGCATGCCGTCTCGCACTAAAACACCACTAAACCGCTCCCGCACCAACGGAACGCCAACGGGCTCTGTCAGGGTCTTTGCTTCACGATCGGCTCCTACACAGGAAGAGACCCACCTTGATCACGAAAAAGGCCGCGATCGCCGTCATGGCCGGTTCGCTGCTCGCGGGCTCGATGGCCACCATCGCCCTGGCGCCGGTCGCCGGCGCCACAGCCGAGACCGGCATGCAGACCGTCGGCATCCAGGCCAAGGACCGGCTCGGGCCGGGCGAGTGGCTGCTGCCCGGCCAGTCGCTCACCTCGGGGGGCGGCCGGTTCAAGCTGATCCAGCAGGCCCAGGGCAACCTCGTGTTCTACGACGGCACCAAGGCCCTGTGGACCTCGCCCACCGCCGGCAAGCCCGGTGCCCGCACGACCATGCAGAAGGAGGGCAACCTGGTCATCTACGGCGCCGACAACAAGCCGCTGTGGTCGACGCCGACCGCCGGCAACCCCGGCGCGTACCTGCAGCTGCCCCGGTCGAGCGGCCACCTGGTGATCTACGCCCGCGACAACCGGCCGCTGTGGTCGTCGCAGGCGTACATCGGCAAGCTGCCCTCCGGGCACGTCCTGCGCCCCGGCCGGGTCGTCCAGTCGGCCAACGGCCGCTACCGGCTGCTCCAGCAGGACGAGGGCAACGCCGTCCTGTACGACGGCCGGCGCGCGCTGTTCACCACGCCGACGGCCGGGCACCCGGGGGCGCGCTCGATCATGCAGGAGGAGGGCAACTGGGTCGTGGTGGACCGGAACGACAAGGCCCTGTGGTCCACGAAGACGGCCGGCAACCCGGGCGCGTGGCTGGCGGTCGCCAACGACGGCCGGATCACCATCTACAGCCGCGCCAACAAGCCCCTCTGGACCAGCCGCTGAGCTTTGCGTCCCGCGGCGGGGTGCCGCCCAGGGGGCCTCCGCTGACGACCAAATAGTCGGCATTCGCGGCAGAGATGCGGAATGCTGGGCCGATGCGGCATCCGGTGAACGTGCTGACCACACGCTGGTCGGCGGCCTGCTCGGGGGAGTCGGCGGTCATGTCGGGGGCGGGCGTGTGGCCGCTGCTCGCCTACCTCGCCTCGGCCGCCGCCGGACCGGGACGAGCCGAACTGGAGGACGCCGTCGGCGTCCCGGCCTGCCACGCCGCCCAGGCGGCCGCCGACGTCCTGAACGCCATGCAGGCCCCGGCCGTACGCTCGGCCATCGGACTGTGGTCCGCACGTGACCTGCCGCTGCGGCCGTCCTGGCTCGCCGCGCTGCCCGCGGGGTTGCGCGGCGAGCTGACCGGCGACCCCGTCGTGGACGGGAAGGCCCTCGACGCCTGGGCGGCCGAGCGGACCGGCGGCCTCGTCCCCGCCATGCCGATCGCGGTGTCCAAGGACACGCGGCTCGTGCCGGCCGTGGCGCTCGCCGTCGCGACGAGGTGGCTGCGTCCGTTCCTGGAAGGTGTCGGGGAGTTCCCCGACGGCCCCTGGGCCGGACGCGAGCTCGCCGTCCTGTACCGCCGCACGGCTGTGCTCGACCGGCTCCGCGTCGCCGCCACCCCCATGGGACCGCTCACCATGCTGCGCGTCATGGGCACGGGCGGCGTCGACGTCCACCTCGTGCTCGGCGTACGGGACGAGCCGGGCGTGGTGCTCCCCGCCGCCATCCGGGTCCTCGACGACGGCGCCCAGTTCCTCCCGCTGGAGGAGGGACCCGGGGTGAGCGTCGCCTACGTTCGCGCTACCGAGCCCGGCGACCGGCTTGACGTCACCGTGCCCCGCTTCGCCGTCTCCTCCACGCATGACCTGCTGCGCCTGCCGGAGGTGTTCGGCCTGGCCACGGTCAGCGACATGAGCCGCGGTCACTTCCCGGGTATCGGTCCCGAACCGCTGGCGGTCGGTCAGGCCGCGCAGGCCGCCGTCGCCGTCTTCAGTGCGACCGGGTTCGAGTCGGCCTCGGTCACGGCGTTCGAGGCCGTCGCTGGGAGCGCGCCACCGCCTGAGCCGTACCGGATCAAAAGGGTGCAGGCCGTGTTCGGCCGCCCGTTCGGGTTCCTCGCGGTCGAGCGCCGCAGCGGAATGGTCCTCACCGCGGGCTGGGTCGCGGACCCCGAACCGGGAGCCGCGATGGCAGGCTGGAGAGATGCGCCTGGCTACCTGGAACGTGAACTCGGTCAAGGCACGGCTGCCCCGCCTGCTCGACTGGCTGGCCGAGGTCAAGCCTGACATCGTGTGCCTGCAGGAGACGAAGTGCCCCGCGGAGGCGTTCCCCTCCGCGGAGGTGAGCGCACTCGGGTACGCCGCCGCGGCCCACGGCGACGGGCGGTGGAACGGCGTCGCGCTGCTGTCCAGGCTCGGGCTCGACGACGTGACGCTGAGCTTCCCCGGCGAGCCGGGCTTCGCGGAGCTCGACGGGGTCGGCGCCGCCCGCCCCGAGGCCCGCGCGATCGGCGCGACCTGCGGCGGCCTGCGCGTCTGGTCCGTGTACGCGCCCAACGGCCGTACGGTCGACTCGCCGCACTACGCGTACAAGCTGGCCTGGTTCGCCGCGCTGCGCGACGCACTCGCGCCCGAGATCGCGGCTGGGCCGCTCGTGGTGTGCGGCGACTTCAACGTGGCCCCGACCGACGCCGACGTGTGGGACCCGGCGCTCTTCGTCGGCTCCACCCACGTCACGCCCGCCGAACGGGAGGCCCTGGCCGGGCTGCGCGCGCTCGGGCTGCATGACGTGGTGCCGACGCCGATGAAGGGGCCGCACCCGTTCACGTACTGGGATTATCGGGCGGGGATGTTCCACAAGAACATGGGCATGCGCATCGACCTCGTCTACGCCACCGCCGACGTGACAGGACGCGTCCGGTCGGCCTACGTCGACCGCGAGGCCCGCAAGGGCAAGACCCCCTCCGACCACGCCCCCATCGTGGTCGACCTGGACCCCCTCACCCTCTGAAAGTCCAGGCGAAGCTGTCAGACGCCAACCGGTCGGTGTGCACTGCCGGCTGGACGAGCAGCCAACTCGACCGCCCCGGCGCTGGTCGAAGCCTCAAGCGCCTGCTGAACGCACGCCCGCAGTCCCGAGCCGTCGAAAACGGCACGTCCGAGACCCACGCGGCACCTACGACGCGCCACCGGCCCTGCGGCTGAAGGCGCGTCTGAGGCCCCAGGCGGTGACCACCGCCACCCCCGCCGCCGCGAGACTGACCGCGCTGGTCAGGCGGGCGGCGCGGCGGATGTCCTGGACGTCCGGCCGCGGTCCGTCGCCCATCGTGGGACGGCTCTCCGTGCGCCCGCCGTAGACGTTCTCGCCGCCCAGCGTGACCCCGAGCGCCCCGGCGAACGCGGCCTCGCACCGGCCGGCGTTCGGGCTGGGGTGCCGGTGGCCGTCCCGCCGCAGCATGGCGCGCGCCCCCGCCGGGTCCGGCCCGGTCAGGACGGTGAGCACACCGGTCACCCGGGCGGGGACGTAGTTCGCGACGTCGTCCAGCCGCGCCGCCGCCCACCCGAACCGCTCATACCGCGGCGAACGGTGACCCACCATCGCATCCAGCGTGTTGACCGCCCGGTACGCCAGCAGCCCCGGCACCCCCGCCACCGCACCCCAGAGCAGCGGGGCCACGACGGCGTCGGAGGTGTTTTCGGCCAGCGACTCGACCGTGGCGCGGGCCAGCTCCTTGGCGTCCAGGTTCGACGGGTCCCGGCCGCACAGGTGGGGGAGACGAGCCCTGGCGCGTTCGACATCCCCGGCTTCGAGCGCGTCGGCCATGAACGTGCCCTCGCGAGCCAGCGTCGTGCCGCCCAGCACCGCCCAGGTGGCCACGGCGGTCACCGCCGTGCGCGCGGCCCGCCCCGGCGCCTTCACCGCCAGCAGACCGAGCCCGGCGGCACCCCCGACGCAGAGCCCGACGTGCAGGACGCCGCGCGCACGGTCGTCGGCGTACAGGGACTTCTCCAACCGGGCGGCGGCCCGTCCGAACACGGCGACCGGGTGGGCGGGACTCTGCGGGTCGGCCACGAGCCGGTCAAGGGCCACGCCGAGGGCGAGGCCCAGAGGATCACACCAAATGGGCATAAAGCTCATCTTCGTGTACGTCCAGCCATGCGCTCGCCCGGCGGATGCGCTGGCCCGCGCCGCCCGCCCACATCTTCGCCCAGTTCCCGCCGACGGCGGCGCGGGCGTGCATGGCGGCGTACGAGCGGTGGAAGCGCAGGCGGGCCACGTCGAGAAGCCGGCGACGGTCACGGGCCAAGACACCGTACGCGTCGCAGAACAGGCGGAGCCGTGCGCCCACGTCGACGGTGCGCAGCAGCGGCGGCCGGTCGACGGGATCAGAGATGGGCGCCCAGTGCCGCAGCGCGGTGACAACGTCGAAGAGCCGTGTCGTGGGCCGCGCAAGCTCAAAGTCGATCAACGCCACCGGACGGCCCTGGCCGCGGAAAACCACGTTCTCCGGCGTCAGATCACAGTGCCCGATGACTTCCGGCGCCCTGTCGTCGTTCGACCCGCTTTCCCACCCATCCAGGCTCAGCGGGAACCCGACTGTCGCATCGTGATAGCTGCGCAACAACCCGGCCAACCCCACCAGCGCCTCATCCGACGCGCTCCCCACCCGCAACCCGGTCGTACCCGGGACAAAGGTGAGGATCTCGCGCCCGAACTCGTCCATCCCCACCACCCGAGGCGCCCCGTCGAACCCGACGGCCTCCAGGTGTTTCAGCAGGGCATGCACGGCGGGCGTCGACGCACTGGCCGGTCTGCGCACGGTGTCCCCGACGCGCACCACTCCATCCGTCACATCCCCGCCCTGCAGGGGAATCTCATGCAGGAGCGTCGCGACCATGCCACGAGAGCTTAAACCCGTTCCCCCCACC
>NZ_SMKQ01000123.1 GCF_004348995.1 Nonomuraea terrae
GGGTTGGGGTGGCGGGTGATGTCGAAGCGCTTGGGGTCGTCGAAGACGCTCTCGTCGCGGTTGGCCGCCCAGTAGAACAGGACCACCTTCTGGCCCTCGCGGTAGAGGTGGCCGTTCATCTCGAAGTCGCGGGTGGTCTTGCGGCGCATGAAGTTGACCGGGGAGGCCAGCCGGACGATCTCCTCCACCGCGCCGGGCGCGCGGCCGTCGATGTCCTCCAGCCAGAGCGCGCGCTGGCCGGGGTTCTCGGTGAGCATGTGCAGGCCGTGGGAGATGGCGTTGCGCGTCGTCTCGTTGCCGGCCACGACCAGCAGGATGAAGAACGAGCCCAGCTCCTGCATGCTCAGCCGCTCGCCGTCGATGTTGGCGTTGACCAGCGACGAGATCAGGTCGCCCGTGGGGTGCTCGGCGCGGTGGGCGGCGAGGTCCTGGACGAGTTGCTGCAGCTCCATGCCGGCGTTGAGCAGCTTCTCGGCGATCTTGTCGAGCTCGCCGCCGGTGAACTCGGGGTCGAAGCCGCCGAGGATGACGTTGGAGCGGTCGAAGACGAACCGGTAGTCGCGCTCGGGGATGCCCATCATGTCGCAGATGATCTTCAGGGGCAGGCGCGCGGCGACCTCGGTCACGAAATCGCAGCCGGGCCCCTTGGCCAGCAGGTCGTCGACGATGGCCGCGGCGGCCACCTCGACGTCGGTCTCGAACTGTTTGATCATCTTGGGCGTGAACGCGCGGGAGACGATCCTGCGCAGGCGGGCGTGGCGGGGGTCGTCCATGTTGATCATGGAGCCGAAGTACTCGGCGAACTCCGCCGGCATGTCGGGGATGTTCGTCGCGCCGCCGGCGCCTGAGCTGAAGACTTCGGGGTTGCGACTGGCCTCGAGGATGTCGGCGTGCTTGACGAGCGCGAAGTAGCCGGGGCCCTTGGGGGCGTACGCCACCTCCGGCTCCTCGAAGAAGGCCGGGGTCTCACGCGCGCGGAGCCGGTCGAACGCCGCTTCGCGTTCGCTCATGGGGGTGGCCCAGAAGTCACGGTCCGACAGGTCGAAGTCCAGGACGCTCATGAGGCCATCATTCGGAAAGCGGCCACTTACGTCAATGGGGTGGACGTACACCGTACGTACGGAAGCGGAAAATCCGTGGAGCCCGATGCGTGCGAAGTCCTAGGGTGTTCCGCATGACGTTCTTCTACCTGCGTTAGCGACCCGCCGGCGGGTCGCGGGATCCCACCGCCGGCGATGCGGGACGGCTGAGCGACCGCCGTCCCGGGTTGCTACGTGGGAGAAGACAGTTGCATAGCTTTGCCATGGCCAGGTCCGTACGCGGCATCGAGGCCCTGGTGGCCGCCGAGATCCGGGGCTCCGGCCTCGGCGTGGTGCGCGAGACCCGCCATCGGGAGGTGTGGTTCGAGGCCGCGCCCGGGGCCGATCTGCGGAGTCTGCGCACGGCCGACGACGTGCTGCTCGCCGCCGCGGTGGTGGACGGCGTCGGCCACGACCGCACCGCGCTGCGCCGGCTGGCCCGGGCGGCGCGCGACCTGGGCGCCGGCCTGATGGCCCCGGCCGACGGCGTCCGGGTGCTGGAGGTGTCGGCGTCGTTCGTGGGGCGGCGCACGTACACCAGGTTCGACATCGAGGACGCGGTCGGCGCCGAGCTGGCGCGGCCGCTGCGGCTGACGTACCACTCCCGGCGCCGGGGCGGGCGGCCGCCGAGCGGGGCGATGGCGTGGCGGGTGACGATCGAGGGCGACCGGGCGGTCATCGCGGTGCGGCCCGGCGACCGGCCGCTGCACCGCAGGCCGTACAAGACGGCGTCGGTGCGGGGCACGCTGCATCCGCCGCTGGCCGCCGCGATGGCGCGGCTGGCCCGTCTGGAGAAGGCCCGCACGGTCGTGGACCCGTGCTGCGGGGCGGGCACCACGCTGATCGAGGCCAGGCCGTTCGCCCTGGGTGCGGACGTGCGCCTGGCGGGATTCGACCACGACAGGGCCGCCGTGACCGCCGCCTGCGCCAACGCCCGCGCCGCTGCTGAGTCACCCGGTGGTGAGGACGCGAACGGCCGGCCGTTCGCCTGGACGGTGGCCGACGGCGGGCGGATCCCGGTGGCGGACGGAGGCGCGGACCGCGTGCTGGTGAACCCGCCGTGGGGACGCCAGGTGCCCCCGCGGGGACTGCTCGCCGGTGATCTGCGCCCGTTGTGGCGGGAGGTGCGGCGGGTCCTGGCCGCCGACGGGCTGGCCGTGGCCCTGGTGCACGACGGGATCCCGCGCGGGTTCACTGTCGAGGACGTGGTCGAGGTGAGCCTGTCCGGGCAGCACCCGCTGATCGCCGTCCTGCGACCCGGCCGCTGAGCCCGCTCAGGCAGCCGTGCCGAGCCAGTCGAGGATCAGGCGGTTGACCTCGGCGGGGCGTTCCAGGTGGAGGAAGTGGCCCGCGCCGGGCACCAGCTCGACGCGGGAGCCCTGCGGCAGGTGCTCCCCCGCGTTCTTGACGAGGTCGGCGCCGAGGCAGCCGTCCTGGGCGCCGTGCAGGTAGAGGACGGGGCCCGTGACGCCGGGCTGCACCTCCGGGTGGCGGCCGGAGGGCGGGGTGGCGCCCAGCATGGCCCGGTAGTAGCCGATGGCCGCGCGCAGGTTGGCCGGTTCGCCGATGCTGCGCCGGACGAACTGGAGGTCCTCGCCCGCGTCGTACCCCGGCGACCAGTCCTGCCAGAGCCGCTCGAGGAAACCGGGCCGGGAGGCCGCCGCCTCTGCCAGGGCCGTCTGGAAGAGGAAGATGTAGAACGACCGCTTCAGCTGGTCGTACTCGAGGAAGCCGCGCGCCGTGACGCCCGGCGGCGGGACGGCGAGCGTCACGGCCGCGCGGAAGCGCCCGGCCGTGGCGTAGACGGGGAAGGCGCCCCAGTCGTGGCCGATCACGACGGCGTCGTCGCCACCGCCGAGCTCCTCGTGCAGCGCACGCAGGTCGGCGGCGAGCGCCGCCCCCTCGTACGCGCCGTCCGCCGGGACCTCGGTCGGCGCGTACCCCCGCATGAACGGCGCGACCGCCCGGTACCCGCGCTCGGCGAGCTCGGGCAGCAGGTGCCGCCAGGTGTGCGCGCTGTCGGGAAACCCGTGCAGGCACAGAGCCAGCGGCCCCTCCCCCAACGCCAGATACGCGAACTCCACCCCATTGGCGTGGACCGTCCTGATCTCCATGCCAGCGAAACCTAGCACCCAGGTCCTTCACCGTTCTCCCCCCAGCTGGAAGGCCATCAGGCGTCGGCGCGGGTGGAGAGCTCTGGCGGGCCGCGTCCAGCGGCCCACCACAAGTCCCGGCGCGGTGGAGACCTCTGGTAGGCCGCGTTCAGCGGCCTGCCACAGATCTCGGCGAAGCCGAGGCTACCGGTCGGTATCCCCTTCCTGTAAGGATGTCGCCCAAGCCCGCTCACAAGGAGGAAGGCGCATCATGCTCAATCTGTCGATCGTCCTGGAGGACAGCGCCAGGAACACCCCCGACGGCACCGCGATCGTCTTCGGCGACATGCGCCTGCCGTACGCCATGATCGACACGGTGGCCAACCAGGTGGCGAACCTGCTGGTGTCACGCGGGATCGGCAAAGGCGACAAGGTGGCGCTCGCGTGCCCCAACCTGCCGTACTTCCCGTTCGTCTACTTCGGCATCCTGAAGGCTGGCGCGACGGTCGTGCCCCTCAACGTGCTGCTGCAGGCGCGGGAGATCACGTACCACCTCGACGACAGCGACGCCAAGGCGCTGTTCTGCTTCGAGGGTTCGCCGGAGCTGCCGCTCGGCGAGCGCGGCAAGGCGGGCTTCGAGGCCGCCCCCGGCTGCGAGCACCTCATCGTGCTGCCCGCGACCCCACTCGCGAGCGAGTCGCAGTACGGCGAGTCGTTCTGGGCGGCGCTGGACGGCATGCCGGCCACGTTCGAGACGGTGCAGACGGCGGCCGACGACACCGCGGTGATCCTGTACACCTCGGGCACCACGGGCCGCCCCAAGGGCGCCGAGCTCACCCACCAGAACATGCTCATGAACGCGTTGGTGAGCGACCGCATGTTCCCCCGCGACGACAGCGACACCTACCTGGCGGTGCTGCCGTTGTTCCACTCCTTCGGCCAGACCACCGTCATGAACACCGGCTTCATGCGCGGCGCCACGATCGTGCTCATGCCGCGCTTCGAGCCGGGTGAGGCGCTCGCGCTCATGGTCAAGGAGAAGGTGACGTTCTTCGCGGGCGTGCCCACGATGTACTGGGGCATGCTGACGAAGATCCACGCCGAGGGCGCGGAGGTGCCGGCCACGCTGCGGGTGGCCGTGGCGGGCGGCGCGTCGTCGCCGGTGGAGGTGCTCAAGGACTTCGAGAAGACCTTCGGCATCGGCATCCTGGAGGGCTACGGCCTGTCGGAGACGGCTCCGGTGGCCAGCTTCAACCACCTCGGCCGGCCGACGAAGCCGGGCACGATCGGCACCCCGATCTGGGGCGTGGAGATGAAACTGATCGACTCCGACTGGAAGACGATCGAGGGCGAGGGCCCGGGCGAGATCGCCATCCGGGGCCACAACATCATGAAGGGCTACCACGGCCGCCCGGAGGCCACGGCCGAGGTCATGCGGGACGGCTGGTTCCGCACCGGCGACATCGCCACGCGCGACGCGGACGGCTACTATGCCATCATCGACCGGGCCAAGGACATGATCATCCGCGGCGGCTTCAACGTCTATCCGCGCGAGGTCGAAGAGGTCCTCATGAGCCACGAGGCGGTGTCGCTGGCCGCCGTCGTCGGCGTCCCGCACGACTCGCACGGCGAGGAGATCAAGGCGTACGTCATCCGCACCCCCGGCTCCGAGATCACCGAGGACGAGCTGATCGCCTGGTCCAGGGAGAACATGGCGGCCTTCAAGTACCCCCGCATCGTCGAGTTCCGCGACTCCCTGCCGATGACGGCCACGGGCAAGATCCTCAAGCGCGAGCTGCGGTAGCCGTCCGGCCCGGTCCCATCCCCTTGAAAGGCGCGGGTCCGCCCGCGCCTTTTCGTCTGCCGTTCCCCAGGGAGGGACCATGCCGCGTCTCGTCGTCGTCACCGGAGGGCCGGGCTCCGGCAAGAGCACGCTCGTCGGGCACCTGCGCGCGCTCGGCCACGCCACGCAGCCGGAGGCCGGGCGGGCGATCATCCAGGACCAGGTCGCGATCTCGGGCCGGGCGCTGCCGTGGGCCGATCCGGGGTTGTTCGCCGAGCTGATGCTCGCGTGGGACCTGCGCTCGTACCGCGCGGCCGCCGGAGGGGACGCGGTCTTCGACCGCGGGATCGTGGACACGGCCGGCTACCTGCGGATGCTGGGCCTGCCGGTGCCGCCGCACCTGCACAACGCGGCCACGACGTTCCGCTACCACCGGCGGGTGTTCGCCGCGCCGCCCTGGCCGGAGATCTACCAGCACGACGCCGAACGCCGGCAGAGCCTCGGGGAGGCCAAGCGGACGTACGACGCGATCGTGGCCGCCTACGCGGACTACGGCTACGAGGTGGTGACGCTGCCGCGGGCGCCGGTGGCCGAGCGCGCCGCCTTCCTGATCGCGGCGGCCGGGCTCGCGCCGATTCGGTAGCGTGATCGCCATGCGGGACAGACCGGACGATCTCGATGAGGGCCTGCTGCGGCCCGCACTGGCCGCGTGGGGCATCGAGGCCGCCGGGCTCGACTACGCGCCGGTCGGCTTCGGCGACTTCCACTGGATCGCGCGCGACGGCAGGGGGCGGCGCTGGTTCGTCACGGTCGCCGACGTGCGGCGGCAGACGTTCGACGGGCTCCGGCTGGCCATGGACACCGCGGCGGCCCTGCGTGAGGAGGCGGGCCTGGAGTTCGTCGTGGCCCCGTTGCGCGCCGCCGACGGCTCGACGCTGCGCCGCCTCGACCGCCACCGCTACGCCATGAGCGTGTTCCCGCACGTGGAGGGGGCGGCCGGCGACTTCGGCGACGAGCCGGACGCCGCCGCCCGCGCCGCGGTCATCGACCTGCTCGCCGAGTTGCACGCCACCCCGCCGCCGCTGACGACCCCGGCCCGGCCGGTGCGGCTCGCAGGCCGGGCCGTGCTGGAGGAGGTCCTGCGGCCGGGCGGCTCCGTGCCGTGGCTCGGCGGCCCGTACGCGGAGCCCGCCCGTGAGCTGGTCGCCGGTCACGCGGCGGCGCTGCGGCGAGGGTTGGAGGAGTTCGACCGGCTGGCGGGCGGGGCCGGGGAGCCGGTGCTCACGCACGGGGAGCCGCATCCGGGCAACCTCCTGCGCGCCGGCGAGCGCCGGTTCCTGGTCGACTGGGACACGGTCGGCATGGCAGCCCCGGAACGCGACCTGTGGCTGGTCGCCCGCGACGACGCCGACCTGGCCCGCTACGCCGCCGCCACCGGCCGCACACCCGCCCAGGCCGCCCTCGCGCTCTACCGCCTGCGCTGGGCCCTGGACGACGTGGCCGAGTTCGTCACGTGGTTCCGCTCGCCCCACGGCCGTACCCCGGACGCCGGCCAGGCGTGGCAGGGTCTCGAAGGGACCCTCCGGGAGCTCGATGCGTTCGTCCCGTAGCGCCTGTCGAAAGTTTCACGGGCTGCGGCGTTTCGTCCTTGTTCCGCTCCAGCTCATCCCGCGTCCGGCTCACCTCTCGTAGCCGCACGGTTGCGATGTCGAAAATTTCTCTGGAGACTCGCAACGTTTCGCCGGCCGAGCGAGAGGAAGTCGATGAAGCTGAGAGCGCGAATCGCCGGCGCCCTGATCGCCGCCGCCGCGATCGTCGCCGCCGGCCTGATGACGGCACCCCCGGCCGCGTCGGCGCAGCTCACGGAGGTGACCGGCTTCGGCGCCAACCCCACGAACCTGCGCATGCACCTGTACGTCCCCGACGGCGTCCCGGCCCGCCCTGCCCTGCTGGTGGCCGTCCACCACTGCGCGGGATCGGGCCCCGCGTTCCACTCGGGCACCGAGTTCGCCTCGCTCGCCGATCGGTACACGTTCATCGTCGACGGAGCCGCCTGCGCCGTGGTGTGACGGCGCGTCCCGGCCCGCCGGAGCCCCCGGCGCTCCGAATCTCCTTCGGCTTTACCGAATCCCGGTTGCTCGCACACCTGGAGTAGCCATACGGTCACGTCAAGCAGTCGGACACGCAAAAGGAGAGCACGTGGGCAGGCACGCGAAGCCCCACAATCCCAAGGAGCAGCAGCTCGACCTCAAAGAGGGCTCCGTCCCTGACGAGCGTCATGTCAGCCGCGGCCGGCACGCGAAAGGGAGGAGACCCTGCGCTTCGGCCGCACCGGCTGACAAGACGGCGCCGTCGCCCGCGTCCGCGGGCTGAGCGACGTTCGGGGGATGCGAGGGTGAGGGCTCACGGGAGCCGCGCCGGACGCGGGCTCCCGGGGGATGCGATCCGTCAGGGCCAGTCGCGGGCGGGGCGCAGCGGCACGCCGGAGCGGCCGCTCTCGTCGAGCTTGACGCCCAGCACCTGGTGCAGCTGCACCTTGTTGCGCTCGAAGCCGACGATGCAGCCGGCCATGTAGAGGGCCCACACGCGGGCCGTGCCCATGCCGACCTCCTGCACCGCGTCGTCCCAGTTGGCGTCGAGGTTGTCGCACCAGTGACGCAGGGTCTTGGCGTAGTGCTCGCGGAGGTTCTCCTCGTGGCGGATCTCGAAGCCGAGGTCCTCCATCTGCCGGATCAGCCAGCCGACCGACTCCAGCTCGCCGTCGGGGAAGACGTAGCGGTTGATGAAGCCGCCCTTGTTGAAGGTCTTCTCCTTGCCGGTGGGCCGGGTGATGCAGTGGTTGAGCAGCCGCCCTCCGGTCTTGAGCTTGCCGTAGAGGAACTCGAAGTACGCCGGCACGTTCGCCTTGCCGATGTGCTCGGTGAGGCCGATCGAGCTGACCGCGTCGAAGCCGGTCTCCTGCACGTCGCGGTAGTCCATGAACCGGACCTCCGCGAGGTCCTGCAGGCCCTCCTCGGCGATCGCCTGCTGCGCCCACTCGGCCTGCTGCTTGCTCAGCGTGACGCCGAGGGCCTTGACGCCGTAGTGCTTGGCGGCGTGGATGACCATGCCGCCCCAGCCGCAGCCGACGTCGAGCAGGCGCATGCCGGGCTTCAGGCCGAGCTTGCGGGCCACCAGGTCGAACTTGGCGAACTGCGCCTCCTCCAGCGTCGAATCCTTGGAGGGGAAGCAGGCGCAGGTGTAGGCCATCGACGGGCCGAGGACCCACCGGTAGAAGCGGTTGGACACGTCGTAGTGGTGGTGGATGGCCTCGGCGTCACGCTGCTTGGCGTGCCGCGAGCCCAGCCGGGCGAGGGTGCTCTGGCGCATCTCCTGCGGGGGCGGCGGCACGCGCATGAGCAGCGGCTTCACACCCAGAGACCTGACCGCGGCGATCTTCTCCGACGTCGTCAAGTCGTTGGTGGTGATGTTCCACATGCGGTCGAGCAGGGTGTACATGTCACCGTGGACGTCGATGTGCCCGGCGATGTACGCCCTGGCCAGACCCAGCTCTCCCGGGGCCTGGGCCAGGTAGGCCACGGCGATCGGGGATTTGACCTCGATGGCCAGGTCGGCGCCGTCAGGCCCCGCCTTGCTCCCGTCGTACGCCATGAACGCGACGTTCGCGTCCGTTCCGACGATTTTCTCAAAGATGGTTGCCAGAGCCATCTACTCACCTTCCCCGTACACACTTTTCGTACAGGTCGAGCAGGCGACCGTTCGGGTCGTATTCCCGCTTGACCGGCCAGTAGGCGCCGCCGTTGTACAGCTGCCAGAACTGCTCACGGGCGTAGAACGAGGTCGAGTAGAGCGACTTGTGACCGTCGAGATCGTGCACCGCACGCTCGATGAGCCGGTTGTGATAACCGTCGAACTGGCCCCGTGGCAGCGGCACCATCCCCCAGAACCCGAAGTTCACGTAGAGCTTGCCGGGCTCCAGCGGGTAGAGCGGCCAGCGCGAGCCGGCCTTGAGCGGGCACATCCACACCGGGGTCATGCCCACCTTGTCGTGGAAGAACTCGAGGAACTCGGCCCCGCGTTCGACCGGCGTCTCGACGTCCTGGATGACCGACTCGTGCACCGGCCTGCCGCGCCAGCGGTCGACGCGGGCCGTCACGCCGTGTTTCCGGTCGAGGGCCACCAGGCGGCGGTAGACGTCGGAGCGCATCCAGCGGCGCGGCATCAGCGAGCGGACCACCGGCTGCTGCACGCCGAAGGCGCGCGAGCACCAGAACCAGTCGGTGTCCCAGCGCCACAGGTAGTCGCGGACGGTCAGCCAGTCGCGGCTGCGCTGCTGGATCGACTGGTAGTAGATGCGCATGCCCGTGTAGTCGGAGACGTAGGGCGCGCGGTCGGCGAAGCGGCCCAGCGTCAGGTACATCTCGCCGGGTTCGAAGAAGACGCCGTCGACGAAGTCGACGTTCTCGCCGTCGTAGACCTTGCTGTCGCAGATCTCCTGCATGGCCAGCATGCACTTGCCCGCGTCGGTGAACCTGACATGGGTCAGGTGTACGTACGGCTGGACCTTGCGCAGCTTGATCCGGATGCGCAGCGCGTAGCCGAGGGTGCCGTAGGAGTTGGGGAAGGCGCGGAAGAGCTCGCGGTGCTCGTTGTCGTCGCGGGCGATGAGGACGCGCCCGTCGCCGGTGAGGATCTCGAGCTCCTCGACCGACTCGTGCGGGAGGCCGTCGCGGAAGCTGGTGGACTCGATGCCGAGCCCGGTGACCGCGCCGCCGAGCGTGATCGTCTTGAGCTGCGGCACCACGTACGGCATGAGCCCGTACGGCAGGGTGGCGTCCACCAGGTGCTCGTACGTCGTCATGCCCTGGACTTCGGCGGTCATCGTCTCCGGATCGACGCTGATGACCTCGTCCAGGTCTCTCGCCGACAGCTTGGCCGTCCTGCCTCCGTCGCGGAACCTGAAGAGGTTGGACGTGGCCTTGGCCAGACGGGGCGCGGCGTCCCCCGGGATCTCGGCGTAGGACTGCCGGATCTGCTCTACTGCCCGTTGGTGTGTCGACATCGTCGTCACGGAAGCACCCCCTTGAGCTGGTAGAGATCGTCCGTAAGACGTTATCTCCACCCGGCTGCCCGGAACAGACCGGGGTCGTTAAAGACACGAAAACTGTTCATCGTGCCAGGTCGACGGCTAGATGGCAGCAGTATCTGTAAACTTCCGGCTGACCTGCGGCGATACGCCGTTCACCACGCCGTCGATCGGGCGGCCTTCGACGGCCGCGGCGAGGTTGGCGAACACGGCGCCGATGAGGCGGCCGGTGACCCCAGATGTGACGCCCGCCACGTGCGGCGAGAGCAGAACCTGCGGAAACTCCCGCAGCGGGTCACCGGACGGCAACGGCTCGGCCTCGAACACGTCGAGCGCGGCTCCGGCCAGGTGGCCCTCGCGCAGGGCCGCGAGAAGCCCGTCACGGTCGACGATGGGGCCGCGGGCGGCGTTGACGAGCAGCGAGCCCTGCTTCATGCGGCGGGGGTCGACGAGGCCGCGGGTCTCGTCGGACAGCGCGATCGCGACGACCACGACGTCACTGCCGCCCACGACCGTCTCGAGGTCGGCGAAGCCCGGGTCCTGGCGCGGGGTGCGGCTCCAGTAGGACACCTCGCAGCCCATCGCGCGGAACATGCCGGCGGCGGCGGCGCCGATCGCGCCGTAGCCGACGACGCCGACGCGGCTGCCGTGCAGCTCGCCGGGCCGCAGGCTCTGCTGGGGCCACTCCCCCGCGCGTACGGCGGCGTCACCGGCGACCAGCTTGCGCAGCAGCGCCAGCGTGGCGGCCAGGCACCACTCGGCGACGGCCACGGCGCTGACGCCGGGGGTGTTGGCCAGCGGCACTCCGGCCGCGGCCAGGGCGCCGAGGTCATGGCCGTCGACGCCCACGGACGGCTGCTGGACGAACGCCAGCCGGGGCGCCGCCCGGACCGCCTCGGCGTCCATGACAAGCGCGCCGGTCCAGTCGCCGAGCACGATCTCGGCGTCGGGCAGCGCCGCGAGCAGCGCCTCCCGGTCACGGCGGGCGGGCACGCGTACGGTCACCTTGTCGCCGAGCGGGGCGAGCAGACGGCGGGCGGACTCCTCGGGCAGCGGAGGAAGGGCGAGCAGGTTCCAGGCGGTCATGCCCTCACATTAAAGCTGGTGAGCACTTCTCGCATAAGTGGCCGGTTACGCTTCCACTGCGCTTCCGGGACCGTCCACGACAGCAGGTAGGCGGTGTCGCCGACGGCGACGGCCCGGCGCAGTTCGCGGTAGCGGATGCCCGGCGTGGCCCAGCCCTCGTCGGTCGCGGTGCCGGCGGTCGCGGCGGCCGCGGCGGTCCAGGAGACCTCCCACTCCACGGCCGTCGTGCCCTGGTGCTCGACGGTCCTGCGGCCGCGGCTGACGATCTGGTCGGCGCTCTGCTCGAGCCGCTCCTCGGAGTCGCGGATGATCTGGTTCGGGTCGAGGTTGACGTAGAGCGCCTGGACCCCGAGGTGGGCGTCGCCGTCGCGGCGGGTCCACTCGGTGTACGTCTCGCCGCGGGCGCCGCGCCAGCCGGCCGGTCGCTTGATCGTCCAGCCGTCCCCCGACTTCCACGCCCGTAGGGCGGGGGCGACCCGGCCCCGCGTGGGGGTCCTCGTCACCGTGGGCGTCTCGCTCGGCGTCGCCGCGGGCGAGACGGACGGCGTGGCGGCGGACGGGAGCGGACTGCTCGCCGCGGCGGGCTGCGCGGTCCGCGGCGCGCCCTCGGCTGGGGAGGCGGTCCTGAAGTACGCGACCGTGCCGCCCGTCAGCACCAGCACCACCGTCGCGGCGGCGGCCAGCAGCGCCCGGCCGGGCCCCGTGCCCTGCTTCCGCTCGGGCACGTCCTGGTCGGCGTACGCGGGCTTGGCGGCGATGATGGCGGCCAGCAGCCGGTCGGCCTCCTCGGCGTCCACCCGGTCCTGGGGCTCCTTGCGCAGCAGCCCGCGCAGGATCGGGTGCAGGATCGGCGGGATCCTGCGGTAGTCGGGCTCCTCGTTGAGCAGCGCGTTGAGCGTGGCCATCGGCTCGCCACGCTCGAAGGGCGAGCGGCCGACCATGCAGGCGTACAGCGTGGCGCCCAGCGACCACAGATCGGACGGAGGTCCCGCGTCGTCGGCGCGGACGCGTTCCGGGGCCAGGAAGCTGGGCGAGCCGGTGACCATGCCGGTCCTGGTGAGGGAGGCTTCGCCCTCGGCGGTCGCGATGCCGAAGTCGGTGAGCACGGCCCGGCCGTCGTCGGAGAGCAGGATGTTGCTCGGCTTGACGTCGCGGTGCAGGATCCCGGCGGCGTGCGCGGCCTTCAGCGCCGACAGCACCTGGCGGCCCACCTCGGCCGCCTCCCTCGCTGGGAGCGCTCCCGAGGTCGCCACGACCTGCTCGACCGACGGGTACGGCAGCAGTTCCATCACGACCCACGGCCGGCCGCCGTCCTCGACGACGTCGTAGATCGCGACGACGGAGGGATGGCTGAGCTTGGCCGCGGTGCGCGCCTCGCGGACGGTACGCACCATCTGGCGCTCCCGGTCACCCGGCGGGAGCCCGTCCGGCAGCAGCACCTCCTTGATGGCCACCTGCCTGTTCAGCAGTGTGTCGTGGCCCTCCCAGACCACGCCCATCCCCCCGCGGCCCAGTTCGCGCAGCAACTGGTAGCGCCCTGCGATGAGCCGGTTGCTATCCGAAACCATGTCCTACCCCTGTAGTGGCGCAAGCGCCTGCTGCAGACAGCCGCTGTACGTAGTTGTCCGGAGACCACCCGAACAGTGGGCAAGTTTCCCATACCTCCCAGCTCTTCGCGGGAAGGTCGGCAAGCCCGCTTGCACGAGATCACCGAATGTTGTTCTACTGGAGCCGGGTCCACATGCTAGGAGAGGCCGATGCCTGAGGTTCGCCGAGGTCCGCTGTCCGGAGTCCGCGTGCTGGAGCTCGCCGGGCTCGCCCCCGGGCCGTTCGCCGGGATGATGCTGGCCGACCACGGCGCGGAGGTGCTGCGGGTGGACCGCGTCAGGGCGGTCTCCGACCGGCCGCGCACGGACGTCATGGACCGGGGCAAGCGCACGGTCGGGCTCGATCTGAAGGCGCCCGAGGGCGTGGCGGCGTTCAAGGAGCTGGTGCGGCACGCCGACGTGGTGATCGAGGTGTTCCGCCCCGGCGTGGCCGAGCGGCTCGGCATCGGCCCCGACGACCTGCACGCCGTCAACGAGCGGCTCGTCTACGGTCGGATGACCGGCTGGGGCCAGGACGGGCCGCTCGCGCCGACGGCCGGGCACGACATCGACTACATCGCGGTCTCGGGCGTGCTGTCACTGCTGGGCCGCGAGGGCGGCAAGCCGACGCCGCCGATCAACATCCTCGGCGACTTCGCCGGCGGCGGCCTCATGCTCGCGTACGGCGTGCTGCTGGCCCTGTTCGAGCGGGAGCGCACCGGCAAGGGGCGGGTGATCGACGCGGCCATGGTGGACGGCGCCGCGGTCCTGTTCTCGATGTTCTACCAGGGGGTGCAGAGCGGCTTCTGGGGGCCGCGCGGGACGAACCTGCTCGACACCGGCGCCCCGCAGTACGACACGTACGAGACGGCCGACGGCGAGTACGTCGCCGTGGGGGCGCTGGAGCCGCAGTTCTGGGACGAGATGGTCTCCCGCATGGCCCTGAGCGACCTGCCCGACCGGAACGACAGGTCGCAGTGGCCGGCGTTGAAGGCCCGCCTGACCGAGGAGTTCAGGAAGCGCACACGGGCCGAGTGGGAGGCGGTGTTCGAGGGGTCGGACGCCTGCGTCTCGCCCGTGCTGTCCATGACCGAGGCCGCCGCCCACCCGCACAACACGGCCCGCGGCGCGTTCCTCCAGGTGGGCGAGGTGACGCATCCGGCGCCGGCGCCGCGGCTGCTCGGCGTCCCCACGCAGGACCTCGCGCCCGCCACCCGCCTGACCGACCTGTCCGGCTGGGGGCTGTCGCACGAGGAGGCCGACAAGCTGCGCGGCCAGGGGATCCTGGCCTAACCCGCCTTGGCGAAGGCCGAGTAGTCCTTCACCGGGAAGGAGTCGTGCACGCTCGCGCTCCTGGTGCCGAACTTCATGGCCGCGGTGGCCAGGCCGGTCGGCAGGCGGCTGATCAGCCGCAGTGCCTGGGTCATGCCCCACAGGGCGAAGGGGGTGTCCGGCACCAGTTTGGCCGCCATGTCGACGGCGAACGCGCGGCTGCGGCGGACGTAGTCGCCGATCTCCGCCTCGTAGGCGGGCAAGGCCCGGGTGTGGTCGCCGCCGTGCGCGGCGAGCTCGCCGGCCAGCACGTACGCGCCGACCACCGCCAGGCTGGTGCCGCCGCCGAGCGCCGGGCCGGGACTGTAGCCGGCGTCGCCGACCAGCGTCACCCGGCCCCGTGACCAGCTGTCGAGACGGAGCTGGGTGATCGAGTCGAAGTAGAACGCGGGCGAGCGCTCCGCCTCGTCGAGCAACCTCGGCACCTCCCATCCGAGGTGGGCGAACTGCTCCCGGAGGATCTCCTTCTGCCGCGGGATGTCGCGGTGATGGTAGTCGAGCTCCGCCGGCGTCTTGAACAGGAAGAGCGCCCGCGCGTCGTCCATGTGGGCGGCGGAGTAGACCCCCGCCAGCCTGCCGGCGGCCCTGATGGCCTCCAGACGGCGGTCGAGCCCCAGATGGTTGGGCACCGAGGCGACGGCCAGGTAGGCGCCGATCCAGGTGGTGAAGCCGGACTCGGGGCCGAAGACCAGGCGGCGCACGTTGGAGTGCAGGCCGTCCGCGCCGGCCACCAGGTCGAACCTCTCCTCCCGGCCCCCGTCGAAGACGACCTCCCCGTCGTCGGAGATCGAGGCGATGGAGTCGCCGAAGACGTACTCGACGTCGTGGCGGGTGGCCTCGTAGAGGATCTCGCTGAGGTCGTCACGCATGATCTCGACATGCCGGTCGGAGACGGCGCCCGCGACGTCGGGCATCTTCAGCTCCACCGGCCTGGGGTCGCCGTCCCGGTAGGCCACCAGCGACTGCGTGCCGGTGCTCCGCGCCGAGATCCGCTCCAGCACGCCCATCCGCTCGACGATCTCCATGGCCGGCCGGAACAGGTCGACCGCGTGGCCGCCGGTCTTCCTGAGCGTGGGCGACCGCTCCACCACGGTGACGGTGAATCCGTATCGGCTGAGCCAGTACGCGAGCACCGGCCCCGCGACGCTCGCTCCGGAGATGAGAACCTTCATGCCGCCTCCTTACCTTCCGTTAAGTAAGGACGGTAGCACGAGCGACTTACTTAACGGAAGGTAAGGAGTAGTCTTAAGCGCATGTCCAGCGACACCAAGGCACGCATCCAGGCGGTGGCCCGGGAGCTCTTCGCCCAGCAGGGCGTGCAGAACACCAGCCTGCGCCAGATCTCCGAACGGCTGGGCATCACCAAACCGGCGCTCTACTACCACTTCGCCTCACGCGACGACCTGGTGCGCAGCATCGTGCAGCCGATGGTCGACGACTGCGAGCGGTTCGTGAACGCGTGCGAGCCGGGCATCGAGACCCGGCGCCTGCTCGAGGACTACTTCGACGTGATCTGGAAGCACCGCGAGATCATCGTCATGGTGGTGCGGGAGATGTCCACGCTGGCCTATCTCGACCTGGGGCGGCGCATGTTCGAGTGGCGGCGCGTGCTGATCTGCCTGCTGATCGGCCCCGAGCTCACCCAGGAGCAGCAGATCAGGGCCACGGTGGCGCTCGGCGGGCTGGCGGACTGCACGGTGGAATACGCGAACCTGCCGCTGGAGGAGGTCAAGCCGGCGGCCGTCGAAGCGGCGGCCGCCGCGCTCGGCCTCAAGTGAGACGGGTCAGACGGCCACGTACAGGTCGACACCGCCCGGGTGGTGCACCTCCAGGTCGGTGGTGAAGACGCGCGACGGCGTGCCGCCCGACTCGGTGTGGTTCACCAGCTGCTGCCACGCCTCCATCAGCGCCTGCGGCATCTTCCCGCGGGCCTCCAGCCGCAGCGCCTGACCGGCGGGGACGCGGACGGCCACCATGCCCTCCGGCAGCCGCGGCACCGTGCGCACGCCCGTGCCGACGATCTGCGTGAACGCGCCGTTGTGGTCGCTCTCGTAGTCCGTGAGGACCGCGTAGAGGTTCTCGTCCAGACGATTCGGCACATGCGCGAAAGCCCCTGGCGCGCCGGCGCGCTGCCAGAGCGCCGGCAATTTAGCGCGCGCCGGGTCCTTTTCCTCGACATTGGTGGTGCGCACGGCGAACCCGACCACGATCAGCTCGGCCCGTTCGGTGACCTCCACAAGCACTCCCCTCCCCCAAAAGCGTCCCGGCCGATCATAAGCCCCCGAGAAAGGGGGAAACTCCTTGTTGACGTACCGGCACATAAGATGGGCGAACGTGAAGTTTCTTAACGACCTCGAGCCCCATTACGACCTCACCTATAGCGACGTGTTCATGGTCCCGTCGCGTTCCTCGGTCGGTTCCCGGCTCGCAGTCGACCTTTCGACGAACGACGGCACGGGCACCACCATCCCGATCGTCGTGGCCAACATGACCGCGGTCGCCGGCCGGCGCATGGCCGAGACCGTGGCGCGGCGGGGCGGCATCGCCGTCATCCCGCAGGACATACCACTCGATGTCGTCGCCGACGTCGTCGACTGGGTCAAGAAACGCGACCTCGTCCACGACACCCCACTGACCCTGACCCCGCACGCGACCGTCGGCGAGGCCCTGCAGTTGCTGCCCAAGCGCTCGCACGGCGCGGTCGTCGTCGTCGACTGGGAGAACCGTCCCGTCGGCGTCGTGACCGAGGCCGACTGCGAGGGCGTGGACATGTTCACACAGCTGTCCAACGTCATGTCCAGCGAACTGCTGACGCTGCCCGCCGGTCTCGACCCGCGCGGCGCGTTCGAGCGGCTGCACGAGGGCCGCCACCGGCTCGCGCCCATCGTGGACGGCGACGGGCGCCTGGTCGGCATCCTCACCCGTACGGGCGCGCTGCGCGCCACGCTCTACCAGCCGGCCGTCGACGCGCAGGGCCGGCTGCGCATCGGAGCCGCCGTCGGCGTGAACGGCGACCTCGTCTCCAAGGCCAAGGAGCTGCTCGACGCGGGCATCGACTGCCTGGTCGTGGACACCGCCCACGGCCACCAGGAGAAGATGATCTCCGCGCTCCGCGCCGTCAAGGCGCTCGACCCGGGCGTGCCGGTGGCGGCCGGCAACGTGGTCACCGCCGCCGGCGTCCGCGACCTGGTGGACGCCGGGGCCGACATCGTCAAGGTCGGCGTCGGCCCGGGCGCGATGTGCACCACACGGATGATGACCGGCGTGGGGCGGCCTCAGTTCTCGGCGGTCCTGGAGTGCGCGGCCGAGGCGCGGCGCCTGGGCCGGCACGCGTGGGCCGACGGCGGCGTGCGCCACCCCCGCGACGTCGCGCTCGCGCTGGCCGCCGGGGCGTCGAACGTGATGGTCGGCTCGTGGTTCGCGGGCACGTACGAGTCGCCAGGAGACACCCACACCGACGCGAACGGCCGCAAGTACAAGGAGAACTTCGGCATGGCCTCCGCGCGGGCCGTACGCCTGCGGACCGCCGACGACTCGGCGTTCGAGCGGGCCAGGAAGGCGTTGTTCGAGGAGGGGATCTCGACGTCCCGGATGTACCTCGATCCGAAGCGGCCGAGCGTCGAGGACCAGATCGACGCCATCGTGGCGGGTCTGCGTTCGTCGTGCACGTACGCGGGGGCGGCCGACCTGGAGGAGTTCCACCAGAAGGCGATCGTGGGCGTGCAGAGCACGTCCGGCTACGCGGAGGGCATGCCGCTGCACCAGAGCTGGTGATCAGGTTGCGGCGGGCCCTGCGTCCACCCGCACCGTCGTCCCCGTCACGGACGTGGCGAGGTCCCCGGCCAGGAACACCGCCGCACCGCACAGGCTCTCGTCGGGTGCTCGGGGGTTGGCGTTCTCCGTACGCGGGGTGATGGCGTTCACCCGGATGCCGCGGGGAGCCAGCTCGGCGGCCAGCGTCCGCGTCAGGCTCTCCAGCGCGGCCCTCATCGCGGCGTGCACCGGCGCGCCCGTCTCCGGCGGGACCACGGTGACGATCGACGCGCCCGGGCGCATCAGCGGGAGCATTGTCCGAATCATTCCGGTGACCTGCGTGAAGTGCTCCTCGAAGAGGAGTCGCTCGCCGCGCGGCGAGATGCCGGCGAACCCCTCGTGCGAGGCGTCCGCGGAGCCCTGGTTGTTGACCAGCACGTCCACGCGGCCCCACCGCTCGCGTACGGCCTCGGCGAACACCTCCACCGCGACCTGGTCGCGCACGGTCATCGCCGGCTCGCCGTGCGGCTTGTCACGGTCGCAGGCGGCGACGTGCGCCCCGAAAGCCGCGAACGCCTCCGCGATCGCCGGCCCCGCTCCCCTGGCCGCCCCGGCGACGACGGCCACGCGGCCGGTGAGCAGGATCGAGTCGGGAGAAAGGGCGGCCATGAACGATGACGATAGCCCGACCGCATAGAGTCGTCGGGTCATTCGCATCGTCAACAATCGCAACAGGAGCATTTTCGTGGCACTCGAGAAGCCCGAGATCGACTTCCCCGGCGGCAACCCGCCCGCGGACCTCGAGATCGAGGACCTGACCGTGGGCGACGGCCCCGAGGCCAAGCCCGGCCAGAACGTACGCGTCCACTACGTGGGCGTCTCGTTCTCGACCGGGGAGGAGTTCGACGCGTCATGGAACCGCGGCCAGGCGTTCGAGTTCCCCCTGGGCGCCGGTCGCGTCATCGGAGGCTGGGACCAGGGAGTCGTGGGCATGAAGGTCGGCGGTCGCCGCAAGCTCGTCATCCCGCCGCACCTCGGCTACGGCACCCGCGGCGCCCCGCCGCGCATCAAGCCGAACGAGACGCTGATCTTCGTCGTCGATCTTCTCGGCGTCAGCTGACGGCTCAGCGCCGCGCGGGACACTCCGGCCCCTGAGCCCATCGCGGCTTTCTGGCCGGACTGTCCCCCGCGCCACTTTGCCTGCCCTGCAGCCGCTAATTCCCTTCGGCGGACACACGCAGGAGATATGCCGATTTCGGTTGGGGAAATGTCGCCTGCGTGAGGCACCATAGGCGTGTGCTTCTGATCGACGTGGTCCGGGTTTCCGAGGTGGTGACGCGCACGTCCGCCAGGCTGGGCAAGATCGGCCATCTGGCGGAGTTGCTGGGCCGGGTCGGCCCGGAGGAGGCGGAGATCGCCATCTCCTACCTCTCGGGCGAGCTGCCCCAGCGGCAGGTCGGCGTCGGCTGGCGCACGCTGGAGGACATCCCGCAGCCCAAGCTGGCCGCCACCGCCACGCTGACCCAGATCGACGAGCTGCTGAGCCGCATCAAGGCGGTGTCGGGGCAGGGCTCGCAGGCGGCGCGCAAGGCGCTGGTGGCGGAGTTGTTCGCCGGGCTGACGAGCCAGGAGCAGCAGTTCATGCGCCGGCTCCTGCACGGTGAGCTGCGCCAGGGCGCGCTCGACGGCGTCATGATCGAAGCGGTGGCCAAGGCGTCGGGGGCGCCGTCGGCCGACGTGCGCCGCGCGCTCACACTACGCGGCTGGCTGCCTGCCGTCGGGGCGGCCGCGCTGACCGGCGGGGTGGCGGCGCTGCGCGGGTTCCGGCTGGAGGTGGGGCAGGCGGTCTCGCCCATGCTGGCGGGCAGCGCGCCCAACGTGGCCGCCGCGCTGGAGAAGGCCGGCGCTCCCGCGGCGCTGGAGTGGAAGCTCGACGGCATCCGCGTCCAGGCCCACCGTTCCGGCTCCGAGGTCACGGTCTTCAGCCGTACGCTCGACGACATCACCGCGCAGGTTCCCGAGCTGGTCGAGGCGGTGCTGGAGATGCCGTCCGCCGATCTGGTGCTCGACGGCGAGGTGATCGCCCTGCGGCCCGACGGCCGGCCGCACCCGTTCCAGGTGACGGCGAGCCGCGTCTCCAGCAAGACCGACGTGGCCCGGCTGCGTGAGAAGACGCCGCTGAGCGTGTTCTTCTTCGACGCCTTGCGGATCGACGGCGCCGACCTGCTCGACCTGCCCTACGCCCAGCGCCAGGAGGCCCTGACCCGTACGGTCCGGCAGGGGCTGCTGACGCCCCGCCTGGTCACGGGCGACGTGGCGGAGGCCGAGCAGTTCTTCACCGACGTGGTCAAGGCGGGCCACGAGGGCCTGGTGGTCAAGTCGCTCGCGTCCCCCTACGCGGCAGGCCGGCGCGGCGCCGGCTGGATCAAGGTCAAGCCGCGCCACACGCTCGACCTGGTGGTTCTGGCGGCCGAGTGGGGCCACGGCCGCCGCGAGGGCAAGCTGTCCAACCTCCACCTTGGGGCGCGCGATCCCGAGGGCGGGTTCGTGATGCTCGGCAAGACGTTCAAGGGTTTGACCGACGAGCTGCTGGCGTGGCAGACCGAACGCTTCCTGGAGCTCGCCGAGGGCCCCACCGACCAGTGGACCGTCAAGCTCCGGCCCGAGCTGGTCGTCGAGATCGCCTTCGACGGGGTGCAGCGCTCGCCCCGCTACCCGGGCGGCATGGCGCTCCGCTTCGCCCGCGTCCTGCGCTACCGACCCGACAAGCGCGTGGAGGACGCCGACACCGTCGACACCGTCCGCTCCCTGATGCTCTGACCGGGCCCCTCCCTTGCACCTGCGGCGAGTCCTGTTCGGCCCACACAGCGGCACGCGTACAAGGCAGCCACTCCCCACCGGCCAGCCCATCCAGGGCCACCCGCGTGGCGGCCGCAGGAAAGCGGCGCGCTGCCCAGCAGGACCTGGGCATGACACCGCCGACCCGGGGTCATGCAACCCCAGAGCCCCCACGTCCCGGTGAGGCACCAGTACGGCACCGTCGACGTCTCCCGCTACGCCGCCGGCCTGAGCACGTGCCGCATGTTGTAACCCCGAAACGGTCTCTGCCCAGCGAGGCGGAAGTGCGGCACTCTTGTCGTCTCTCTCGACGCCACCGACGACCTGAGCCCGCGCCCTCCCAGGCTGCCCGCGCGCGGATCCGACCTCGATGCGCCATCTGAACGAAGACGCGCGTGACCCCCCGGGAGCGCGCGCTGGGCGGCTCCCGGACACCGGGCGTACACGCCGGGCGACCCGCCAGGCGGGAGACTGAGCGGGCGCCCACAACTGGACCGGCGATGTCAGCCCGGTTCATCTCGTCAAGGCGCAGCGACAGGCCTCGGGAAGGGACACCTCCAGCAGCGACCGCTTGATCGTCTGCGCCTGAGCTCCGCCCACACCGTGACCCGTCAGCCCGCACCGCACCGCGGCGCCACGTCCAGCCCCGCGCCACACCCGCACCGCGGGGCCACGCCCCACTTCCGTCGGTCAGGGGCACGACCCGCACTGGGTCCAGATCATCGAGCTGGACAGGTGGCGTGCGTCGTCGGCGAGCAGGTGCTCGGCGATCACTCCTGCAGCGCCCGATCCCGGCAAGGAGGGAGTGCGGTGCTCTGACGGTTGCGGGAGACCGGTTGATCCACACGTACACGCGGCAAAATCTCATGATCACGCACTGTAAGTGATTTATGTCACTAGATGTCCCATTATGTTGCCTTTGCCTCCTGTTTGTCCCTTATGTTCGTCCACACCGCGCGGGTCCCCCGACCCGCCTACGGATCAGCCGCCGTACAACCCCGCCCCCCTCAGGCGCGGCCTTTCCTTGCCCCATCCCCTAGCTAGGACCGTGGTTTACCTTGGGCCAGCATTCGCGCAAGCCGTCCTTCCCGACCTTCCCCGGCCGCTGGGTCGCGGTCGCGAGCGGAGCCGCCCTTGTCGCGGCCGTCTCCACCACCGCCTGGGCTGCCATCGGCAACGACGACCTTCCCCAGCGCACTGTCGCCATGTCCCTGTCCGAACCGGTGACGACGTCCTCCCCCACCCCGGCGAAGACGGCGAGAACGACTCCCAGCCCGGCAGCCTCGCCGCACAAACCCTCCCGCCGGCACAGCCCGGCGCCGTCGTCGCCCGCCACCAAGCCGTCCGCGGTGGTCGCTCCGGCTAAGGCCCTCAGGTCGCCCCAGCCCACGAAGTCTCCGTTGCCCGCCGAATCACCCAAGGCGAAGGCCAAGACCGAATCCCCCAGGGTGAAGGCCGAGATGGAGACCGCCAAGAAGGCGGCGTACACGACCAGGGTGGCCAGGAACGAGGACACCCGGGGCGAGCGCAGGAAGCCGAGGTTCCGCGTGATCGCCTCCGGCTCGTGTGGCGCGTCGTACTACGGCGAAGGCCAGATGACCGCCAGCGGCGAACGCTTCGACCCCTCCGCCATGACCGCCGCCCACAAGACTCTGCCCATGGGCAGCAGGGTGCGCGTCACCAATCCGGACAACGGCGAATCCGTCACCGTGCGGATCAACGACCGCGGCCCCTTCGTGGGCGGACGCTGCCTCGACCTGTCGGAGGGCGCCTTCGCCGCCCTCGGCGACCTGAGCGCGGGCGTGATGCACGTGAAGTACCAGGTGCTGGCCCGCTGACCGTGTGGGACCGACTGTGGCCACGGGGCACGACCGCTCCGTGACCGTTGACACGGACGCCCCTGGGACCGCCCGAGGAGAGGGCGGCCGGCTCGACGACGCCATCCGCCCTTCCCGTCCGACCTTGGGGCCTGCGGCCGGTGAGTTGGTCACCCCGGACGTCGACAAGACGGGGCGGCTGACCCCTGGGGGCGTCCACATGGGCGAGACCCCGCGCGCCCACGATGGCCGCTACTGGTGCTACGTCTGCGACATGGCCACGCGGCGCCCGCCGGCAGGGCACCCCAACCAGATGGCAGCCGAGCGACCTGGAGTGTCACGTCCGACCCGGGCCTCCCGGAGCCTCTGTACTCGCACCTCCAGCCCGTTACGCCTCAGGGTCGCCAACACCGGGTGCTCAGCCGGTCGTACGCGCCACCGCTCAGGCGTGCGTCTGCCGTGGCGAGAACAAAAACCGCCCGAGCTCACGATCATGCCCGAACCCTCAGCCCACCGGATACGCGCAGCGGCCGGCCCATTGCGGTGGCGGGTTCGTTCCCCTTGCCAAGGTGCCGTCGGATGTCGGCGGAGGTGGTATTTCGTCGGCAATTCCGTGGAGCTGGCGTCAGGCGGGTTCCCTTGGCAAGTTATGAGATCGGAATGAACCGACGACGAAACTCGCGCTGGGAAAATACGTGCCGCCGACCCCGAAAGGGCTCAGGGTCGGCGATTGCGTCGGCGAAAGCGGGCCAGGTCACTTCACCAGGCGAACCGTCATCGGGTAACGGTATTGGTCTTCCGACAGAGCCGTGACGCCGGCGACGATGCCGAGGACCATGGCCGCGACCCACAGGAACGGCAGCAGCACCATCCCGATGACCGTGAACGTCAGCAGCACCGACGCCCCCATCACCGTGAGCTGGAAATTGAGCGCCTCCACGGCGTGGCTGCGGATGTACGGCGACGTCTTGCCGCCGGTGAGCATGAGAATGAGCGGCCCGATGATCGGGAAACCGATGATCGGCAGGAAATGACCAAGAGCGGCGCCGAGACGCTCGTTGCTCTCCGTCGCATGAGCCGGGCGTGCCGGAGCCGGCGGCGGGGCGAGTCGTTCGACTGCCTGGCTGCCGTACAGCTCCGTCATGATGGGCATCAGGTCGCCGTGCGTGCGCGCCGTCATCGCCTGTTCCAGCCGGTCGTCGAACTCGAGCTTGTCGAGGCGACCGTCCGCGTAAGCGGCTTTGACGTGCTCGACGACGTGCTCGCGGTCCTGATGGGTGACGCGCAGATGAGCTGGCGGCACCTCTCCCGGCCCGGGGATTTTCGGTACCCCAGCCATAATCGCCATGCCTCTCCTCTGAGAATCGGGCTGACACCCCCATACTGCGTCGCCGCATCGTCGCCCGCCATCGGGAGAATCCCCGATCTGTCCCGGAGATCATCCCCGACGCGAAGCCTCCAGACGGTATAAAAAGGATCCATGAGATGGCGAGACCGCTACGGCATTCGTCGACTGCGCGGTCGTAAGATCGCGAAGTTCGACCGAGAGGCGACAGACGCCGACATCGAGGCGCTCATCGCCTTCGCCCGATCGCGGCGTGGCGTCGAGTTTTATGTCGAGCCAGAGACTTTTGCCACCGACACGACCGCCGTGGCGGTGGCCGACGACGGCGAATGGACCAGACGGCGGGTCGGTTCGCCCGCCGTGATCCACAAGGTCGCCCGCGATCTTGCCCTGCCGGTGTACGACGTCCAGCTGACCGGCTACCCGCAACGCATGCGCGCGTACAACGAACGCCGCCGCAAGGAAGAGGACACCCTCTGACGGCCGGCCATCACAGGCCGGCCTGACCGTTCGTCATACCCAGGCCACCATGTCCGCGTCCCCACAACACGCCGCCTCCCCGACGGACCTCATCGAGCACTCCCACCCACCCAATCCTGAGCTATCGCCAGCCAGCGGACCACGCTGACATCGCGCACACCCACATCACCGAACCTCCGACCATCGGGTACGCCCGCTCACCGCACGCCCTGACCGCACCGAGGTGGGAGTCTTCGACGGCCACCGCCGGCTGGAGGGTCTCGCGGACGTGGGCCACGCGGGGTGGTGCTTGAACTGGGCGTCGAGCCGTCCGTCCTCATCGGCGAGTCCAGGTGGTCGGTGATGCGCCGCTCCAGCGGCGGTAGCTCCTGGCCAACAGGGCGGCCCCAGAAGCTCAGCGTGCCGAGCAGCCACCCGCCCGGTCGCCCGGTCGCCCGGTCGCCCGGTCGTTCGGATGCGGGTCTATGTCGCTGAACAGCTCCAGAGTGCTGGTGGCGGAAGTCGCGGCCGAGGGCCGGGCAGAGTGTCCTGGGGTGCTATCGGCCGCCTGGCCGGGCCGTCTGCACGAACCGACGTCGTCTGGGCGCGGTCGCCGTGTTCCCGGGCCGGCTCCCGGCCGGCGAGCGCGCACGGATGGTGTCGGATGCTGCGAGGACGAGGCCGGAACGAGGGGTCGGGGCCGGGCGTCCTCGCGGAACGAGGCGGGCGTCGGGTCACTCCAGGGGTGGGACGGAGTCGTCTTCGTCCATGAGGTTGATCAGGGGCAGGAGCCAGGAGGCGTTGACGGGGCCCATGGCCTCGTCGAGCTCGGCGGGGGTGGGCATGCGGTCGCGCAGGAGCTCCGGGGAGAGGAGGTTCTGCAGGGCGTGCAAGAGGAGGTGGGCCATCGAGTAGCCGGGGTCGATGGTCAAGGCGCGTTCGAGGGCGACGGTGGCTTGGACGCTGTTGCCCGCCCGCCAGGAGGCCATCGCCAGCAGGGATGCGGCCGGGGGCACGAAGCGCGGGTCCAGGCGGCGGGTCAGGTCTTTCCAGAGTGTGACGTGAGAATCCTGCATGAGGGTCCAGGCCTCGTCGCGGATCCTCATGAGCGTCAGGCTGAGGCCGAGCCTGGCGGCTTCGAGGTCGTGGAGGCGTCCGCCCTCGGTGTGGACGCGCAGGGCCGACCGGACTCTCGCCAAGCCGTCGGACACGAACTCGGCCGCGAACGCGTCGAGGTCCGTTGAGGCCATGAGTCTGGCCTGGAGCTCGGCGATCGCCTCGGCTGTGGCTCGGCTCATCGCCACGCGTACGGGGCCGGTGACGGGGGCGAGCGTGCGTTCCAGGGCCTCGCGGTCGGGGAGCGCGACCAGCCCGTGCACGGTCGCCTCGGCCGCTATCTGGCTGCTGGACAGGTCGTACGGGGTGCCCTGCGGCGGGCAGCACGTGGCCACGTCGCAGACGTAGGACCAGTAGCGGCCTTCGTGGGCGCGCAGGGCCTCCCCCACGTGAACCCCCGCACCGGCGGCCAGCCGCCTCGTCTCGTCGACGCCCGGCGTGACCAGCTCACCGGGGCCGTAGCCGACGATGACGATGCCGGTGACCGCCTCCCTCTCGAAGAGGGGCAGCATGGCGTCGAGGGTGCCCGGCGGGAGCGGCAGGCTCCATCTCGCCACCATCTTCGCCCGGCCCGCCGCGAGGCCGATGACGACCAGGCTGCTCGTCGGGTGGAAGCCGACGAGGTACGGGACGGCCGCGAGGATGTCGGTGGGGCTGGTCAGGGTGAGACACGGCTCCGGCGCGTCGAAGGGCGACTCAGAGGCAGAGACCGGAGGCGGGTCGGGGACGGCAGAAGCCAGGGCGGAAGCCCCTGAGCGTGGAGCGGAAGCCTCGCCGGCCAGGGCGGAAGACCCGATGTCCCCTGCGGAAACGCCGAAGAACGGGCTGGAAGGCTCGGCCGCCGGAGTGACAGCGCCGAAGGACGCGCCGGCAGGGTCGGCGGGCCTCGTGCGAACACCCGATGACGGGCTGGAACGCTCGGCCGACGGAGTGAGAGCGTCGAAGGACGCGCCAGGCGGCTCAGCGAGCCTGGTGCGAACACCCGATGACGGGGTGGAAGGCTCGGCGGGCCGTGCGGGAGCGACCGAAGACGAACCCAAAGGCGTCGCCGGCCCTACAGGGGCGGTCGAAGGCGGGGTCGAAGGCGGGGTCGAAGGCGGGGTCGAAGGCGTGAGCGCCCGGAGG
>NZ_SMKQ01000124.1 GCF_004348995.1 Nonomuraea terrae
CAGTAGGGTCGCGGCGCTTGCGAACCCACGGTTCCGCCTGCTGCTGGTCAGTCAGACGGCGGCGGTCATGGGGGAGCAGATGCTCGCCGTGGCGATCACCGTCGCCGTCGTGGAGGCCGGCGGTGACGCGGTCGCGCTCGGCCTGGTCCTCGCCGTACGCGGGATCACGCTGGTCGCCTTTCTGCCTGCCGGCGGCGTGTGGGCCGACCGGCTGCCGCGCCGGCTGCTGATGACGGCCGCGTACGCCGCCCAGGGGCTGGTGGCCGGGGCGCTGGCGGTGCCGGCGGCGCTGCCGGTGGGGGCCGCGGCAGCGGCGGTGTTCGTCCTGGGGATCGCCGAGGCGTTCGTGCGGCCGGCGTTCAACGGGCTGTTGCGTGGCGTCCTCGCCGACGAGGAGCGCGAGTCCGGCAGGTCCCTGGTCAGCGTCTCCATCCGTACGGGGATCATGGTGGGGCCCGTGGTGTGCGTGGCGGTGATCGCCGCGTCGGGCACCCGGGCGGCGTACGCGATCACGCTGGCGGTGTTCGCGGCGGCGGCGTTCGCGTTCTGGCGGGTGGCGGAGCCGCGGCGGGAGCCGGCGCCGCGGGCGTCGTTCGCGGCGGACATCCGCGCCGGCGTGGCCGAGGCGGGCAGCCGTCCGTGGGTGCGCGCGATCCTGGCGTTCTCGGCGGTGAACCTCATGTTCGTGCTGGCGCCGACGCAGGTGCTGTTGCCGATCGTCAGCACCGCCGAGTTCGGCTCCGCCGCCGTGTACGGCGTCGCGCTCACCTGCTACGGCGTCGGCGGCCTGGCCGGCGGGCTGCTGACGATGGCGTGGCGGCCGCGCAGGCCTGGCGTCGTCGCGCTGGCCGCGATGGCCCTCTACGCGGCGGCTCCGGCCTCGCTGATCTTCTCGACGGACGCCTGGCCGGTGTTCGCGGCGTACGCGGTCGCCGGGGCGGGCGTGGAGATCTACGCGATCCACTGGGAGGTCGCCCTGCAGCGCGAGATCCCCGACCACCTGATCGGCCGGATCAGCTCGTTCGCCTGGCTGTGCGGTTTCGGGCTGTTGCCGTTCGGTCAGGCGCTGGCGGGGCCGCTGGCGGAGCTCACGAGCCCGGCGGCCGTGCTCGGCGCCGCGGCGGTCCTCATCCTCGTCCTGCCGCCCGCGTTACTGCTGGTCAAGGGGATGTCGCACTTCCGCACCCAGTCCTGACGATCGGTGAATCCGACTCCGATGCGCTGGCGCTGACGTAGCCGATCCGGATCGTGCCGGCGGACGTGACCTGCGTCACGAACGATCCGTGCACATCGACGGTACGCCTCATGGGCGAAGGCGACATCCAACCATGATCAACGATCTGGCCCGACGGTTCTGGTCCGAGATGGTGTTACAGGGGAAAATCATGAACCACGCATATGATCCGGAATTGGCTCCGTCGCGGATGCCGTTCGCCCGTCTTGATCTGACCGACCCGATAGCCACACGGAATCTTCTCTTCGAGGCGCAGACCGCGATGCCTGCGCCGGAAGTTCCCGCCGACCTGCGGGTACGCGACGCCGTCGTACCGGGCCGGGCGGGAGCGCCCGACGTACCGGTGCGCGTTTACACGCCGGCGCAGGGTGCGAGACGGTTGCCCGCGCTGCTCTACATCCACGGCGGCAGTTTCGTGCTGGGCGACCTGGAGATGACGCACCCTCTGCTGATGCGACTGGCTCTCGACCTGGAGGCGGTCATCGTCGCCGTTGACTACCGGCTGGCGCCGGAGAACCCGTTCCCGGCCGGTCTCGAAGACTGCTACGCGGCCCTGACCTGGATGGCGCAGAACGCGGCCGACATCGACGTCGACCCCGACCGGATCGCGGTCGGCGGCGACAGTTCCGGCGGCACGATGAGTGCCGGGCTCGCCCTGCTCACGCGGGACCGCGGCGGCCCCCGCATCCGCTTGCAGTACCTGGGCGTTCCGGTGCTGGACGATCGGCTGGAAAGCGACTCGATCCGCGAACTCGTCGACGTACCCGTACTCGACCGGGAGATCCTCGAACTCACCTGGCGGCATTACCTCAGCGGATCCTCCACCGTCGACGGCGAGGACGGGATGAGCTACGCGGCTCCCGCCCGTGCCGAGGACCTCTCCGCGCTGCCTCCGGCCTTCATCGCCGTGAGTGAACTCGATCCGCTGCGGGACGAGGCACTCGACTACGCGCGGCGCCTGATGAAGGCCGGCGTCAGCGTCGAGCTGCATCTGTACGCCGGCACCGTGCACGGCACGTACCTGCTGGCGCAGACCAAGGCGGCTCAGCGCATGCGCGCTGACCTGGTTCAGGTTCTGCGGAGGGCGCTCTCGCCTGAACGGGCATGAACGCTCTTCTTGTTTGCGTCCGTTCGGTGATGAGGTGTCGATCCACCGGCTGATGGGGTCACACTCTCAGGCGATTCTGTCGGTGCCGGCGTGCAGGATGCCGTCATCCCGTACGGCGAGGACAGGAGATGCCCGATGGCGCTGACGAATCGGCAGGTGGCCGGCCACCCCTTTCTTCAGGGCATGTACGACGACGGATGGTTCCCCAACCACCTGGTCGACAAGGGCCAGGCGATCCTGCTGCGGCTGTGCGCCAGGATCGAGGCCGAGCGGCCCGCCGACCTGGCCGCCCTCTACGCGCTCACGGATGCCGCGACGGAGGAGTTCAACGCGCTGGAGGAGGAGTTCCTCGCGGCCGACAGCGAGATCGAGACCGTCGCGCGGGAGCTGATCGCCGCCGACTTCGCGTTCGTGGCCGCCGCGTACGGATTCCCCGACGCCGACACGGAGACGCTGATCGGGGCTCGCGACTGGTGAGGGGGCGCCGCCGCAGCGGGTAGGGGCCGTACTGGAAGGAAAGGGGCATAGTTGTGCAAACCAGACAGATGGCCTTGGTCACAGGAGCCTCATCGGGGATCGGGGCCGAATACGCCCGCCGTCTGGCCGCCCGCGGCTGGCACACCGTCCTGGTCGCCCGCCGGGGGCCGCGGCTCGACGAGCTCGCCCACAGATTGCGCAAGGAGACCGGCACGACGGTCGAGACGCTGGTCGCCGATCTGTCCGCGCCCGGCGACCTGACCCGGGTGACCGAGCGGGCGGCGGCCGGTGACATCGCGTTCCTGGTCAACAGCGCGGGCATCAACGGCTACGGCCCCTTCGCCGAGCTCGAGCCCGGCCTCATGACCAAGGTCATCGACGTCAACGTGACCGCGCTGACCACCCTGACGCGCGCCGCCGTGCCGGGCATGCTGGAGCACGGGCACGGCACGATCGTCAACGTGGCCTCCCAGATCGCCTTCGCCGGGTCGTTGCCGCCACACCCGCTCCCCCACCGCGCGATCTACGCCGGCACGAAGGGCTACGTGCTGACGTTCACCCGCACGCTGGCCAGCGAGCTGTCCGGCACGCCGCTGCGCGTGCAGGCGCTGGCTCCGGGGCTGGTCGACACGGAGTTCCACCTGTCACGCGGCCTGGAGCCGGTACGCGAGCACGACACGCCGGCGCGTCCCCTGGGCGGCATCCCGGCGACCAAGGTCGTGGAGGCGTCGCTGGCCGCGCTCGACGCCGGCGAGGTGGTCTGCGTCCCCGGCCTGCCCGGCCACGACCCGATCGAACGGCTGGTCGAGGCGGAGGTGGCCATCAGGAGGTCCTCCCGCGCCGCCGGCGGGAGCGTCCCGACCCAAGGGGCCAGGAGCCGTCAGGCGTAGTGGCGGTAGAGGGCGCGGGCGACGCAGGCCGGTTTGGGCGAGCCGTCGACCTCGACGGTGAGGTCCACGACCATCTGCACGCCGTCTCCCGGCACGTCCTCCACCGACACGACCGTGGCCGCCAGCCGGATCTTCGAGCCGACCTTGACGGGGCTGGGGAAGCGGACCCGGTCCAGCCCGTAGTTGACCCCCATCGAGATGCCCCGGATGTCGAGCAGCTCGCCGAAGAGCGGGATGACCAGCGACAGGGTGAGGTAGCCGTGCGCGATCGTGACGCCGAACGGCCCGTCCTTGGCCCGCTCGGGGTCGACGTGGATCCACTGGTGGTCGGCGGTGGCGTCGGCGAAGGTGTTCACCCGATCCTGGGCGACCTCCAGCCAGGAGCTGTGGCCGAGGTCGCGGCCGGCGAGCTCCTTCAGCCCCGCGAGGCCCTGCACGGTGACGGTCATGGTTGCTTCCCTTCGTGGAGGCCGAGCAGGCGTACGGCGTTGTCCTTGAGGATCTTGGGGCGGACCTCCGGCTTGATGTCGAGCCGGTCGAAGTCGGCCAGCCACCGGTCCGGTGAGATCACCGGGTAGTCGGAGCCGAACAGCACCTTCTCCTTCAGCAGGCTGTTGGCGTACCGGACGAGCTGCGGCGGGAAGTACTTCGGCGACCAGCCCGACAGGTCGATGTGCACGGTCGGCTTGTGCACGGCCACCGCGAGGGCCTCGTCCTGCCACGGGAACGACGGGTGCGCCAGGATGATCTTCAGGTCGGGGAAGTCGGCGGCTACGTCGTCCACCAGCATCGGGTTGGAGTGCTTCAGCCGGATCCCGGCCCCGCCGGGGACGCCCGCGCCGATGCCGGTCTGGCCGGTGTGGAAGAGGGCGACGGCGCCCAGCTCCTCGATGGCCTCGTACAGCGGGTAGGCCATCCGGTCGTCCGGGGAGAAGCCCTGGATGCTCGGGTGGAACTTGAAGCCGCGCACGCCGTACTCGCTCACCAGGCGCACGGCCTCGCGGACGCCCGCCCGCCCTTTCCACGGGTCCACGCTCGCGAACGGGATCAGCACGTCGGCGTGCTCGGCGCAGCTCTCGGCGATCTCCTCGTTGGAGATGCGCGGGTGGCCGGTGGCGTGCTCGGCGTCCACGGTGAACACCACCGCGGCCATCCTGCGCCGCCGGTAGTACGCGGCCATCTCGGCGACGGTCGGGCGCTCGTGCGAGCCGAAGTACTCCTCCGACGCGCCGAACAGCCGGGGGCTGAGCGACCCGTGTCCGTCCTTGGAGACCTCGGCGTGGGTGTGGACGTCGATGGCGACCAGGTCGTCGACGTTGACAGGACCCGGCTTGCCCGGCAGATCCATGCACGCCACCTCTTCACGAGATATGGGGCAAATTTCAGACCTGCGTCACAGTTTTGCCGAGCAACCGTGATCCGTCCACACCCCGACCAGCGCCCCGGGCGTAGGTTCACCCCTATGGAGAGCACGCGTCTCGGCGACGAGTGGGAGCTGCACCGGCCCGCCGTCTTCGGCGCCGCGTACCGGCTGCTGGGCAGTGTCGCGGAGGCCGAGGACGTCGTCCAGGACGTCTGGCTGCGCGCGGCGGTGGCCGACCTGTCGCAGGTGGCGGACCTGCGGGCGTGGCTGGTGACGGTGGCGGCGCGGAGTTCGTACAACGTGCTGAACTCCGCGAGGGTGCGCCGGGACGCCTACGTCGGCCCGTGGTTGCCCGAGCCGCTGCTGACCGGCCCCGACGCCGGTCACCGGGTGCTGGTCGACGAGTCCGTCAGCACGGCGATGCTGCTGGTCATGGAGGAGCTGCCGCCGCCCGAGCGAGTGGCGTTCGTGCTGCACGACGTCTTCGAGCTGCCGTTCGGCGAGATCGCGGGGGTGCTCGGCCGGTCGCCGGTGGCCTGCCGCAAGCTCGCCTCGCGGGCGCGCGCCCGCCTCGCGCGGGCGCGGCGGCGGCCGTCCGCGAGCCGCGCCGAACGGGAGCGGGTGCTGGACGCCTTCCGCGCCGCATCCGAGAAGGGGGACTTCGCCCGGCTGGTGGAGCTGCTGGACCCCGACGTCGTGTACGTGGCCGACGGCGGCGGCAGGGCGACCGCCGCCCGGACGCCGGTACGGGGCCGCGAACGCGTGGCACGCCTGCTGGCGCGGCTGGGCATCCGCCGTCCGGGTACCACGATGCGGGTGATCGAGGTCGGCGGCGAGCCGGGCCTCGCGACGTACCGGGACGGGGCGCTCGTCTGGATCGACACGGTCGAGATCTCCGGCGGGCGCATCACGTCGTTCCGCCGGGTGGCCAATCCCGACAAGTTGCGGCACGCCGGTCACGTTCCTGTCTCCTGACTTGTCTCCCTCGCGACATGACGTTCCGAAGGAGATGAGGACATGTCACACGTTGTGATCGTCGGAGGCGGGTTCGCCGGGGTCTGGGCCGCCGTCGCGGCCGCCCGGGTACGCGGGGGCCTGCGCATCACCCTGATCACGCCGGGCGACGACATGGTGCTGCGGCCCCGGCTCTACGAGCCCGATCCGGAGCGGGCGGCGCTCCCCCTGCGCGCGGTGCTCGCCCCGATCGGCGTCCATCACCTGCGCGCCACCGTGGAGGCGATCGACGTCGAGGCCCGCGTGGTGCACGCCGATGGGGCCGCCGTCGGCTACGACCGGCTGGTGCTGGCGGCCGGCAGCCGGCTCGTGCGTCCCGAGGTGCCCGGCGCGCGGCGGTTGTTCGACGTCGACACGATCGAGGGCGCGCGGCGGCTGGCCGCGCATCTGAAGGGCCGCCGCGACGTGACCTCCGTGGTGGTGGGGGCCGGGTTCACCGGGCTGGAGATCGCCGCCGAGCTGGCCGCGCGGGGCCGGGTGGTGCTGGTGGAGCAGGCGGAGGTGGTCGGCCCCGACCTCGGTTCGGGCCCGCGACCGGCGATCGAGCAGGCTCTGGACGACCTCGGCGTCGAACGCCGGCTCCGCACCACCCTGGCCGCCGTCGAGGACGGCGCCGCCGTGCTGTCGGACGGGACGCGGATCCCGTCCGACACGGTGGTGTGGGCGGCCGGGATGCGGGCCAGTTCGCTGACCGCGCAGATCCCCGGCCGCCGGGACGCGCTCGGCCGCCTGGAGGTGGACGCCCGGATGCGCGTGACCGGGGATGTCTTCGCCGCCGGTGACGTGGCGGCCGCCCGCTTCGACGCCGAGCACCGGGTCGTCCAGAGCTGCCAGCACGCCACCCCGATGGGCAAGACGGCCGGGCACAACGCCGCCGCCGACCTCCTCGGGCTCCCGCCGATCGACTTCGACCCGGCGCCGTACGTCACCGACCTGGACCTGGGGGCGGCCGGCGCGGTGTACACGCGGGGCTGGGAACGCGAGGTGGCCTTCACCGGCACCCGCGCCAAGGAGATCAAGCAGTGGATCATGGAACGGATCCATCCGCCGGTGGACGACGTCCGGCAGCTCCTCGCCCTGGCGGGCCAGGTGAACCTGCCGGTGCCGTTCTGACCTGATCGTCAGGCCGCGACCAGCTCGGCGAAGCGGCTGACGTCGATGTTGCCGCCGGAGATGACGACACCGATGCGGCGCGGGACCTCGGGCAACCGTCCGGCGAGCAGCGCGGCCAGCGAGACGGCGCCGCTCGGCTCGATGACGATCTTCATGCGTTCGAACGCCAGCCGCATGGCCGCCAGGATCTCGTCGTCGCTCACCAGGACGACGTCGTCCACCAGGCGCCGGTTGATGGAGAACGTCAGCTCGCCGGGGATCTCGGCGGCCAGCCCGTCGGCGATCGTCCGCGTGACCGGGACGGCCACCCGCTCCCCCGCCTCCAGCGACCGCTTGGTGTCGTCGCCCGCCTCCGGCTCGACGCCGACCACGGTGATCCCCGGCAGCAGCCCCTTGGCCGCGGTGGCGCTGCCGGCGATCAGCCCGCCGCCGCCGACCGGCACGACCAGCGCGTCGAGCTCGTCGACCTCCTCGATGAGCTCCAGCGCGGCGGTGCCCTGCCCGGCGATGACGTGAGGGTGCTCGTACGGGGGGATCAGCGCGAGCCCGCGTTCTGCGGCCAGCGCCTGGCCGATGGCCACGCGGTCGCCGGTGTAGCGGTCGTAGGTGACGATCTCGGCGCCGTACCCGGCGGTGGCCTCGCGCTTGAGCCGCGGGGCGTCCTCGGGCATGACGATCACCGCGCTGCTGCCCAGCTCGCGCGCCGCCAGCGCGACGGCCTGGGCGTGGTTGCCGGACGAGTACGCCGCGATGCCCCTGGCGAGCTGCGCCGGCGTGAGCCGCGAGACGGCGTTGTACGCACCCCGGAACTTGAACGCGCCGACGCGCTGGAAGTTCTCGCACTTGACGAAGACCTCGGCGCCCACCAGGGCGTCCAGGGTGCGCGAGCGCAGGACGGGCGTACGGTGGGCGACCCCCTTGAGCCGGGCCGCGGCGTCGTGGACGTCGTCAAGGGTGACCGGCAGTGCGTTCGTCATGCTTGCGGCTCCTTCGCTAGGTGTCTCAGCAAGAAGTCAATCAGGCCAGGAACGCGGCGACGGCGGCGAGCCAGCGGTCCGGCTGGTCCACGTGGGTCATGTGCCCGGCCTCGTCGAGGACGACCGCGCGGGCGGAGGGGATCAGCTCGGCGCCCTCTTCGGCCATCGCGGCCGGGAACGTCATGTCCTGCCTGCCGTGCAGCAGCAGGATCGGCAGGCCGAGCGCGGCCAGCCGTTCGGGGGCGCGGTCCGGCCTGGCGGGCGGCAGGGTGCCCGCCCGCCAGGGACGGGCCCACTCGGCCGAGAAGCGGACATGGGAGAGCCGTTCGCGGTAGGCGTCGAGGGCCTCGGGACGCCAGACGTCGGCCTCGGCGCCGGCCAGCGCGGCGGCTCGGGTGAGGTCCGGTCCTGAGAGCCGCGGGTCGGACCAGATCGCGGCCTCCGCGGCGCGGCGCCGGTCGCGCTCGGCCCAGCCGTCGTACGCGTCCGGGGGCACGGGGAGCACGGCGCTGGAGGCGATCACGAGCCGCCGGACCCGGCCGGGGGCGGCCAGGGCCAGGCGTTGCGCGAGGAACCCGCCGTAGGAGAAGCCGAGCACGTCGGCCGGGCGTCCACCGAGCGTGTCGAGCAGCGCGACGAGGTCGTCCGTCGCCGCGGCGGGCGTGTAGTGGTCGTCGGGGAGCCCCCGGGTGGATCGCCCGCATCCGCGCAAGTCCGGAAATATCAGGTTGTGACGGTCGGCGAGCTCCATCAGAGGATCTCTCAGATAGGTGTGGTCCCAATCGGGCCCGCCATGGACCACCAGCAAGGGGCATGAACCAGCCGCTTCACCGGTGTACGCGACGAACAGCTCTATCGCCGGAGACACTCGGATGAACGTCTCCGCGACCATTACCATCCTCCCACCGAGCCGCCACAGGCATGAGGCGTCCTGGAGCCCGACGTACCTCCCGGAATCGATCCCACCACACCACCCGCGCTACACCTCCGGTCTTCCACCGGAGCCGGTACGACGTCAGGGGAAGCCGAGCAGGGGGGTCAAGCCGACGGAGACGGTCATCGCCAGGCCGAGTGCCGAGACGGCGCCGCAGACGAAGCCGGGGCTGCGGCGACCAGGCCGCCCGCCTGCACGAGCACGACGATCGCGCCAAGCATCACGAACACCACGACGCCGGACCTGAACAGGACCATGGTGAGGTTTTTCAGCGCGGGTTCTCCTCATGAGTCTTGGTGAGTCGCACAATCACGACACTGATGGTCCCCCTCTCGGGCGGCTGACCCGCCTCACTCCGCCCGCCGATTCGGAATTCGAATTGATCGGAGACGCCGGCAGGGTGGAGTGAGCCACACGCCTGCTAGCTTCGTCCCGATCTCCGGTGGAGCACGACGGCGGCGGCGAGCACGGCGGCGGCCGCGGCGAGCCAGCCCACGCTCACGTTCGTGAGCCAGGCGGTGAGCGCGGTCTGTGCGGACGTGACCGCGCCCACGATCGGGTCGTCGGCGGCGGCGCCCGCCAGCACGCGGAGCTCGTACCAGCCGTAGTAGGCGACGTACAGGCCGGCCAGGAGGAGCAGGGCGCCGCCGGCCCGCGAGACGTACGGCAGCAGCCGCCGCAGCCGGGCCACCGCGGCGGCGCGGGCGAGGCCCACCGCGAGCGACAGGACGGTGACGACCAGGCCCATGCCGAGCGCGTACGCCGCGAAGGCCGCCGCCCCGCCCGCCAGCCCGCCGCCGGACAGCGAGGCCGAGGTGACCGCCAGGAACGGCCCCACCGTGCAGGACAGGGAGGCGACCGCGTAGGAGAGGCCGTAGCCGTACAGGGAGAGCGGCGCGGTCGTGGGGCGGCCGGTGGCGAGCCCCGGGACGCGCACGATCAGCTCCCGCCCGGACACCAGCCAGACGCCGAGCCCGAGCAGGAGCAGCCCGATGACGATCGTCGCCCACGGCAGGTACGCCCCCACCGACACGGCCAGCCCGCTCACCGCCAGCCCGAACAGCCCGAAGACGGTGACGAACCCGGCCGTCATCGCGCCGGAGAGCACCAGCGCCCGCACGACCGGCTGCCCACCGCCCTCGTCGCCGACCAGCAACGTCAGGTACGCGGGCAACATCGCGAAGCCGCACGGGTTGAAGGCGGCCACGGCGCCGGCGGTGACGGCCAGCGCGAGGGGCAGCTCCGTCATCGGGACAGCAGGGTTCGCAGGTGCCCGTCCAGATCGTCCTGAGTGAGCGGGCCTGAGGCTTTCAGAGTGGATCCGTCCGGCTTCATGAAGACAAACGTGGATTGTGAGCTGACGCCCAGCTTCGTCCAGACCGCGCCCTCATTGTCGGACAAGTGGGTGAGGTCCTCCGTTCCGGTGCTCCGGACGAAGTCCTTCATCGCCGGCTCGGTGTCGAGGCCCGCCACGCCGACGAACGCCACGTCACCGTACTTCGCGGCGGCGGCCTTGACGGCGGGGGCCTCGGAGCGGCACTTGGGGCACCACGGCGCCCAGAACCAGAAGGCCACCGGCTTGCCGGCCAGGCCCGTGCCGTCGAAGGTCCGCCCGTCCAGCGTCTTCGCGGAGAACCGCAGCGCGTGGGGCACGCCGGCGCCGGACGAGGACGCCGGCGGGGAGAACGTCGTCTCGGTCGGCGTCGTGCCGCCGCACGCGGTCGCCAGCAGGATCGCGGATAACGCGGCCATCGTTCGCATCGCCCTCATGGCGCCGAGCGTAGAGCGGCGCGGGCAGGCGGGATCTTACGTCCCGATGACGCTTATGTCCCGGTGACGGCCGTCAGGAGGGCTCTGGCGGGAGCAGGCCGGCCTGGCGGTAGACAGCCCGCAGGTAGCGGAGCATCTCGTCCGTGTCGGGCGGGTCGGGCTGGAGCGCGCGGTACATGACCGCGCCCACCATCATGTCGATCAGCACGTCCGCGTCGGCGTCCGCCGCCAGCAGGCCCTCCTGCCGGGCCCGTTCGATCAGGTACGCGGCCAGCCTCCGGCGCGGCAGGATGTACCGCTCCCAGGTCACCGCCATCAGCGACGGGTGACTCACGGCGGAGCCCCAGATGCGTGCGATCAGCGCCCGGTATCCGGGGCTCGCGGCCAGCTCGGCCGCCGCCGGAAGCGCCCGCTCGGTGATCTCGTACGGCGACAGGGCGTCCAGGTCGGCGAGCGAGAGCGTCAACTCGTCGCTCACCATGGTCTGGATCGCCTGGGAGACGAGCTCCTCCTTGGTGGCCCAGCGCCGGTAGACGGTGAGCTTGCCGACGCCGGCCCGCTTGGCGACCTGCTCGATGCTCAACCCCTCGATGCCCCGCTCGACGAACACCTCCAGCGCCGCCCGCAGGATGGCGGCGTCGGTCTCCGGATCACGCGGACGCCCACGCCCCCGGGCGGGCGCCGTCACCGGCCGCCCCCAAGCGCGCCGCCCAGCCAGCGTTCGATGTCAGCAGCCCCACCCCGGCAGGCGAGATGCCCGTCCGGCCGAACCAACCACACCCCACGAGCCTCCTTGCCGGTCGCGACCTCACCAGAGCCCATCTCACCATGCGCCTCGACGGGCGGGAGCCCGCCGGGTGCCTCTCGGAGCTGAGTCACCGTCGTCCCGCCGAGTCGTCTCCGGGCGGCGGCCAGCGTCTCCCCGTCGCCTCCGAGAACAACCCAGTGCTCGCGGAGCTCCTCGTACAGCCGGACCCGGGTGCCGTCGGGACGCACGCAGGCGAGGTCGGCGACGCGGTCGCCCGGCCGTGGCCGGCGCCCGCCGCCGCCCAGCGGGCCGCGCCGGTAGCTCACCCAGAGCTGCGAGGTGGCGTACGTCGTGTACCGCTGGATCCATGGCATGCCGAACACCCGCACCAGGACCCGGTCGCGCAGGAAGCGGCCGATCGGGGTGGCGGCGATGTTCATCCGTGTGGTGGCGGTGCTGCCGCGCAGCACCTGGGTGGCCAGCGGCCGGCGCTCGGCCTCGTACGTGTCCAGCAGCCGTTCGTCCGCCCGCCCGGCGACGACCAGGGCGAGCTTCCAGGCCAGGTTCTCCGCGTCGCCGAGCCCGGTCAGCATGCCCTGCCCGCCGAAGGGCGCGTGCGCGTGCGCCGAGTCGCCGGCCAGCAGCACCCGCCCGCTCCGGTAGGCGTTCGCCAGCCGCCGGTGCACGCTGAACAGCGACGCCCAGCTCGTCTCGGCCAGCCGCGTGCCGGTCCGGCCGATGCGTTCGGCCAGGATGTGCCGCATGCGCTCGGCGATCTGCTCCTCCGACGGCTTCTCGTCGCGGAACGCCGGGTCGTACGCCAGCAGCCGCCACTGACCGTCGCCGGGCATCGGCATCGCGCCCAGCATCCCAGCGGGATGCACCCAGCCGTGCGTGCCCGAACGGTCGAGCGGCGTCTCCAGCCGGCCGTCCACCAGCAGGAACCGTTCGCTGACCCGCACCCCGGGGAACCCGATCCCGGCGAGCTTCCGCACGGTGCTGCCCGTCCCGTCGCACCCGGCCAGCCACGCCGTACGCACCCGGTGCCCGTCGCCCAGCACCGCCGTGACGCCCGAGCCGTCCTGCTCGATCGCGGTCAGCGCGGACCCCCATTCGGGTACGACGCCCAGCTCGGCCAGCCGGTCGCGCAGCGCCGCCTCGACCCTGGCCTGCGAGATCACCATCGGCGGCGCCGCGGTCCTGATGCCCGGGTCGCCGAACCGCACCTTCATGATCGGCCGGTCGCCGGCGTACGTCGTGATCGTCATGGCGCGTACGGACTCCTCCGGCAGGCCTCCCAGCGCCCCGAGCCGGTCGAGCACCTCCGAGCCGCGGGCGTGCACGAAGTTGGCCCGTGACGTGGTGGCCGGTCCGTCGGCCCGGTCGACCACGCGCACGGAGAGGCCGTGCTGCCGGAGCCCGCAGGCCAGCGCCAGGCCGACCGGTCCGGCTCCCACCACCAAGACGTCCGCGTCCATGATCTCCTCCATTTTGTTTACGGAACGGTACCGTTAACAAAATCGAGTCTAACTCCATGTGGTGAACCGGCGCATCACGTATTCGACGGGGCCGTAGCGGTGGCTGCGCAGCCAGAGGGCACTCAGCCACAGCAGGACCGTGTAGATCACCAGGGCCACCCCCATGACCGCGAGCGGCGAGAGCGTGCCCGCGAGCGCCAGGCCGTACCCGGTGAAGACCAGACACGCCAGCACGGACTGGGCCCGTCAGGGCGAACAGGACAGCGCCGGGAAGGCCCACGCCGAAGCCGACCCACTGGACGCGCGGCAGCAGCCGCGACCACCGCTCGGGCTCCTCCAGCAGCCTGGACTTGCCTGCTGCCAGCCCGAACAGGAACATCGCCAGCGCCATCGGCCCCTGAAAGCCCCAGATCACCGCCACGAGCATCGGGTAGAGCTCCAGCTGCAGGGTCAGGTAGCCGAGCGGCCCGCCGGTGGCCAGCGAGAGCGCGCGGGCCGCCTCGGCGGGATCGCCCACCGGCGCCTGGCCCGCCTCAGGGGCGAGGGTCGACAGCCACGCCAGCGCCAGGAGCAGCAGCGCCGGCACGCTGATGAGCGCCGAGCCGACGATGACGGCCTTCCTCGGCCGGATGTCGCGCAGGCCGAGCAGGATGAGGCCGAGCACGGCGTAGAGCGTGAGGATGTCGCCGACCCACAGCAGGATCCCGTGCAGCACGCCGATCACGAACAGGCCCAGGTACCTGCGCAGCGTCCTTGCCCGGACGCTCACCCCCGCCCGCTCCGCCGAGCGCATCTGCAGCGTGAACGAGTAGCCGAACAGGAACGAGAAGATCACATAGAACTTCGTCAGCACGAGGATCGTGATGGCGGTGGTCACCGGGTCGTCGGCGCTGGGCAGGCCGCCCAGGAAGCTGTGGCCGGGGTCGGCGAAGAAACCGATGTTGGCCACCAGGATGCCCGCCAGGGCGAACCCGCGCACCACGTCGATCTCGTGAACGCGCTGGGCTGGGGGTGTGCGGCTTTCCGTCATGCGGGGAGGCTACGGAGATCAGGCGCGACGGCGCCTCAGACCTTGGTCGCGACCTTGGTGACCGAAGCACCGGGTGAGGGCATTGGTGGGGTAGCCGGGGCAGAAGGTGATGATCTGCACCAGAATGGTGGGATGGCACAACCCCCTCAGCCCCCGCAGCCGCATCCCCACCAGCCAGGCGCTTGGGGCGGCGACCAGGGCGGCCAAGGAACGCCGCAAGGCTACGGCTCTCCCCAGTTCCCCGGACACGGCCCTTCGCCCGCCTCCGAGCAGGGCGCGCCGCCGTACGGCCAGGTCCCTTACGAACCGGCAGCCGCCGCTTACGGCCCGAACGGCCAGGGGCCCGCCTCCTACGGGACGCCGGGGAACGAGGCGCACGGGAGCCGGCAGGGGCCATACCAGCACGGCGACCACCCGAGCGCTTACCACCACCCTCAACAACCAGGCGGCCACCAGCAGCCAGGCGCCTACCCACCCGGCCAGCCGGACGCCTACCGGCAGGCCGGCCAGCCGAACGCCTACCCACCCGCACAACCTGTCGCCCACCAACCCGAGCAGCCGAACGCCTACCAGCATCCAGGCCCCCATCACCAACCTGGACAGCCGGACGCCTACCCGCCTGCACAGTCGGGCGCCTACCCACCCGCGCAACCGGGCGCCTACCAGCATCCAGGCCCCCATCACCAACCTGGACAGCCGGGCGCCTACCAGGCTGGGCCGCAGGGCACCTATGAGCACCCGGGCCGGCCGGGTGCCTACCCTCCCGGGCAGCCGGGGACCCACCAGCAACCGGGCCGGCCAGGTGCCTATCAGCAAGCCGGGCAGCCGGGCGCGTTCCAGCACCATGGGCAGCCGGGCGGCCACCACCAACCTGGTGGGCAGCCGGGGGGCCACCCGTACCCAGGGGGTCGTCCGGGGGCGTTCCAGCCCGGCCCGGCGGGCGCCAAGCGCAACAACGCCCTGGTCATCGGCCTGGTGATCGGGGTGGCGGTGCTGCTGCTGGGCGGCGGCGGCGTCGGCGCGTACCTGTACATCAACAACCCGCCGGAGCCCCCGCCGACGCTGGCCTTGCCGAGCACCGCCCCGCCGACGCCGACGACCACGCCGACGACCTCGCCGACGACCTCGCCGACGCCGTCGGACCCGCCCACGTCAGAGCCGGCGGTGCCGTCCACGCCCCCCAGTGAGACGCCGTCCGGCACCCACCGCGCGGCGCCGGGCTCGCCGATCACGCACAACGAGTTCGACGACTGGCGTTTCTCCATGGGGACGGTCAAGTTCAACGCCAACAAGGTGGCCGGCTGGACGTACGACTCCTGCGACCCGGTGGACGGGCGCGGCGTGCTGGCCAAGAACAAGTGCCAGCGAGCCATCCAGCTCGCCTACTCCGCGTACGGCGGGCACCTCAAGGCGGTCCAGATCGCGATGTCCTTCCCCACCGACCAGGCGGCGAAGACGACCGCCGACCGGCTGGCGAATCTGAAGTCGGACGCCGTCCGGTGGCGCGTGGACAAAACACACACCACGTACGCGTACGGCAAGATCATGTCGGCGGCGTCGAAGAAGTACCTGGTCATCACGATCGTCACCGCCGACAAGTCGGCCCGCGCGGCGGCCACGAACTTCCACGCCTACCTCCAGGCCGACCACGCCGGCTACTTCATGTCCCGCGACATGACCATCACCAGCTGAGCCCAGGAGCGCGACGGTCAGTCGATGCTGAAGCTGCCCTCGAAGGGCGCGCTGCGCACCCCGCCGAACAGCGCGCCCGCTTCACACCTCCCCGCCCCGCCGAGCAGGCTCGTGTCGAACGCGCCCCGGAAGCGCCGCCCCTCGAACGCGCCCTCCCGGACGACACCCCCCATCGTGACCCGGTTGGCCGTGGTGTCCTCGATGGTGACGTCCGCCGTGCTCGTCGGCTCGGCCTTGCCGAGCCGCCACTGGAGCGTGGCGGTGCCCGTGCCGCGGCCGAAGTCACGATCCACGCACGCGAGATCCACGTCCTCGAACTCGGCGCTGAAACGAACGGCCGTGATGCCGAGCGCGCTGTGGTCGATGCAGTCCTGCTGGGTGCCGCGATAGGTGACGTGCTGCGACTGCACGGACATCTGCACCCCGGGCAGGAAGTGCGCGTTCCCCGCGGCCCGGCACGAGATCTCGGTGGCGGCGTACGCCGGAGAGGGAGCGGTGAGAAGCGGCAGAGCGACGAGAGCGGGCAGTGCCCGGACGACAGCAGACAAGAACCTGCTCCTTTCGAGACCAGGGAGCCCCCGGCCTCCCGTGAACGAAGGGTTTCCCGGTCACCGGACGCTACGGCGCACCCCGCAAAGACCCCCCAAAGCCGCCACCCGTGGCTCCCCAACCCCGGGGGACGGATCCAAGATCTCCACGCCGGGGCCGGCGGCACAGGTGGAAGTGAAGCGGCTTCGTGGTCTCCGCGCCGGATCCTGCGGCTCAGGCTGCTGGGGTGGTGAGGTGGGCGACTCGGCCGCGGAGGCCGGCGCCGTGGGCGCTCACTTACATCCTCACTGTCAGCCCAGGAGGCCGCGTCGGCGGGCTGTGGCGGCGGCCTGGGTGCGGGTGGAGACGGCGAACTTGCCGAGGATGTTGGACACGTGGACGCTCACCGTCTTCTGCGCGATGAACAGCCGCTCCGCGATCTCCCGGTTGGTCAGCCCCTCGGCGACCAACCGGAGCACCTCCACCTCACGCGCCGTCAGCCCAGCATCGGCCGGCGCCGCGGGACCGCCGCCGAACCGGGCCCGCCGCCCGAACTCCAGCAGCGCGTTCTCCAGGGGCACGGCCCGCAGCTTGCCCGCCACCTCCCGGGCGAGCTCCCACTCCACGTGCGCCGCCTCCCGGTCGCCGGCCGCGAGGAGCGCCTCGGCGAGCCGCCACCGGGCCCGCGCGGTCTCGTAGACGAACCCGAAGTCGAACGCCTCCACCACGCGCCGCCACAGCTCCACATCGAGCCGCCCGTGCACGCGGTGCCATTCGGCCTCGACGCGCAGCCCCCACGCCTGCCCTTCAGGCCCGATGTGACCGCCTTCGCCGGTGGGCCCGAGGTCGAGGGCGAAGCGGGCGCGCTCGCGCAGCTCGTCGGCGCCCTCGGTGGTGCCGAGCTCGGCCAGCGCCCACAGCCCGGTGGCGGCCAGCCGGATGCTGCCGACGTCGCCGTCGATCAGCCGCGCCATGACGGCGCGTACGTGGTCGAGCGCCGTCGCCGGGTCGCCGTGCCACAGGGCGTGCTCGGCGGCCAGGCCCCGCGACATGTAGGCGATCAGCACGTCATCCCAGAACGGCCGCAGCCATCCCAGCCGCCCCTCGACCGCGGGCAGGTCGCGCCCGACCTCGACGAACAGCGCGAACGACGACAGCAGCGCCTCCGGCGGCGTGCCGACCCGCGCGCCGAACCCGGCGGCCACCGTCTCGGCCTGGTCCCACTCGCCGGCCGCGTAGTGGACGAGGAAACGCAGGAACCGCAGGTCGGTGCCGTACGTGCTCCACTTGAGCCCGGTCTCGGACGCCATCTGGATGCCCTCGTCGGCCGCCCCGGCGGCGTAGGCGAGCAGCCCCTGGTCGTAGTGGATGCGGGCGTGGTGGAACCGGGCGCGAAGGTCCATCGCGAGGTCGCTGCTGCCCTCGGCGCAGGCGGCGTCGACCAGCTCGTGCGCCCTGGTCAGGTCGCCGCGGTGCTCCAGGAACGTGGCCAGCGTGAGCAAAGCGCCGACCTCGGCGTCGCGGGCTCCGGCCGCGCGGGCGGTCTCGAGGGCCCGCAGGCAGTAGGTCTCCACCTCCTGGTGGCGCGAGCTCCACAGCAGTGTGCGGGCGTAGGTGGCCTGGGCGCGGGCCAGCTCGGACGGGCTGCCCGCGCTCTCCACGGCGTGCTCGGCCGCCGCCATCGCGCCGGCGCTGTCGTCGAGCTCGTAGAGGTAGTACGCCAGCCGCTCGCTCACCTCGGAGGTCTGCGGCAACGCGCGCAGCTGGGTGACGGCCCGGTGGTTGTCGCCGCTGTCGGCGGCCATGACGGCGCTGCGGAAGGCCAGCCGCTCGCGGCTCTCCCCCACCAGCCGCGCGGCGTCGTCGACGCGATCCCACAGGCCGAGGGCGCGGTCGTAGTGGCGGTGGGCCTCGGCGGGCGCGCCGACGCGCTCGGCGGCCCGCCCGGCCTCGGCGGAGGCCGCCAGCGCCCCGGCCAGGTCATGACCGGCGAGGTGGTGGTGGGCCAGCTCGGCCGGCGAGGTGAGCAGCCGGGCGAACGCGGCGTGCAGGCGGGTGCGCTCGCCGGGCAGCAGGTCGGTGTAGACGGCCTCCTGCAGCAACGCGTGGCGGAAGGCGTAGCCGGGGCCGTCGATCCTGAGCAGCCCGCGCGAGACGATCTCCCTGACCGCCTGCTCGAACTCCGCCAGCGGCAGCCCGGACACCTCGCGCAGCAGGTCGTCCTCCACCCGGCGGCCGGCCACGGCGGCGGCGCGCAGCACCCGCTGCCCGGCCTCGGACAGCACCTCGACCCGTGACAGCAGCAGGCTGGCCAGCCCGTCGGGCAGGCTGTCGCCCTCGGCCACTGCGGCGAACAGCTCCTCGGCGTAGAACGGGTTGCCCTCGGCGCGGGAGACGATGAGGCCGAGCCCGTGGGCGTCGAGGTCGCCGAGGCTCGCGACGTAGTCGGACAGTGCGCCGGGGTCGAGCGGGCCCAGCTCCAGGCTCATCACCGTGGGCAGCCGCTTCAGCTCGGCCAGCACGGACCTCAGCGGGTGGCGGCGGTGCAGGTCGTCGGTGCGGTAGGTGCCGACGACGCAGACGCGCTCGCTCTGCACCATGCGGCTGAGGAAGACCAGCAGGTCGCGGGTGGAGCGGTCGGCCCAGTGGAGGTCTTCGATCACGAACAGCACCGGCTGCACCTCGGCCAGCAGCCCGAGCAGCGAGCCGAACAGCCGCTGCTGGGTGAGCCCGGTCGAGGGCGCGCTCTCCGAGCCGGGCAGGAGCTGGCCCAGCATGGGGTGGGCGGCGGCGGCCTCGCGCACGGCCGGCTCCGCGCCGCGCAGCGCGTCGGCCAGCGGGAGGTACGGCAGCGCGTCGCCGAGCTCGGCGCACTGGCCGACCAGCACGTTGAACCCGCGCTCGCGGGCCTCGGCGGCGAGCTCGGAGACCAACCGGGTCTTGCCGATGCCGGCGTCTCCGCCGACGAGCGCCACTCCGGCCACGCCGTCGGCCGCGGATTGGAGCACACGCGCGAGCCCGGCCAGCTCGATAGAGCGCCCGACGAGAAGACCGTTCACGTCAAGAAACTATGCCATGGGCCACCGACAAGTAATTGGTCCAGAGAACGAGGCTCATATTGGCCTTCATGGAGATACCAAAGGCCGCCTACGCTGCTGTTTCGTGATCCCACCGACGACTTTCGCGCTCTTCGCGGCCGCCTCGCTCGCGATGGTCCTCATCCCGGGCCCCAACCATCTCTACATCGCCGCGCGCGGGCTCGCCCAGGGCAGGGCGGCCGGGCTGGCCAGCGCGTTCGGCGTGGAGGTCGGCACGCTCGTGCACATCGCGGCCGCCGCCGCGGGACTTTCGTACGTGATCGCGCAGTCCGCCACGCTCTTCGCGGTCGTCAAGTGGGCGGGCGCCGCGTACCTGATCTATCTGGGCGTCCGGGCGCTCATCGGACGGCAGGCGAGCGCGCAGGCGCCGAAACCGCAGCCGCTGCGCGCGGTCTTCCTCGAAGGCGTGCTGGTCAACCTGCTCAACCCCAAGACGGTCCTGATGTTCCTGGCGTTCCTGCCGCAGTTCGTGGACCCGCGCGCGGGCTCACCGGCCCTGCAGGTGGTGCTGCTCGGCCTCACGCTGCTGCTCCTGGGCCTGATCTCCGACGTCGTGTACGCGCTCACCGCCGGCGCGCTCGCCCACCGCCTCACCCGCGCCGCCCGCCCCATGCGGTACGCCAGCGGCGTCGTCTACCTCGGCCTGGGCCTCGCCACCGTGCTGACCGCGCGACAATGAGCCCATGGCGCCGAGGAAGCAGCAGGAGATCTTCGACGCGACGCTGTGGCTGGTCGCGGAGAAGGGCTACGACGGGCTGACCGTCGAGGGGGTCGCCGAGCGCTCCGGCGTCAACAAGACGACGATCTACCGGTGGTGGCCGTCGAAGGCCGCGCTGCTCGGGGCCGCGCTGGTCGAGGCCGACGTGCTGGGCTTCGAGCCGCCCGACACGGGCAGCCTGCGCGGCGACCTCGTCGCGCTGGTCGACGGCGTCAGGCGGCTGCTGACCGAGCCGCCCGCCAGCGACATCGCGGTGGCCGCGCTCGCCGCCGCCGTCCGCCACCCCGAGCTCGACGCGCGGCGCTTCTTCGCCGACCGGTTCGCCAGGGAACGCGAGGTCTTCGACCGCGCGGTGCGCCGGGGCGAGCTGAAGGCGTCGGTCGACCCGATGCTCATCGTCGACCTGCTGGCCGGGGCCGTGTGGATGCGGGCGGTCCTCCGCGGCCTGCCGGTGCCCGACGACTTCCCGACCGAGGCGGTCGCCGCGCTCCTCGACGGCGTCTAACCGGCTTCCGACAACGCCGCGGGGATGCGCTCCAGCACCGGGTAAGGCACCAGCCCGTAGGCGTAGAAGTCGAGCGCCGCCGCCCCGGCCGCCTTGGCCCCGCGGGCCTTGGCCACGAGCCGGTCGGCGGAGTCGCTGTCAGGGTGGCCGGGCCGCAGCACGGCCCGCACCTCGCGGTCCTTGCCCACCGACCGCAGGTAGGCCCCCACGTCGTCGGCCACCCGCGCCGCGTCACGCGCGTACGCGAGCACCCCGAACGCGGGCACGAGGTCGCCCAGTGCCACCAGGTCGACGCCGAGCTGCCAGGCGTCGTGCGCGGCCAGGCCCGGTGCGGGCAGCCCGTCGGCGTACCCCTTGACCGCGCCGGTGGAGTCGACGAACACCAGCTTGGAGCCCTCCGCGGCCACCGCCGAGGCCACCTCGGACACCAGCGTCGTGACGCTCTCGGAACGCGCGCGTGCGTAGGCCACGACGTCGGGCCCGGCGTACGCGGTCAGCGCGGCCCTGGTCACCTCGCCCTGCGCGGGAGGGTCGCCGTCGAGCACGCCGCCGACGATGCGCGCGCACTCCTCGCGCGCCACCTCGGCGTCGACGCCCAGGTTGACGGCCCGGCGCATGCAGTGCTCGCAGAAGCACAGGCCGAACAGGTAGGCGTCCATCGGGCCGAGCGGCACGAACGAGCGGTGCCGCCGCAGCGGCCGGAAGTGCAGCGACTCGGCCACCACGCTGTCGACGCCGAGCCTGGCCACCGCCCTGGCGAGAGCGACGGCGTAGTCGCGCGCGTCGGGGTGGGCGGGGCACAGGTCGGTCAGCGAGCCTCGGTCGCCGAAGCAGTCGCGTACGGTCACGTCCGGATGCCGTGCCCCGAGCGTGGCGTTGTACAGGAAGACCGTCCATGCGTGCAGCTTCAGCGACCTTTTCGCACAGGCTTCGCGAAGCCCGTCGAACACCTCGGGGTAGCCCGGCACGGGAGAAAGGCGGAGCCCGCCGAACAGGCCGGGCGCCGGGGTGAAGTGCGCGCCGTCGTGGCGCACGGTCAGCCGGGACAGCCCGTGCGGGGTGACGTCGCGGGTGGCGTGGTGGACGGCGCCGACGGTGACGCCGGCCACGCCGTAGCCGCGGATCCTGTCGAGCACCCGCTCGACGCCCTCACCGCGCAGGTCCTCGGCGAAGACGTACACGGAACTGTCCACACTGGCCACGAGCCGACTTTACGCGCTCTTGCAGGCGACGAAGTCGATCTCCACCAGGATGTCCAGCAGCTCGGACCCGACGGTCGTGCGCACCGGGTAGGGCGCGTTGAAGTACGACTTGTAGACCTCGTTGTAGGCGGCGAAGTCGCGCTTGAGGTGCTGCAGGTGCACCGTGGCCTTGACCACGTCGTCGAAGCCGAGGCCGTGCGCGGCGAGGATGGCGCCGAGGTTGCGCATGACCTGGTGGGTCTGGGTGGCGACGTCGTCGCCGGCGACCTCGCCGGTGTGGGGGTCGAGCGGGCCCATCCCGGAGGTGTAGACGAAGTCGCCCACCACGAGACCCTGGGAGTACGCGCCGATGGGGGCGGCGCCCTCCGTCGTCCTAAGCTCCTTTTTCACGAAATCTCCCTAGAAGTACGTGTGTATCGTGCCAACGACACGGTAGTCCCGGTCCACCAGCGGCAGCACGCGCCACTTGTCGAACGCCGTACACGGATGGGAGATGCCGAACGCCAGCAGGTCGCCGGGCTTGAGCCCCTCGGCGCGCACGACGGTGTGCTGGTCCTGCATCTTCACCACCGTCACGCCGCCGCGCCGCGGGATCGGCAGCCCCTCGTCGTACGGAGCGTCGCGCTTGCCCATGCCGACGATCGCGAGGCCCGGCTCGGGCGTGGACAGCACGTGGGCCCACACCTCCAGCGCGGGCCGCAGCTGACCGGCGATCCGGTTGAACGGCGTGCGCTCGCGGTAGAAGCCGTCGTCGTGGGTGACGTACGCGCCGCTGCGCAGCAGGATCCTGGCCCGGGCGCCGGCGAGCTCGCGCCCGATCACGTCGAACCACTGGCTGCCGCCCACGGACAGGATGGGCGTACGGACGCGGACGTGCTCGACCGCCTCCTGCAACAAGTCGAGATATTTCCGGACTTCTGCGGCGGTCGCCAGCCCGCCCTCGTACCCTGCCACCCCGGCCAGCTCGACGCCCGGCGTCTCCTGCGCGTACGCGGTCACCTCCAGCAGCTCCTCCAGCGTCCGGCAGCCGGCCCGCCCGCCCTCGTGACCCAGCTCGGCCAGCACCCGGAACGGCCGCGCCCCGGCGTGCCGGGCGAGGAGGTCGATGCCCGCCGTGGAGTCGGCGAAGCTCAGGAACTCGAACTCCGGGTCGCGCTCCAGCTCGGCCGCGGCCCAGGCGAGCCCGGCGGGGTCGACGACCTGGTTGGCCACCATGATGCGGCCCGCGCCGAAGCCCCTGACCGTCTCGGCCTGCCGCGGCGTGGCCACCGTCAGCCCCCAGGCGCCGGCCGCGAGCTGCCGCTCGGCGATCTCGGGCGACAGATGGGTCTTGGCGTGGGGCGCCAGCTCCAGACCGTGGTCGCGGGCGAAGGCCGCCATCGTCGCCACGTTGTGCTCCAAAGCGTCGCGGTGCACGACCATCGCGGGAAAGCCGAGAGCGCCGTCGAAGATCGACCGATCGAGCACAATACCCCCTTCGTCCGCGCCCGACCCTATCTCCTGAATCCCGTGACTCTGGTGTGTCACGGCCGTAGCGCGCGCCCGGGCGTGGCCCCCGTGAGCTCGCCGCCGGCCAGCACCGGCACCCCGGAGACGAGCACGTCGTCCACGCCGTCGGCCGGCGTGCGCGGGGCCTCGTACGTGGCCCGGTCGCCCACCGTGGCCGGGTCGAACACCACCACGTCGGCCGCGAACCCGCGCCGCAGCAGCCCCCGGTCCGCCAGCCCGAACCGGCGCGCCGGGTGGCCGGCCAGGTGCACGACGGCCTGCTCCCACGTCCAGTCGCCGAGCTCCCTGACGTGCCGGCCGAGGAACCGGGCGAACGCCCCGAACCCGCGCGGATGCGGATGGCCGCCCACGTAGATGCCGTCGGAGCCGCCGGTCTGGGACGGGTGGCGCAGCATGCGGCGTACGGACTCCTCGCCTTTCGGGCCCTCGTCGGGGCGGGCGGAGACGACGCCCGCCTCCAGCCGTGTCTCCGTCAGGAGGCGGCGGCAGAACTCGGCCGGCGTCGCCCCGGCCCGCTCGGCCGCCGCGACCATGGTCAGCCCCTCGGCCCACTCCAGGCCGGGCGCGTGCGAGACGGTCAGCCGGGGCCAGACGTCGTCGAGCGTCGGCCACCAGGCGTCCAGCTCGGGCGAGGAGATCATCTCCAGGGCCCGGCCCGGCTCGGCCCCCGGCACCTCCGGCGGCAGCACGACCATGGCCAGGATCGTGTTGCCGCGCAGGTAGGGATAGGTGTCGAAGGTGAGGTCCACGTCCTGGCCGAGCGCCCGCTCGACCAGCGGCAGCAGCACGTCGGCCGGGCCGTGCAGGTGGGAGACGTGCATGGCGGCGCCGGAGCGTCGGGCGATGTCCACCACCTCGGCCATCCCGATCCCCGCGCGGGGGCCGTAGGCCCGCATGTGGGTGACGTACGGGAGGCCGCCCAAAGGGGCGCACAGGGCGGCCAGCTCCTCGGCGGAGGCGTAGCGGCCCGGGAGGTACTCGAGCCCGCTCGACAGGCCGACGGCGCCCTCCGACAGCCCGCGTTCGACGTGGCGGAGCATCCTCGCCAGGTCGTCGCGCGACGCCGGCTCGGGCGAGGGGCCCATGACGTCGTAGCGGATGGTGCCGTGCGGCAGCAGGTACGCGGTGTTCACCGCGACGGCCTTGTCGTAGCCGCCGAGCAACTCGCCGACGGTCAGCGGCCCCACGGTGAGCGCCCCGTTGACGGCGGCGAAGTAGCGCGAGACGTAGGCCACGGTCTCGGCCGAGCCGGGCGCGAAGGAGAGCCCGTCCTGGCCGAGCACGAACGTGGTCACCCCCTGCCGCAGCGCCGCCCGCTGCACGGCCGGGTCGAACACGGCGGCGTCGCCGTGGGCGTGGCAGTCGACGAAGCCGGGGGCGACGAGGCGTCCGGTGGCGTCGATCACGGTCTCCGCCGCGGCGCCGGCGAGCCGGCCGACGGCCGCTATGCGCTCGCCCGTGATCGCCACGTCCGCCCGGTACGGCGGGGCGCCCGTGCCGTCGAGCACCCGGCCGCCGCTGATGACTACGTCGAAGCTCACCCCTGGATTCAATCAGAGCGGGAACGGAACAGCGGAGAGCACTGTGCGGACCTGGTGACCGGCTTCTCGGCCAGCAGCTCGACGGCCTGGGAGCGGGCCAGGTTCCAGCCGTTCCACGGGTCGCTCCGCAGCAGCCCGTTGGTCGCGGCCACGCGGGCGAGCACGCAACTGCGGTGCGGCTCGGGCAGCCGGTCGAGGGCCGGCACGGCCTCCGCGCCGAGGTCGCCGAGGTAGGCGAAGTCCATCTTGTCGACGGCCCGCGCCTCCACCTGCGACTGGGCGATCCGCAGGTCGGGGTTGACGATCGCGAACACGCCCAGGCCGAGCCCGGTGACCAGCACGATCGTCCTGGGCAGCCAGCCGGAGCCGCGGCCCGCCAGCCGAGCCGCGCCCGCCACCATCACCAGCGCGAACAGCGCGCCGAGCCACCACACCGTTGCCTCCACCGACAGCCGCAGCCGGGACAGGCCGTAGGCGTCGGTGTAGAGGTTCATCCGGTGCAGCGCCGAGGCCAGCACCACCATCGTCAGCCCGCACAGCACGCCGAGCAGCCCGGCCAGCACCCAGCGTTCACGCCGCTCGACCTTGAGCAGCCCGGCGGCCACCGCCACGATGCCGAGCACGAACACGCTGACCACGACGAGCTGGAAGAACCCCTGCCTGGCGTACTCGGCGTAGGTCAGGCCCGCCGTGCGCAGCACCAGGGTGTCGCCGCCGAACAGCGCCGTGATCTGCACCGCTACGAACGCGGCGAACAGCAGGTTCACCGCCGTCAGCGGCAGCAGCCAGATGCTCCTGCTGACGGCGAACTTCGTCCCCGGCCCCACGGGGTCGGCCACCGGCCGCAGCGCGACCAGCACCACGGCGGCCAGCAGCACCCCGAAGAGCACGAACAGGAAGATCCGCAGAGGTGCGGAGTCGGCCCAGTCCGGCGTGGTGGTCAGCCACTTCACGTACGAGGCGAACACCGCGTCCGCCGAGGCGAACAGCAGCCCGAACACCGCCAGCAGCACCGCCGTGATGCCCAGCGCGGCCACCGTCGGCAGCACGCGCCGCCGGTTCGTCAGCTTCTTCACCGGCCCGGCCAGGAACCACGGCACCGGCCCCAGCGCGAGCAGGACGGACGCGCCACCCCTGATCACGCCGAGCCAGCCGGCCCCGGCTCCCGACACCGCCAGTGCGCCCAGCCCGGCCCCCGCCACGAGCAGGATCGCGACCAGCCAATCTGCGTCACGCACCGCCGCCATGGAGATCAGCCCGTACGCCGTGAGCCCGAACGCGACCGTCCACGGCGTCATCCGGCGCGTCACCGCGGGCAGCGCCCCCGCGCCCAGCACCATCGCGACCAGCACGAGCCCCAGCCCGGCCTGCGCGTCCGGCAACGCCACGGCCGCGAACGCGCCGGCCCCCGCCGCCGCCGGCAACAACCACCGCGGCGCGTCGGGCACCTCGGGCCGCGGCAGCAGCGGCGGCGGCACATACGCCGGCGGCTGCCCAGGCC
>NZ_SMKQ01000125.1 GCF_004348995.1 Nonomuraea terrae
GCTACGGGTTCGGCGCCACCCCGGCGGGGGTCTTCGTGCTCAAGGACGGCGACGCGATCTGGCGGCCCGCCATCGACGTCAACCGCATCGTGCTCGGCGGCCAGTTCGTGGCGGTCGTGCTGCTGCTGACACTGCGCACCATCCTCAAGAAGTGGCGCCGCAGGCGCTGATCGACGGCCGTGCTGATCGACCTGCTCGACGACGCGGAGCTGCCCGGCCACCCCTTCCTGATCCCGGGGTCCAACCTCCCGGTACGGCTGGCCCGGCTGGGCGGTTCGGCGGCGCTCGTCCGCTTCCCGCCCGGTTGGGCGCGGCACGAGCGCGGCCGCTACCTGGCGGGGGAGGAGCTCGTGCTGCTGACCGGCGAGCTGCACGTCTCGGGCGTCGTCCTCACGCCCGGGCAGCACGGCTGGCTGCCCGCCGGCACGCTGCGCCACTCGGGCGCCGCGCCGCGTGGGGCGCTGGCGTACGTCGCCTTCTCGGGGCAGGCCGCGTGGGTGCCCGGTGAGCGGGACGAGCCGGACGGGGCGACCTGCCGCACCCCGCTCGACACCGTGGTCATCCCGCGGGGCGGCCTGCCGCTCAGCCCGTGCTCCGCGCTGCTCGACACGCCGGTGCCGCTCGACCGCCCGGCGGAGATGATCACCGTGCCGACGTGGACGTGGGAGCGTTCGGCCGTGGTGCCCGAGGGACGCGTCCTTGTACGGTGGCCGCCATGACCTCTATGACGCATATCGTGGCGTTTGGCGGGATTGTGCTGCTCGGGGCGATGTCGCCGGGGCCCGACTTCGCCGTCGTCGTACGCCGCTCCGCGATCTCGGGCCGTGGCCACGGCATGGCGGCAGCCGTGGGGATCGCCGTCGGCGTGTCCGCCTGGGTGGTGGCGGCGGCCACCGGCATCGCGGCGCTGATGGCGGCCTCGGCGGCGGCGTTCACCGTCGTCAAGGTCGTCGGCGCGGGCTACCTGCTCTACCTCGGCGTCAGGTCGTTGCGCGTGGCCCTGGGCGGGGGCGGCGCCTTGGAGCTCGACACCGCCGCCGCCGTCAGGCGGGGGCCGTGGGCGGCGTTCGCCGAAGGACTGCTGACGAACGTCCTCAACCCCAAGGCCGCGCTCTTCTTCGTGGCCCTGGTGCCGCAGTTCGTCAGCTCGGGCGCGGGCGTGGGGGAGACGCTGGTGCTGTCGGCGGTCGCGCTGGCGGGCACGGTCGCCTGGTTCCTGCTCGTGGCGGGCATCGTGGGGACGCTGCGCAAGGTGTTCGCCCGGCCGGGCGTGCGCCGGGCCGTCGACGGCCTGACCGGCGCCGCCCTCATCGGCCTCGGCATCCGACTGGCCACCGTCACCCGCCCGTAACTCGCCACCCGCCGGTAACTCGCCACCCGCCGGTAACCCGTCACCCGCCGGTAACGCGTCACACGCCGTAACCCGTCACCCGCCGGTAACGCGTCGCACGCCCGTAACCCGTCACGCGGCGGGAGTGTCGCTGGATGGGCGGCGCTCGGAACCACAGTGACGGCACGCTGCGGCACCAGTTCGCCGAGCAGCGTTTCCCGCCGGTGCCGGGTGGCGGGGTCAGGAGACGGTGACGCCGAGCAGGTGGCCCAGGCCGAACGTCACGGCGGCGGCGCCCACGCCGAGGACGAGCTGGCGCAGCCCGCCCAGCCACCACGGCCGCGCGGTCATCACCGCCACCGCCGCCCCGAACCCGAACAGCGCGATCATGCTCACCAACAGGGCGACCAGCAGGCCCGACGCCCCGAACAGGAACGGTGCCAGCGGCACCAGCGCCCCCATCGCGAACGCGCAGAAGGACGACACGGCGGCCAGCCGCGGCGAGGGCAGGTCGTCAGGATCGACGCCCAGCTCCTCGCGCACGTGCACCCGCAGCGCCTGCTCCGGATCGGCCGACAGGCCCTCGGCCACCCGCTCGGCCAGCTCCGGGTCGAGGCCGCGCGAGCGGTAGAGCGCCGCCAGCTCGGCCCGTTCGCCCACGGGGTTGCGGGCCAGCTCGCGCCGCTCGACGGCGATCTCGGCGCGCATCAGCTCGGTCTGCGACTTCACGGATGTGTACTCGCCGGCCGCCATGGAGCAGGCCCCGGCCACCAGCCCGGCGAACCCGGCCAGCACCGCGCCCCGCCCGGCCCCGGCCGCGCCGACCACGCCGGCGATCAGCGCGAAGTTGGACACGAGCCCGTCCATCGCCCCGAACACCGCCGGCCGCAGCCAGCCGCCGGTGACGTCCCGGTGGCTGTGGTGCTGCTCGGGGGAGTACGGCCGGGCGAGCTCGATGGTCATGAAATTCCCTCCATTTTGCTGTCTACAACCCTGAATTTGGCATATCGGGTGCAAGATCCGCAACGAAGGAAAGGCTTGCCTGACCTGGGGAAACGCGCGAGCGACCGCACACCGCCGGTGACGGGGCGTGCGGCCGCGGCGGGTGGGTCAGCTCGCCCGGCGGGCGGCTTCGATGAGCTTCGTGCCTTCTGCGGCGGTGATCGCCTTCGCGGTGATCAGCTGCCCGACGACCTTGCCGACGTGGCCCACGAGGCCGGAGCCCGTGTGGTCCTCGTCCTTGATCAGGTCCTCGATCGTGCAGCCGTCAGGACGGTAGCGGTTGGGCACGCCGCTGCCGACGTCCTTGATGGTCACCTCGCGCGACAGGTCGGAACCGGCGCAGGCGTCCGCGGGCGGCGTGTACCGCAGGAGCCGGGCGCCGCCCTGCACGGCGTTGTTGGCGCCCTTGACGCCGCTGCGGAACCACAGGTTGCCCGCGGCGTCCTGGCTGGAGCGGTACGTCCCGTCCTCCCGCAGCTCGGTGACGTCCATGGACAGCGGGTCGATGCGCAGCAGGTGACCGTCGAGCGAGGCGTAGACGTGCTCGTCCGGATTGACGTGCAGCTCGTCCTGGACACCGCCGTACCCGCCGGGCAGGTCCACCCGGCGACGCACCTCGGAGGTGTCCGGGTCGAGGACGAACAGCTCGCCGTCGGCCAGGCCCCACAGCAGGCCGTCCGGGCCCTCCACGATCGAGGTGATCGAGTCCGCCCCCGGCACGGGCACGAACTCCGACGTCTTCGTGCCGGTGGCCAGGTCGAAGGTGAAGATCTTGGCCTCGTCGGCCTTCGGGGTGGTGCCGCCACCGCCGTTGATCGTCGTGCCGCCCCACAGGGTGCCGTCGCGCGCCAGGAGGGAGATCACGCCCTGGTCGGCGACGGGCGCTTTGATCACGTCATGCTCGCCCGTGGCGAAGTCGTAGACCGTCAGGGCGCCGCCCCACAGGCCGTAGTCGGGCGTGGTGCCGACGTACAGCTTGCCTGCGGCGGCGGCGAAGGCGTGCGGGCGGTTCTGGCCGTCGCCGATGAGGCGGAACAGCTCACGCGGGTTGCTGCCGCTCCTGAACGGCTGCGACGGGTCGTACCGCAGGACGGCGCCGTTGGGATAGGTGCCGAGGTACATCGTGCCCTCGTGCCAGAACCAGCCGTCGGTCTGCGCCACCCGGCCGAGTTCGGTGACCTTCCCCGTGGCCGGGTCGAGCGTGGCGACGGTGCCGTTGATGTAGAGGTTCGTGTAGATCTTGCCGTCCTGGCCGGCGCTGACGTTGTTGATGTCGATCGGCTGGGCCGGGAAGGGCAGCTTGAACCGCTCCGAGGCGCCCGTGGCCGGGTCGTACGACAGCGCGTCCTGTGCGTAGTTGCCGATCAGCCCGTAGAGCCGGCCGTCCACGAAGCCCCAGCCCACGCCGGGACCGCCCGCGGTCACGGGGCCGGGGACGGGCTCGGGGGTGTCGGTCGTCAGGTCGTAGCGCCACAGCGCCGTGCCGGAGGTGAAGTAGACGTACGAGCCGTCCGCCACGCGGGTGGTGCCGCGCGAGCTGATGGTGAAGTCGCGCGCCAGCACCGCGCCGGTGTCGGGGTCGAGCACGATCCCGTCGAGCTTGTTGCGCTTGACGAACAGCTTGCCGCCGACCAGGTTGATGTCTGCCGGGTAGTTCGCGTCGCCGCGCAGCTCCTCGGGCCAGATGTCACGCTTCTCGCCCGTCCGCAGGTCCATCCTGACCAGGTGGCCGGCGGAGCCGACGGCGGCCCACAGCACCTCGCGCTCGGTGTCTACGGCGACGTCGACGACGTACTGCTGGCCCTCGTACATGACGCCGAGGTCGCGGAAGCCCTCGGACGGCGAGTACGAGAACGCGTGCGCGCCCGGGTAGGTGCCGCCGTAGATCTTGCCGTCCTCGCCGGGCTGGAACCCGTAGAGCACGGTCTGCCCGGGCACCGGCGCGCCCAGGTCGGTCATCTCATCGCTCTGCGGGTCGTAGCGGTAGACGTGGGCGTTCGGGTAGCTGCCCGTGTACACGGACCCGTCACTGGCCTGGGTGACCGCCCAGGCGCCCGACGAGTCGGCCATCGTCGCCGTGTGCAGGTGCTCGCGGGTGACGGGGTCGACCACGGCGAGCACGCCGGGCGTGCCCATCTGGACGCTGTAGACGACGGGACGCCCGGTCGTGTCGGCGCCGAAGAAGCCCTCGAACACCGTGAGCGCCGTCGACTGGACGCCGAAGTCGGTGACCGTGCCGACGGGCGGCCGCGGTTCGTCCTGCGCGAGCGCCGCGGGGGCGCCCGTACCGAATAACAGGGCCGCCAGCAGGATCGTGGTCAAGCGCATGCTCAGTTCCTTCCGTGGGGGGTGTCGATCCGGACCAGGTCGCGCCCGCGCAGCGTGTACAGACCGCAGGGGTCGGCGGCGAGCTTGGCGCCGTCGAACCAGTCGCCGGCCAGCCCGTCGGCGACGGTGTGGGTCGTGAAGGCGCGCAGGTCCACCCGGTAGACCCGGTCGCCCTTGTTCACCGTTTCGCCCGAGACGCCGTACAACTGACCGGCCTGGATCACCAGGTCGCCGCCGAACGCGCCGACCTTCGTGGTCCTCGTCACCTGCCGGCGTGCCGGGTCCACCTCGAAGAGCACGCCCGTGTCCGTCACCCCGTAGAGGCGGCCGCGATGGCGTACGACGTCGGCGACGAAGGCCGCTCCAGGCACCGGCTCCATCTGCCAGAGCAGCTTGCGCTCGCGCAGGTCGTAGGCGGCCAGCCGGGCGGTGGAGGTCTTGGGCGGCAGGCCGAAGCCCTCCTGGATGTACGTGCCGAGGTAGGCGACGCCTTCGGCGGCGGCCACCGAGTAGACGCTCTGGTCCGGCACGACGGGACGGCGCACGTCCAGCTCGCCGGTGCGCGGGTCGTAGAGCGACAGTGCTCCGTTCTCCTGGCCGGGCTCCGGCTGGGTGCCGATCGCGATCAGGCCGGTGTCCGCGTCGTGGGCCATGTCGCGCGGCCGGTCCTGCCGGTTGCCGATCCCGGTCAGCAGGCTCGCCTCGTCACTGCCCGGGTCGTGGCCGTAGAGCAGCGCCTGGGTGTAGACGCCCAGGTACAGGCGGCCGTCCACGAGGGCCGTGGACTTGGGCTCGCCGGGCATGCCGACGCGGCGCGACTCGCCATCGGGGCCGTGGACCTGCATCCCGCCCTTGCCGGAGACGTACACGTACGTGCCGTCGGAGAAGACGGTCATCGGCTGCTCGGGGCCGGCGCGCATGCCCCGGGCGACGAGGTTGCGGTACTCCAGCTCGCCGGTGGCCGGGTCGTAGACGAAGACCGCGCCGTCCTGGGTGCCCCAGATCTTGCCGTCGTGCGCGTGCAGGACCTGCGTGCCCGCCTCCGGGTACGGCACCCCGAGCGCCTCCACCTCACCTGTCTCCAGGTGGTAGCGGTACAGCGTGCCCGTGGGGCGGCCGGTGAAGTAGACGTGCTCGCCGAGGAAGGCCACCGAGGTGACGTACTTCTCGCCGGGGGCGGCGGCGATCCGGTAGTCGCCCGGGTCGTCCTTGTCGAGCACGAGCAGCTCGCCCTGCGACGAGATGCCCATCGCCAGGTGGGTGTCGTTCATCGCCATGCTGGCCACGAAATCCCGGGAGGCCAGCTCGGGCGGGCTGATCTCGCGCTTGACGCCGGTGGCGCGGTCGATGGCGACCAGGTGGGCGTGGCTGCCGACGCCCGCGTAGACGGTGGTGTCGTCGGCGGCGATGCTGCGGACGTACTCCTCGCCCTGGACGGCGACGCCGAGGTCGCGGGTGGCGCCGGAGGCCGGGTCGTACTCCACCACCCGGCCCGTCGGGGACATCCCGAGGTAGACCTTGCCGTCGGGGGAGGCGGCCATGTTCCAGACGTAGGTGTCCTCGAAGGAGGCCACCTCGCTCACCTGGCCGGTGAGGGTGTCCAGCTTGTACAGGTCGGCGGGGCCGTGCGTGCCGACGTAGACGTCGGTGCCGACCTTGGTCATCGCCCAGGCGCCGATGCCGGTGGGGATGTCGTGGTGGGCGGTCACCGCGTCCGCGGCGGTGTCGTACGCGCCGACCACGTTGGGCGACAGGCCGCGGGTGACGGCGTACAGCGTGTCGCCGACGAACACGGCGTTGCCGAGCGCGTTGGTGACGCTCGCGGGTCCGTACGAGGTGATCGGGCCGCCGGTGGGGCCGCAGCGCGACGGCGCGGTCTGGGCGTGGGCGGCAGGCGGCGACCCCGTGAGAAGGAGGGCCGCGGCGGCGGGCAGGACGAGAAGCCGGCGTAACCAGGACATGGGGCTCCCGACGGGTTTCTGGATTACGGTCACACCTGAAATGCGTGAAGCGTGAGGATGGACCTCGGATAGCACCAGTAACGGACCCGACCGTAATCAGCTGATCGTGACACTGTCAACACCCGTGATCCCCGGGAACGGCCGAGGCGCTGGGATGATGTTTGGCATTTCTGGCAGACGTGCATGAAAGGGAGACAGCCGTGCGTATCGCTCTGGCCGGCCTCGCCACCAGCCACCCCTACACCGACGCCCGCACCCTGGCCCGCCACGCCGACCTCGTCGTCTGGGAGCAGGACCCGGAGCGGTTGCGGCGCTTCACCGACGAGCACCCCCGGGCGAAGGTGGCGGCGAGCCTGGAGGAGGCGCTGTCCGGCGCACCCGACGGCGTGGTGGTGACCGTGCCCAACCCGCAGGTCCCGCAGGCGCTGGCCAGGGTGCTGGAGACGGGCGCGCCCTGCTTCGTCAACAAGCCCGCCGCCGCCACCCGCGCCCAGCTGGAGCAGCTCGACCGGCTGCCGATCCACGACCGCGTGCTGTCGGGCTCGGTGCTGCGCTTCGCCCCGGCCTTCGCCGGTGCGCGCGTCGACCGTGACGAGCTGCTGGCCGTGCGGGCGACCGTACGGCACGACGTGGGCCTCTGGGCGAACGGCTACAACGCCTGGCAGGACACGCCCGGCGAGGGCGGCGGCACGATGGTGACCATGGGCGTTCACGGGGTGGAGCTGCTGGTGGCGCTGCTCGGCCCCGCCGTGCGGCTGGCCGGCGCCGCCGGGGCAAGACGGCACTACACGACGCTGCGCTCCGAGGACACCGGCGTGCTGGCGCTGCGCTGGGACGACGGCGTCACCGGCACGGTCGAGATCCTCGGCGTCTCCGCCTCGGAGTCCTACACCGTCACCCTGCACAAACGCGACTTCACCGAGACGATCGTGATCGAGCCCGGCGACGACCCGGTGAAGGGCCTCGGCTACGAGGGGACGATCGAGGCGTTCCTCGCCATGGTGGGCGGCGCGCCCAGCCCGGTGCCGTGGAGCCAGACCCGGGCCGTGCTCGACGTGCTCGTCTGCGCGCGCGAACGCGCCTGAGCAGCCCGTCCCCCGTTGACAGCCGGACTCCTGCCCAGTTACGGTCTGGACCGTAAATAACGGATGGAGGAGACCGCGTGCGGACGACAGCGGAACTCGAGGAGCGGCTGGCACGGCCCAGTGCCGGACTCGTCGGCGATCTCGGCAGGCTCGAGGGCGACATCATGATCCTGGGCGCCGGCGGCAAGCTGGGCCCGAGCCTGGTGCGGCTGGCCCTGAACGCCACCCGCGGCGACCGGCGGATCATCGCGGTGTCGCGCTTCTCCGAGCCGGGGCTCGCGGACGACCTCCGCGCCGCCGGCGCCACCGTGGTCGCCGCCGACGTCGCCGACGACCGGGCGCTGCGCGAGCTGCCGGACGCGCCCAACGTGGTGTTCCTGGTGGGCGCCAAGTTCGGCACCCACGGCCGCGAGCACACCGCCTGGTTCACCAACACGTACCTGCCCGGCCGGGTGGCCGAACGGTTCGCCGGCAGCCGGATCGCCGCGCTGTCCACCGGGAACGTCTACCCGCTGGTCCCCGTCGCCGGCGGCGGCTGCGCCGAGGACCATCCCGTCGGCCCGGTCGGCGACTACGCGATGAGCTGCCTCGGCAGGGAACGGGTGCTGACGCACTTCTCCGAGGCGGCCGGCACGCCCATGTCGCTGATCCGCCTCAACTACGCGGTGGAGCTGCGCTACGGCGTGCTCGTCGACCTCGCCCAGAAGGTGCTGGCGGGTGAGCCGATCGACCTGACCACGGGCCAGGTGAACGTGGTCTGGCAGGGCTACGCCAACGAGGTCGCGCTGCGCTCGCTGCTGCTGGCGAGCACGCCGCCGTACGTGCTCAACGTCACGGGCCCCGAGCTGATCTCCGTACGGCAGGCGGCGCAGGCGCTCGGCGACGTGCTCGGCAAGGAGCCGGTCTTCACCGGCGAGGAGGCGCCCACGGCGCTGCTGTCCAACGCCTCGCGCTGCCACGGCCTGTTCGGCTACCCGGAGCTGACCCCCGCCGAGCTCATCGAGCACACGGCGCGCTGGGTCGCCGAAGGCGGGCCGCTGCTCGGCAAGCCCACCAAGTTCGATCGCCGCGACGGGCGGTTCTGACCCGCGTGCTCACTTCTGACGACAAAGGGGGACCTCACGTGCTCAGCACGGCTCCGCAGGCGCACACGTCCGTACGGGACCTGTTCAGACGCGGTCTGGTGATCCCGGCCCATCCCTTGGCCCTGACCGAGGACCGGAAGCTGGACGAGCGCCGCCAGCGCGCCCTGACCCGCTACTACGTGGAGGCCGGCGCGGGCGGGCTGGCGGTCGGCGTGCACACCACGCAGTTCGCCATCCACGGCACCGGCCTGCTGCGGCCGGTGCTGGAGCTGGCCGCCGACGCGGCGGCGGAGTTCCCGCGCGCGGTGGCGCTGGTGGCCGGGGTGACCGGGCCCACCGAACGGGCCGTGGCCGAGGCGGAGCTGGCCAGGTCGCTCGGCTACCACATGGTGCTGCTCAGCCCGTATCGGGAGCTGGACGAGGACGGGCTGGTCGAGCGGGCGCGGGCCGTGGGGGAGGTGCTGCCGGTGATCGGCTTCTACCTGCAGCCCGCCGTGGGCGGCCGGCCGCTGTCGCGCGACTTCTGGACGCGGCTCGCCTCGATCGAGTCGGTGGTGGGCATCAAGGTCGCCCCCTTCGACCGCTACCGCACCCTCGACGTGCTGCACGGCGTCGTACGCGCGGGCCGGGCCGGCGAGGTGGCGCTCTACACCGGCAACGACGACCACATCCTGGCCGACCTCATCACCACTCACCGCGTGATCGTGGACGGGCGCGAGGTCGAGGTGGAGTTCGTCGGCGGCCTGCTCGGCCAGTGGGCGGTGTGGGTGCGGCGGGCGGTGGAGCTGCTGGAGCAGGCCACGCTGGCCCGCTCCGGCGACGACGCGGCGGTGCGCCGGCTGCTCAGCCTCGACGGCCACCTCACCGACGCCAACGCCGCCATCTTCGACTCGGCCAACGGCTTCCGGGGCTGCATCCCCGGCATCCACGAGGTGCTGCGCCGCCAGGGACTGCTGGCGGGCCGCTGGTGCCTGGACCCGGAGGAGGAGCTGTCGCCGGGGCAGCTCGCGGAGATCGACCGCGTCTGGGCGGCGTACCCGTGGCTGCGCGACGACGAGTTCGTGGCCGAGGGCCTGGACCGATGGCTGGCCTAGAGGGTGAGGCGGTAGAGCGTGAGCGGTCGGCCGCTGGAGCCGCTGGTCAGGTTGCCGGTGCGTTCGGCCAGCCCGGCCAGCTCCAGCCGGTGCAGCATGCGCCGGGCGGTGCGCTGCTGGACGGCGAGCCGCTCGGCGATCTCGCGGGTGGTCAGCGCCGCGCCGCCGGCCGCCTCGCGGGCCTCCAGCAGCTTCTCCAGGGTCGGCACCGACAGGCCCACCCGGCGGGCGAGCACCGACAGGTTCTGCGTGCCCGTGGGCGCGCTGGCCACCGACTCCAGCACGATGTCGGTGTCGGCGCGCAATGACAGCACCGCGGCCACGTCGCCGATGCGCCGCGCGCGGGCCAGCGCCCGCCGGGCCAGGCTCTCGGCCTCGGCGGCGCTGCGCCCGAGGCCGAACCCGACCCGCGCCACGGCGCTGTGCGCGGCCAGCCGGGCCAGCATGGGCAGCCCGGTGAAGCCGCCGGTCGCGTCGTTGAGCGGGCCCCGCGTGGTCACCAGCAGGTGGGTGCCGCCGCGGAAGGCGGCGAGCGTGCCGCCCAGCGCGCCTGCCTCGCGCAGCAGGCCCTCCTCACCGTCCACCTCCACCAGCCCGAGCGCGATCTGCGCGTCCTCCTGCGCCTGGCCCTCGGCGGTCAGCAGGAGCTGGCGCAGCGCCACGCGGACCGAGTGCACCGACGGCGCCAGCCGCAGCACGTGCATCTCCTCGCGCAGCGCCTCGTGCACCGAGCTGATGCAGGTGATCACCGGGTGGGCCGGGCCGCGCCGGTGGAAGGCGATGACCTTCTTGGAGGTCGCGTCAGGCCGGTAGCCAAGCGTGCGCAGGCGGTCGGTGGGCAGCCCCGCCTCGACGAACGTGGTGGTGACGTCGGCGGGGGAGATGGTGTCGATGGACAGGCGGGTGATGTCGTGGCCTTCGTGCTGCAGCCGGACCAGGGCGCCGAGCAGCGTGGCGCCGGAGTAGTCGACGAACGCGGCCGGCTGCGAGAGCACGTCGGCGTTGCGGGCCAGCATGTACGGGACGATGCCGGTGAACAGCCACCCCTCGACGGAGGAGGCGTGCCCCTCGACGATCGCGGGGGCCTGCGACTCGTGGTCGTAGTCGAGCCTGAGCGTGCTCACGCCCGGCTGCTCCTCGCAGGTGGCCGCGACGTCGTCGACCAGATCGTGGGGGCCGACGACTCCGATGACGATACCCACCCGCGCCTCCTCTTTATTACGGTCTAGACCGAAAGGTTAACTGGTGACTCTGCATTTTCCCAACATGGCCGAACCCGCCGGCCGCACCCTCGGCGACGAGGAGACGGCGGCGCTGGAACGGGTGATCCGCTCCGGCATGCTGAGCTCCGTCTGGGGGACCGAGGCGCGGGCGCTCGAACGCGAGATCGGTGACCTGTACGGCGCCCGCCACGTGGTCGCGTGCAGCTCCGGCACCGCGGCGCTGCACCTGTCGGTGGTGGCGGCGGCGCCCGACCCCGGAGACGAGATCATCACGACCCCGATCACGGACTTCGGGACCGTGGCCCCCATCTTGGCGCAGAACGCCGTTCCTGTCTTCGCCGATGTCGATCCCTCCGACGGCACCCTAGACCCGGACGCCGTGAAGCGGCTCATCGGGCCGCGCACACGGGCGATCATGGCCGTCCACCTGTTCGGCGCCCCCGCCCGCGTCGGCGAGCTGCGCGCGCTGGCGGACGAGCACGGACTCACGCTGATCGAGGACTGCGCCCAGGCGTGGCTCACCGAGCTGCCCGGCGGCCGGTACGCGGGCACGGCAGGCCACGTCGGCACCCTGAGCCTGCAGCAGTGGAAGCACATCACCTGCGGCGACGGCGGCCTGACGCTCACCGACGACGACGAGCTGGCCCGGCGCATGCGGCTGTTCGCCGACAAGGGCTGGGACCGGGCCGCGGGCCGCTCCCACGAGAGCCTCGGTCTCAACTACCGGATGACCGAGCTCCAGGCCGCCGTGGCCCGGGCCCAGCTGGCCAAGCTGCCCGGGGTCGTCGAGTCCCGCCGCCGCACCGCCGGCCTGCTCGTCGAGGCCCTGCGCGGCCTGGACGGCGTCGCGGAGGTGGACGCGCCCGGCGAGGCGGTGATCCGCCTGCCCCGCACCGACGGGCACGCCTGGTGGCTCTTCCCGCTCGTGCTGCCCGGCGGCGACGCCCCCGAGCTGGCGGCGCACCTGAGCGCGGCCGGGATCCCGGCGCGGGCCGGTTATCTCCAGGAGCCCCTCAACCGGGCCCCGCTGTGGGGCCGGCCGGTCTACGGGAGCTCCGCCTACCCGCTGGAGGGCTACCGCCCCGCGGCCTGCCCCGAGGCCGAGCGGCTGGTCGAGGCCACCCTCGTGGTCATCGACTGGAACGAGCGCTACACGCGGGAACACGTGGACGCCGTCGCGCGGGGGGTGGCGAGCTACCCGAACCTGCCCTAGTTACGTTCATGTATCACCCATTGACCCGTTCCGCTCCGAATAACTAGGTTTCGGTCAGGACCGGTATTCATGAAAGGACGCCACCGATGAGGAAGGCAACGGCAGCCGGAATCGTGGCCGCCATGAGCGCCGTGATCGCCGGATGCGGGTCCGGTGGCTCGGGCTCGGACAAGAGCGCGGTGACCCTCTGGATGTATCCCGTCATCAGCGACGTGGCCAAGAACAAGACGTTCTGGGACAAGGTCGAGAAGGACTTCGAGGCCGCGAACCCCACGATCGACGTCACCATCGACCAGCAGCCCTGGGACGGCCGCCAGGAGAAGGTCACCACCGCCCTGGCCTCCAGGAAGGGCTTCGACCTGGTCGTGCTCGGCCCCGACCAGATCCCGCAGTACGCCCAGCAGGGCACGCTCGAGCCCGTGGACGACGTCGTCGCGCCCGACAAGGCGGCGTACCTGCCCAACTCGCTCAGCGGGCTCACCGTGGACGGCAAGCTCTACGGAGTCCCGATCTACCAGACGATCACCGCGCCCATCTACAACAAGAAGCTCTTCGAGGAGGCGGGCGTCGCCAAGGCGCCCGAGACGCTCGCCGAGCTGAAGGAGGCCGCGCCCAAGCTGGCCGCCAAGGGCGTCGCCGTCCTCGACTACCCGGGCAAGCCCGACGCGCTGAACCAGAGCTTCTACCCGATCCTGTGGGCCAACGGCGGCTCGGTGTTCTCCCCGGACGGCAAGAGCGTGACGGTCAACAGCCAGGAGGGGATCGACAGCCTGCAATTGCTGCTCGACCTGAAGGCCGCCGGCGGCCTGCCGGAGAACACCGCCAGCAAGGGCAACGACATCGAGGGCGGCCCGCTGGCCGCCGGCAAGACGGCGATGTACCACGCGGCCACGGCGCTCCAGGCCGACCAGCTCGGCGCCGCCATCGGCCCCGAGAACGTGGGCATCGGCCTGCCCCTGGAGGGTAAGAAGCGGGTCGCCTTCGGCATCCCCGGCGGCCTCGTCCTGGCCAAGCACTCCGAGGTCAAGGACGCGGCCAAGAAGTTCGCCGGCTACCTGGCCTCACCCGAGGTGGCGGCGGCGCTGGCCAAGGAGTCGGGCTTCTACTCGGCGCGCACCGACGTGACCATCCCCGACCAGTCGGAGACCTCGAAGCAGTTCGCCGAGGCGCTGGAGTACGCCTTCCCCGGCGACACGCACCCCAAGGCCCGCCAGGTGATGGCGATGATCGGCGCGCACGTGCAGGCGGCCCTGATCGGCAAGGAGGACGCGAAGACCGCCCTCGACGCCGCCGCCGCCGAGGCCAACGAGCTGCTGGCGAGCGGCAGCTGACCAGCCCGTCTTCTCGAAAGGTGTGAAACCAGGTGCGTCACCGCCTGCGTGATCCGATCACGGGACTGCTGTTCGTCCTGCCGATGCTCGTGCTGTTCCTGATGTTCAGGATCTTCCCCACCCTCGGGGCGGCGGGCATGAGCCTGACGAACTGGAACATCGGCGGCGAGTGGAGCTTCACCGGCGCCGACAACTACGTCCGGCTCGTGAACGACCCGAACTTCTGGTCCAGCCTCCGGGTCACGCTGGTGTACACCGCCATCTACGTGCCGCTCGTCGTGCTGGTCTCGCTCGGCACCGCGCTGCTGCTCAACGCCGTCGTCTTCCTGCGCGGCCTGTTCCGCGGCATCCTCTTCCTGCCGTACGTGACCAGCTTCGTCTTCGCCGGCATCATCTGGCGCTGGATCTACGAGATCGACGGCCTGCTCAACGGCCTGCTGGCCAAGATCGACATCGGGACGGTGGCGTTCATGGAGCGGGCCGACCTGGTGCTGCCCGCGCTCGCCGTCGTCTCCTGCTGGAAGGGCTTCGGCTACTCGATGCTGATCCTGCTGGCCGGGCTCAAGGCGATCCCTGGCACGTACCTGGAGGCGGCCACGGTGGACGGCGCGAGCGCCTGGCAGCGCTTCCGCAGCATCACGCTGCCGCTGCTCAAGCCCGCGCTCTTCTTCGTCCTGGTGATCGAGACGATCTCCTCGTTCCAGGTCTTCGACACCATCTACGTGATGACCGGCGGCGGCCCGGCCAAGGCCAGCTACACCCTCATCTACGGCATCTTCGAGCGCGGCTTCCGGTTCTGGGAGTTCGGCTACGCGGCCACCTGGGGCATGGTGCTCTTCGCCGTCGTGCTGGTCGTCGCCCTGATCCAGCGCCGCATCGTCGGCAAGGAGGACACATGACGCTGACGGCCACGCGCCCCGCCGCCCGCGCCGGGCGGGCCGCCGCGCCGCGCCGGCCCGCCCGCGGACGGGCCCGCAAATGGGCGCTGTACGCGCTGCTGTCGGTCATGTCGCTGCTGACCCTGGGCCCGTTCATCGCGATGATCATCGTGGCGCTCTCGCCGCGCGGCGCGCCGACCGTGCCCGTGCAGTGGCCCGACGCGCTCACGTTCGACAACATCACGCAGATCCTGGGCGCGTCGGGGTTCATCGAATGGACGCTCAACTCGCTGATCTACTCGGTCGTCTCCGTGGTGATCATCCTGCTCACGGCGTCGATGGCCGGCTACGCCTTCGCCAAGAAGCGCTTCCCCGGCCGCGACGCCATGTTGTGGACGTTCATCGCCACGATGATGGTGCCGTTCCAGGCCACGCTCATCCCGCTGTACGTGCTCGTCTCCGACCTCGGCGGGGCCGACACGTTCTGGGGGCTGATCGTCCCGACGCTGGCCAACTCGCAGGCGGTCTTCCTCATGCGGCAGTTCATCATGGGGCTGCCCGACGAGCTCTTCGACGCCGCCAAGGTGGACGGCGCCTCGGAGCTGCGCGTCTACTGGACGATCGTGGTGCCGCTCACCAAGCCCATCCTGGCCACGCTGGGCGTGTTCGTCTTCCTGTGGCACTGGAACGACTTCCTGTGGCCGCTGGTGATCTCGCAGAGCGACGCCACCCGCACCCTCACCGTCGGCCTGACGGTGCTGAAGACGGAGGAGCTGCAGTGGGCGACGCTGATGTCGTCGGCGGCGGTCTCGGCGGTGCCCTGCCTGGTGGTCTTCTTCCTGCTGCAGCGCTACCTCGTCAACAGCATCGCGATGACCGGACTGAAGTAGGGTGCTCCCTTCGCCGGTTCCGTACGGCCTACGCTGGTCGCCCGGAACGTCCGGTGAGGGGAGCAACTGATGAGCACGCCGATCGATCCGGGGGCCGCCCGGCTGCGTGACCGCCTGCGCGGCGCCCTGGTGGCCGCCGCGGCGACGCCGATGACGAGGTCGGGCGAGGTGGACCTCGATGTCGCGGAGGCGTACTTCCGCCGTCTGGCCGCCTCCGGCGCGGACGCCCTGGCCGTCCTCGCCCACACCGGCCGCGGTCCCTTCCTGGCCCCGGACGTCCGCGCCGGGCTGATCGCCCGCGCCCGCCGTACGGGCGTGCCCGTGATCGCGGGCGTCGGCGGCGGCCGGTCAGCCGCCACCGAGGAGGCCAGGGTCGCCGCCGAGCTGGGCGCCGACGGCGTGCTGGTGTTCCCGTCCCAGGGGGACCGGGCGGCGCTGCACGAGGCGGTGTGGGCCGCCGCCGGGCTGCCGATGATCGCGTTCGACCTGTACACCGATCCCTGCCCGCCCGCCGCGCTCGGCGAGATCCTGCGCCATCCGGGCGTCGCCGGGCTCAAGACGGCGCTGCTGTCCGACGCGATGGGCTGCCAGCGCACGATCGCGCTCACCCGCGAGGCCGGCCGGCTGGCCATCACGGGAGAGGACCGGATGTTCGGCCCCTCGCTGCTGTGGGGCGCGCAGGCGGCGCTCGTGGGCATCGCGGCGGCGTCGGTGGAGACGACGGCGGCGGTGCTGCGCGCGTTCGAGGGCGACGACCTGCGCGGTTTCGAGAAGGCGTCCGCGCGCCTCGACCGGCTGGCCGCCGCCACCTTCACCGCCCCCATGGAGGGGTACGTCCAGCGCATGCTCTGGCTGGCCGCCGCCGAGGGCCTGATCCCCGGGTCCCACGCCTTCGACCCGTACGGCCCCGGCCTGCCGGAGCCGGAGCGCGCGGCCGTGCTCGCCGCGGCGGCGTAACGGGCACGTCGTAGCGGGCAGGTCGTAGCGGGTACGGCGTAACGGGTACGGCGTAACGGGCGCTAGGGCGTGAGGTCCAGGCCGAAGAGGCGGGCGGCGTTGCGCCAGGCGACGAGCTCGGCCGTCTCCTCGTCCAGGTTCGCCGCCGCGACCGCGCCGAACGCCGAGGCCGGGTCGATGAGGGTCGAGTCGGTGCCGAACAGCAGCCGGGTGCGGTCGACCGCCGCCGCCACCCGGGCCACCCGCCCGGCCGGGGCGTGGGAGTAGCACGGCTCCAGGTAGAGGCGGTCGCACTCGCGCGCCGCCTGGATCGCGTACGCGTACCCGTCGGCGCCCATGTGGCCCGCGATGACTCGCAGGCCGGGCGTGTCGCGGCAGACCTCGGCGAGGTCCAGCACCGTGGCGCCCCAGGTGTGGACGAGCGCCGGCACGCCGGCCTCGGCCACCATGGCCAGCGCCTCGCGCGTCTGCGGCGAGGAGGCGGGCGAGCCGGTGTAGTCGGTGTGGATCTTGACCCCGACGAACTTCCCCGTGGGGAGGTACTCGCGCAGGTCGCGTTCGGCGTCGGCCGGGCGGCGGGGGTTGACGGTGACGTAGCCGAGATGGCGGTCCTGACCCGTCAGCCAGCCGGCCAGGGCCCGGTTGCCGGCGCGGGCGTCGTAGATCACCGCCTCGGTGGCCGAGACGATCGCGAGGTCGATGCCGTAGCGGTCCATGGCGGACAGGTTGGCCGCGGCCACGTCCATCGTGAAGAACCACGGGCCCCAGTGGGCGTGCACGTCGATGATCATCCGAGTAGCCTCCTCGCGTTGCCGCCCGCCACGGCGGCGATCTCGTCCGGCTTCAGCCCGCTGGTCGCCAGGCGCAGCAGGGGGACGAGGGGCTCGTAGTGGGGGGTGCGCGAGCCGTACAGGAGCCGGTCGGGCGGGACGGTCTCCAGCGCGTCGGGGGAGTTGAGCAGGCGCGTCGAGGTGTGGAATCCGGGCTCGTCCGCGGCTGCGACGAGGAAGTCGCCGAGGTGGTAGAAGTGCGTGTCGAGGAAGACCACCGTGGCCTCCAGCCCGGCGAACGGCTGCCAGAACCTCCGCACGTCGCCGCCGGTCAGCACGACCAGGCCGAGCCCGGCCGCCTTCCGCGCGACGTGCCGCACCGACGGGAAGCCCGCCTCGACGCCCTGCTCGTCCGGGAAGAGCCTGATCGCCCGCACGCCCAGCTCCGCTAGCCGGTCGATCTCGCGTACGGCGCCGAGGGGGTCGCGCAGGTCCACGGCGCCGACGGGGACGACGCCGTCGAGCGCCAGCACCTCGTCGTTGCCTGAGGGCACGTCGAACAGGGCGGCCCGCAGTGACGCGACCGCGCCCGAGCGGATACGGTGGGCGGCCAGGACGTCCAGCACCGACTCCGGCGTGCCCGGCGGCCCGTCACGATCGGGGTGGGCGCCGACCAGCACGTCCACGTCGAGGGTCACCTCGAGGTCGCCGACCAGCTTGCGCGCGTCGAACGCGGTCACGTCCGCCTCCCTTGACTCGTGGCGGACAGCACATTACGGTCTGGGCCAAAATCCGGCAAGAGCGCCTTGACCGGTGCTCATGATTACGGCTAATTTCGGTCTGTGCCGGAATTAGTGATGGACGTCCACCGGCTCGTCGGGCCCGTGCCGTTCGACGACCTGCCCCAGGACCCGCGGCCCGAGATGGACCGGCTGGGCATCCATCGGGCCTGCGTCACCCACACCCTCAGCCTCTACTCCGACGTCCGCGCCGGAAACGAGGCGCTGCTCGCCCTGCGCGACCCGCGGCTGCTGCCGGTTCCCGTGCTGCTGCCGGCGGCGGGTGAGCCCGTGCCGGACCGGGACGTGCCCATGGTCCGGCTCTGCCCGGCCCGCCACCGCTTCGAGCTGACCGGGCCCACCGCCGTACGCCTGCTCGCGGAGCTCGGCGTCACCGCGGCCGTCGAGCTCGACGAGACCTCCCCGAAGGAACTGCTCGCCCTTGCCCGGATGTTGCCCGGGCAGCGCCTGCTGCTGCTCAACCCCGGCTACCGGCGGCTGCGCGCCGTCGCCGAGCTCATGGCCGAGATCCCGAACCTCTGGGTGGAGATCGGCACCGTCAACACCCAGCGCGGCGTCGAATGGCTGGCCGGGCGCTTCGGGGCCGAGCGGCTGGTGTTCGGCACCGGCGCCCCCGTCCTGGACGACTGCGGCCCCCGCTTCCTGCTCGACCACCTGGAGCTGCCCCAGGCCGACATCGACCTGATCGCCGCCGGTGGCAGCCTCCTCGGGAGCACCCGATGATCCTCGACGCGCACGGACACCTCGGCACCTGGCCCGACTTCCTCATCCCCGACCCGTCGGCCGACGGCATGGTCACCCTCATGGACCGCCTCGGCATCGACGCGATCGGGATCAGCCACCTGCTCGCCGTCGGCCCCTCCGCCGAGGAAGGGAACCGGCTGGCGTTCGCCGCCGCCGAACGCCACCCCGGCCGGATCGGCGTCTGGCAGGTGTACAACCCCCACCAGCGCAACCGGCTGACCGACCAGGGCGTGTGGGGCGTCAAGATCCATCCGGACGTGCACGAGTGCGCCCTCGACGACCGCCGCTACGACCCCGTCTGGGAGCTCGGTCTGCCCGTGCTCGCGCACGGCCAGACCGGCTCGCCGTGGAGCGACCCCGCGCAGTTCGCCGCCGTCGCCCGGCGGCACCCCGGCGTGCCGCTGCTGCTCGGGCACGCCGGGCTGTGGCAGAACGGCTTCCACCGCGCCGCCGAGCTGGCGGGGCCGTACCCGAACGTGTTCCTGGAGATCTGCGGCTCCAAGATGACCGGGCGGTGGATCGCCCGCCTGGCCGGCCTGATCGGTGCCGACCGCGTCGTCTACGGCTCCGACTCCTGTTTCCTCGACCTGCGGACGGGCTTCGGCCGCGTCGTCCTCGCCCCGCTCGAAGACGCCGACCGGGCCCTCATCCTCGGCGGCAACCTCGCCCGCATCCTGGAAGGACGCCTCCCATGACGCTCGCCATCCACGGCGGCACCCCCGTACGCACCGCGCCCTGGCCGTCCTGGCCGCCGCCGCTCGACGATCCCCAGCGCGAACGGGTCACCGCCGTCCTGGAGAGCGGCCTGTGGGGCGCCACGCAGGGCGGCACGGCCTGCGCGGAGCTGGCCGCCGAGTTCGCGCGCCGCTCGGGCGTCCCGTACGGCGTCACCGTCGGCAACGCGACCCTGGGCCTGTTCGCGGCGCTGCGCGGCCTGGGCGTGGGACGCGGCGACGAGGTGATCGTGCCGGCGTACACGTTCGTGGCCTCGGCCACGGCCGTCCTGCTCGCCGGGGCCACCCCCGTGATCGTGGACGTCGACCCGGCCGACCTGCACCTGTCCGCGGAGGCGGCGCAGGCGGCGGTCACCGGCCGCACGGCCGCCGTCATGCCGGTGCACCTGGCGGGCAGCCCCGCCGACATGGACGCCCTGAACGCGCTCGCCGCCCGCCACGGCCTGGCCGTGGTGGAGGACGCGGCCCAGGCCCACGGCGCGACGTACCGGGACCGGCCGGTCGGCGGGCTCGGCGACGCGGGCGTCTACAGCTTCCAGGCGAGCAAGGCGATGACGGCGGGGGAGGGCGGCCTCGTCGTCTGCCGCGACGAGGACGTCCACGAGGCCGTCTGGTCGGTCTGCAACCTCGGCCGCCGCCGTGGCGGCGAGTGGTACGGCCATCCCGGCCTCGGCTGGAACCTCCGGCTGACGGAGATCCAGGCCGCCCTCCTGCTGCCCTGGCTCGATCGCCTGGACAAGGAGATCGACCGCAGGAACGCCTTCAGCGCGGCCGTCGAACGCGAGCTCGCCACCGTTCCGTGGCCCGACGCCCCACCGGCGGCCGGCCGTGCGGCGGGGCAGCCGGTGAGGGTGGTGCCGCAGCCGGCGGGCACGACGCTGGACTCGCGGCACCTGCTCATGCTCCGCGTGCACGTGCCCTTCGACCGGTCGTTCGTGCTGGCGGCGATGGCGGCGGAGGGCGTGCCGCTCGACGGCGGCTACCCGCCGCTCGGCGGCATGGCGGCGCTGGTCGAGGCGGGCGCCCGGGTGGAGCCCTGCCCGGCCGCGGAGGCCGCCGCCCGCGACGTGCTCTGGGTCCGCCAGTCGATGCTCATGGACGACCCCGCGAACGCCGCCCACATCGCCGAAGCCCTCGCCAAGGTGCTCGCCCACGCCCCATGACCCCCGCGGGTTCAGCGCGGGTGCCGGCGTCCGAGGTGGTCAGGCGTGGGCGGGGAGGGTGGTGCCGGTCGGGGCGGTCGATTCCGGGACGCGGATCAGGGCGGTGCAGTCGGCGATCGCGTCCGCCAGCAGCTGCCGCAGCAGCGCGTCCGGGTCGTCGACGCACGCCTGCACGATGCCCACCACCGACAGCTGCACCGCGTTGGGCGCGGCGTACCGGCGGAAGCCCTTCTCCGTGATCCGGGCGGCCCGGCTGAAGCGCCTGGCCTGCTCGGCCGCGTGCGGCACCGCCTCCATGGCGCGCCGGCTCCGCTCACTCAGCCGCCCCGACGGCGCGCCGTCGAGCCGGGCCAGCATCTCCTCGGCGGCGAGCACCGAGACCGCCAGCGCGAGCTGGCGCTCGGCGGCGGCCACCGGCAGCGCCGTGGTGGCGCAGCGCAGCGCGATCCGCGCGTCCACCCGGAGGTCGTCGCTGGTCAGCCCGATGATGGACGGCACCAGCCGGACGAGCTTGGACCGGCTCTCGTCATCGGTGTTGTCGTTGACGAGGCGGGCGAGTGCGGCCAGCAGCGGGTGGGTGCACGACGGGTGGTCGCTCCACCGCTCACCGGCCAGGTAGGAGGCCAGCTCCATGAAGCAGGCACCGCGCTTGGGGTTGCGGTGCCTGCCGCGGGAAAGAACCGGCATGTGATCAAGGTGATTGTCCACGGGTGCTCCACTGCTCCACGCGATCGCCGTCTATCCAGTTTGTGCCGTCGTGCGGCTCAATGCCAGTGATGTGGGGGCTACCCCCCATAAGGCTTCCCCCTACCCCGCGGGGTCACACGCAGACACCCCCGTCCCGACGAACACCGCCACCGTGCGCGCGGGAACGCTCACCGTGCGCGCGCCCGGGTCGTACGCCGACTCCCGCACCACCGGGTCGCGCGAGGCCGCCTGGACCGGATGCGGCGCCACCGCGGCCGGCACGCCCTGGACCTGCGGGTACGGCGTGGCGTTGAAGACCACGGTGACCGACGTCCAGCGCGGGTCGAGGCCGGCGGTGTCGACCTGCATGGCGATCACGCCCTCCGCCGAGCCGGGGAACGTCAGCCGCCGCCGTACCTCCTCCGCCGACCCCAGCGCGAACGCCGGTGAGGACGACCTGATCCGCAGCAGCTCCCCGAACCCGGCGCGGCACGCCTCGATCGCCTCACAACCCGGCCGCAGCGCCGGATCGGCCAGCAGCGGCCGGGCGTACGGCCAGCGGGCCTCGTTGTCGGCCCTGGGCGGCAGGCCCGCGCCGAAGCCGTTGCCCTGCGCGCAGTCCCACAGCAGCCGGTTGAACCAGTCGCCCGAGTCGTAGGAGTTGCGGTCGAGCGACTTCGAACGCAGCCGCTCCGAGCCCGCGAGCACGAACACCGTCCCCTGCGCCAGCAGCACCGTGGCCAGCGACAGCAGCTGCATGCGCACCCGGTCGGCCATCGGCGTGTCCTGCGGCAGCTTGTACGCCAATGCGTCGAACAACGTCTCGTTGTCGTGCGCGTCCACGTACGTCACCGCCTCCCCGGGTGCGGTCGTGTACCCGGCGGGCGCGCCGTTGTAGTCGAGGTCGCGGGCTTTCACGCCCGAGGGCAGCACGTAGTCGGCCAGGCTCCCGGTCAGCCCCACCCGGATCAGGTCGGAGTAGTGCGCCAGCCGCGCCCGCTGCTGCTCCGGCGTGCCGTTGGCCGGCGACCCGTTCGGCGCTCCCGCGAGGCCGGAGCCGAACCCCTGCACGCGCGGGTCGGAGTCGAACGCGCCGCCGCCGCGCACCGCGTCGCGCATCCGGTCGCTGAACGTGCCGATGCCGGTGCCGGCCATGCCGGCCTGCGTCGCCTGCTCGAACCGGGCGCCGCCGGCCACCTCGCCGAAGTCCCAGCCCTCGCCGTACAGCAGGATCGAGCGGCCGTCCACGCCGTCGCGGGCGGGCGTGAGCGCGTCGAGGGCGTGGCGGACGGCCAGGATGTTCGCCTTCGGGTGGTGGCCCATGAGGTCGAAGCGGAAGCCGTCCACCTTGTACCGGCGCGCCCAGGCCACCACCGAGTCCACCACCAGCCGGCCCGTCATCAGGTGCTCCGGCGCGGTGCCCGGGCAGCAGGTGGAGGTGGCCACCGCGCCGTCCTCCAGCAGCCGGTGGTAGTAGCCGGGGACGATCGGGTCGAGCACGCCGGTGGAGTGGGTGTGGTTGTAGACGACGTCCATCACCACGCGCAGCCCGGCCCGGTTGAGCGCGGCGACCATGCCGCGGAACTCCCTGATCCGCCGGTCCGGATCGGTCGCGTACGAGCCCTCCGGCACCGTGTAGTGCAGCGGGTCGTAGCCCCAGTTGTAGGAGTCGGTGGCCGCCGTACGGGCGACGCACTCCTGCTGCAGCTCCGAGTCGGGCGGCAGGGCGGCGAAGTCGCGCTCGGGCTCCACGCGGTCGGCCCCGCGCTCGGGCACGGTCGCGAAGTCGAACACCGGCAGCAGGTGCACGTGCGTCACCCCGTCGGCGGCCAGCGCCCGCAGCTCGCGCGTCCCCCGGCTGTCCAGCCCGAACGCCGCGTACGTGCCGCGCAGCTCCTGCGGGACGCTCGCGTCGGAGGCGGAGAAGTCGCGCACGTGCAGCTCGTAGACCACGGCCCGCTCCGGCGGCACCGGGGCGGGCTTGGCCAGGCGGTCCCAGCCGGGCGGCCGGTGCGCGGCGGCGCCGGGGTCGACGAGCACGCCGCGCCCGCCGTCCGGGGTGACGAGCACGCCGTACGGGTCGGCGACCTCGTTCGTCACCACCGCGCCGGCGGCGGGGGAGTAGACGGTCACCAGGTACGCGTACGCGCGGCCGTACCAGGTGGGCAGGCCGCGCACCGACCACACGCCGGTCGCGTCGTCGCGGCGCATCGGGTGCACGGAGCGGTGGGAGCCGTACAGGGCCAGCTCGACCCTCTGCGCGGTCGGCGCCCACACCGACAGCCTCGGGAACATCCCTCCGCCCGGGCCCAGCGGGGCGGTGGCGGCCGCGGCGTACAGGTCGTCGAGCACGCCGGGGATCTGCACCCCGGTCGCCTCCCGCAGCGTGCCGCCGCAGTCCCAGGCGGCGGCCACGACCTGGCCGCGCAGCGCCCGCGCGGCCAGGCCGGCGTCGCGCGGGTCCACCGTGAGCGCGGTGTACCCGGCCAGGTGCGGCCACCGGCGCTTGTGCTCCTCGCCGAACGCGCCCGGTTCGAGCCGGATGAGCCGCGGCGCGCCGCCCAGCCCGTCCGGGCTCGCCGGGTCGGGCGCGATGCCGCCGGTCGCGCTGAAGGCCAGGCCGTGCCGCAGCGACGGATCGGCCCGCCAGGCCACCGTCGCGCGGTCGATCCAGTGGGCCGCCGCCCCGCTCAGGCCGGCGCCTTCGATGTGGTCACTCAGGCTCTTCGCCCCCTCGGCGAGCGGCACCCCGGACAGCCGTCCTCGTTCCCTCAGCTCGGCCGGCCATGCGGATCCGTAAAGTCATGACGCATATCAAATGCGTAACCAATTAGTAACTGTACGTAATTGAGGTTGCGGTTCCACCCTTGTGGCATGGACGGATTCCTCGACCGGACCTGCGGAGGTGTCACGGAGCTACGCGTCCACGGCGTGTCCGGCACCCCGCCGGCCGGCATGCTCAACCACCCTCACCCCCGGCTCGTGGCCGGCGACGGCACCACCGGCTTCTACCGCCGCTGGTGGGCCGCCGGGCAACCGGCGGGCGACCACCCCGACGTGCCCGGCGTGCGCCGCCGCGAGGCCTACGCGTGGGGCAACCTCACCTCCGGCGGGCGGACGATCGCGCTGTGGCTGCTCCTGCTGCCGTTCGCGCTGGCCAACCTGTCGTACTTCATGTTGCCCAGGCCGCCGGGCGCCGACCGGCTGCGGCACCTGACGGAGGCGGCGCAGCGGCTGTTCGGCCTGCTGCTCACCGGCACGCTCGTCGGCGCCGTCACCCGGGCCAGCGTCGACCTCGTCGGCTGGCAGTGCACCGCGGCCGGCCGCGCCTGCACCGTCGACACCGCCCCCGTCTGGGTGCACTGGCTGGGCGCGCTGTGGGGTGGCGAGCCGTCGAAGCGGCTCGCGGTCACCGCGCTGGTCCCGCTGCTGGCCGTCGTCGTCCTGTGGTGGATCGCCCGCCGTACCTGGCGCCGCGACGAGCGCACGGACGTGGCGCCGGAGGAGCTCCGCGGCACCGGCCGCGGCGGTGTGCTGCTGGGGCAGCCGCGCCTGTGGCACGGGCGCACGCCCGTGTGGCGGCTGCGCGTCGTGCACGTGTCGTTCGCGATCGCCTCCATCGGGCTGGCGGTGTCCGCGCCGTTCGCGCACACGCCGGTCGGGTTCGCGCTGACCGCGGCCAACGCGGGCGTGCAGCTCGCCGCCGCCGTGCTGGTGGTGCTGCCGGCGACCGCGCGGCGGCTCGACCCGTACACCGGCGGGCCCGAGCCCGCCTGGCTGGGGCGCGCGATCCGGGCGCTGCGGGTGGCGGCGCCGGTCGTGTTCCTGGTCACCGGCGGGGCGGCGCTGGCCGGCCTGCCGCCCGGACCGTACGCGCCTCAGCTCCCCGGCGTGGGCGTCGGCGTGCTGGAGTACGCGCTCATGATCGCGCTAGGGGTGTTCATCCTCGCCGCCGTCACCGTACTGGCCCGCAGGGACCGCACGCCCGGCGAGCGGCGCGCGATGGGCGGGCTGGCCGCCTGGTTCGCGCTGATGGTGGCCGTGGGCAGCGCGAACGTGCTCGCGCTCGGCGTGCTGTTCTGGACCGCCTCGTTCTTCGGCGTGGCGGCCACCTCGGCCGGCGCCGGCCCGCTCGGCAGGAAGCTCTTCCTCGACGACACGGTCTGGTGGACGGCCGCCCTGGTGCCGCTGCTGGTGCTCGGCGCCGTCGTGGTCGCCTGCGTGCTGAACGCGCACCGCACGGCCGAGGGGGAGCGGCTGGCGCCCCTGCTGGAGCCGTACTACGGAGAGGTGAGCGACGCGCGGGAGGTCGCCGGGAAGTGGGCGCTGGCCACGCTGACCGACCGGATCGGGTTCGTGGTGGCGGTGCTCACCGGGCTCGGCGTGGCCGGGTTCGCCGCGGTGACCGTGATCTACCGGCTGGGGCTGTTCACGCCCGACGGGGGCGTCGCGGGGCTGCTCGCCTCGATCGGCAGCTGGGCCATGGTGGCGATCGTCGTCGGGCTGGTGCTGATCGGGCGGCGGACGTACATCGACTCGCGGCTGCGCAGGACGGTCGGCATCCTGTGGGACATCTGCACCTTCTGGCCCCGGGCCATCCATCCGCTGGCGCCGCCCTGCTACACCGAGCGGGTCATCCCCGAGCTGATGGCGCGGGTGGCCCGCCTCGCCCGTACCGACCGGGACGAGGTCGTGCTGTCCGGGCACAGCCAGGGCAGCGTGATCGCCGCCGCGCTCGTGTTGCAGCTCCGGCCCGAGCTGCGGGGGCGGGTCCGGCTGCTGACCCACGGCTCGCCGCTCGGCCGCCTGTACGCGCCCTTCTTCCCCGCCTACTTCGGCGCGGCCGGGCTGTCGGCCGTACGCGACTCCGTCACCTGGTGCAACCTCTACCGGCTGAGCGACCCCATCGGCGGGCCCGTCTTCGCCACGGCCGACCCGCTGGCCGGCGGCGACCCGGAGCGCGCGGACGCCGGCGTGGACCGGTTCTGCTGGGACCCGCCGCTGCCCGGCCCCGGCGAGCCGCTCCCCGAGTGCCGCTGGCATTCCGACTACTGGCTCGACCCCCCGTACGCCGAGGCCCTCTCCCGCCTCGCCACCGCC